>CAYZCV010000049.1:23198-23313 GCA_964476965.1 uncultured Opitutus sp. | reverse complement strand
CGTCGTGACCAGAGCAGCAACGAGCAGGGCAAATGATCGAAAGCGACGCATAGGCGGATGGGATTGGGGGTAGGCTACCCGGTTTCCGCGCAGAGTCCAGTTGGCCAGGCGACCA
>CAYZCV010000049.1:13047-23098 GCA_964476965.1 uncultured Opitutus sp. | reverse complement strand
ATGACCAATGACCAATGACCAATGACCAATGACCAATGACCAATGACCAATGACCAATGACCGGCTGCGCCTGCCTACAAAATCGAAATTCGAAAATCGAGAATCGAAAATCCGCCCGTCCGCATCAGCGGACGGGCGACTGCCGCAGGTCGTTATTGCGGTAGGCTTCGATCAGGCGCTCGAGCTGCTCGATGCCGAAGCGGAACTGCTCGCCGCGCTCCGTGTCGGCCATGCGGCGCGGGGGATTCCACGCGCGGACGACCGAAATGCTGGGGATGATGTCCACGCCGTCCCGGATGGCCGCCTCAACGGACTCGAAGCTGTGGTGACACGCGAGGAAGGTCCGGTCGGCCTCGAGCACCAGCGTGTAGCCGTGGTCGCCGTAGGCCTCGGAAAAGGCGCCGTCGATCGTGATCGCCTTGCCGCTGCGCTTCACCGGATCCTCGCCCTTCTCGATTTTCACGGGCACATGGCCGTTGACGATCAGGCCCCGGGCCGGATCCACGCCGAACTCGGTGAGGACCTTTTCGCAGAACGCGGCGTCATGGATCAGGTTGAAATAGGGATTCTTGGTCTCGTGATGCGCCTCGGCGTCGGCGATGAAGTCGCGCTCCAGCGTGGTGATGCGATCCTTGCCGAAGAGCGGTGAGAGCGGCCCGCTCCACAGGTACCAGAGCTGGTCGAGGTCCGGCTCGACCGGGCGGTCGATCACGCGCACCAGCAGCTTCTCGATCGCCTCGAACATCGCGCGGCCGCGGCAGGCCTCGCCGTCAATGATCATGGGCAGGAAGCCGCCCTGCTCGTCGACCGGTACGCAGCCGTGGAAGATCAGGTGGTCGTCGCGTTGCAGGAACATCGAACCGCGGCTCACGAGCCAGCGCATGTGGTCGCCGAGCTTGAGGCTGTTGGTGAACGAGTGCCGCAGCCGGTTCATGCAGATCCGCTCCTCGGGCGAAAGCGCGTAGGGATCGGCCGGATTGAGGGTGGGGAGCCGTGTGTCACGGAGGGGGTAGGCGATCCCGTCGACCGTGATGGTCCCTTTTTCGAGATCGATGCCGTGAAGCAGGCGCCGGTGTTCGAGCGCCCACTCGGGGTGGCGCGCGATCATCTGGCCCTCGAGCTTGAACTGCATGATCGCGGCGGCCTTCTGCATCCGGGCGACGAGCGGCTTTGGCCGCGTGCCGTCGCGCTTCGGCAGGAAGGGCGTGGCGGGATCGTCGGCGTAGACCGTGTTGGCGAGGTACTCGAGCGGCGTCCACGGGATGCTGTAGCCCTCGTCGACCTGGCCCAGGCGGCGGTAGCGGAGCGAGACGCGCAGCACATGCGCGATCAGGGCCTCGTGCCCGAGGCTGGCGCCGAGCCAGGCCACGTCATGATTGCCCCAGACGAAGGACACATTCGGCTGCTGCTGCAGGTAGTCGACCACGCGGTCGCCGCGCGGACCGCGGTCCCAGCAGTCGCCGGCGATGATGAGCTCGTAGATGGCGAGATTGCGGACGAGGCGGACCGTGACGTGGATCAGGCGCCAGATGCGGCCGCGCTGGGCCAGCTCGCGGACGATGGCGGCGAAGAACTCCGCGCCGCGCTCCGTCGTCGGCTCGTGGAGCATCTCGGCGAGCAGCTCGCGGTACTCGCCCGGGAACATCTCCATCGCGCGCTTGAGGCTGTAGCGGGCGGACAGGATGCGAACCAGTTCGAAGAGGTTGCGCAGGGTGGTGACCGCATAGGCCTCGAGTTCCGCCGCCGTGCGCGGCTCGGCCTCAAGGTGTTGGATGACCTCGCCGGGATAGAAGATCAGGGTGATGAACTTCTGGAATTCGTCGGGCCCGAGGCGATCCTTGAAGACCTGCTCGACCAGCGGGCGCAACGAGCCCGAGGCGTTGTTGATCACATGACGGAGTTTCTGGTCCTCGCCATGGATGTCGCTGATCACATGGACCGTGCCCTTGGGCAGGGTCTGGACCGCGGAAAGGCGGGCGATCTCGGTCATCGCTGCATCGATGTTCGGGAAGCGGGCGGCGAGGGGACGCAGCGGGGCGAGTTCGCGCTCGCTGGCGTACGTGTTGCCGTACTTGGGGTGGCTCATCGGTTGGGTTTTCGACCAGCACGGTGTCTTCCCGGCGGTCAGGCGAGATTTTTTGACTGGGGGCGGAGGCTTAGCAGCGCCCGCACCGGGGTCATCAGCGGACCCGTGGTCCCGGGCTGCTGCCGGGGATCGCGCTCAGGGCTCGCGCTTGGACAGCGGCGGCTTGTTGACCGGAAAGAGACAGCCACAGCCCTTGCCGCAGCAGTCCTTGCGGCGGATGTAGACATAGGGCCAGAGGATCCAGACGGCGGCACCGAGGGCGAGGGCAAGGATGACGAGGACCGCGATGAGCATGGCGGAAGCGTGGACGGCCCGGGACGATTCGCAAGAAGCCTCGGCACTTCTTTGGGCGGGGGTGTCCGCTTTCGATTCGACACCGCCCCGGTCCTTGGCGTCATGGGCGTCATGGCGCAGGCTAAGCTCGTCTTTCGATTCACGGCCCCGGTGGTCCGGCACGAAACCGCGTTGGGCGTCACCCACCTCATCCCGGTGCCGGACGAAGCGGCCGCCGCCTGGAAAAAGGCCAAGGTCCGCCGCCTGGTCGGCACGGTGAACGGCCACCCGGTCAAGCGCGCCCTCCAGAACCACGCCGATGGCGGGAGTTTTCTGCTCGTGGGTCGGCCCCTGATGACGGAGATCGGCCTCACCCTGAAGTCGATGGCCCGCCTTGAGCTTTCGCCGGACCCAACCCCGGATGAACTCGATCTCCCCGAGGAATGGCTCGCCGTGCTCGCGCAGGATGACGCCGCCCGCCAGCGGTGGGACGGGTTCACGGTCGGCCTGAAGCGCTCGCTCGCCTACTACGTTTCCAGTGCCAAGCAGGAATCCACTCGGATCAAGCGCTCCCTGGAGCTCGCAAAAAAGCTGCGCACGAACGGCCTCGCGCGCGACCAGAAGAAGGCGAAGCCCAAGGGCCTGGCTCAGGATCGCCCGACGTGAGCTCGATTTCGGCCCCCGCACCCTGCACGCTTCAGCGGGCCTCCGCGCATGTCTGGTGGTTCACTCCCGAGTCGTATCGCGACCGGCCCTCGCTTGGCGCGGTCGTCGGTACGCGCCGCGTGGCGGTGCTCGATGCCGGCGCGTCGCCGGCGCATGCGGCCGAGTTCCTCGCGGCGCTGACGGCGGAGGGCGTTGGTCCCCCGACCGAGGTGGTGCTGACGCATGCCCACTGGGACCACGTGTTTGGCCTGGCGGCCTTCCGGTGCCCGGTGATCGCCAGCGCGGGGACCGATGCACGGCTCGCGCAGATGGCGACCTGGGACTACCGCGATGCGGGCCTGCCCGGGCTGGTCGCGGCCGGACACGAGATTCCCTTCACCGTTGACTGCATCCCGCGCGAGCTGACCGACGCGAAGAGGGCGGCGCTGACGCTTCGTCGGGCGGATGTTCGGGTGGAATCATCCCACCGGCTCGACCTCGGCGGCGTCAGCTGCGAGATCGTGCACGTCGGCGGGGACCACGCGGAGGACGCCTGCGTGATCCATGTGCCGGAGGATCGACTGCTTTTTCTCGGCGATTGCCTGTGCGACGACCTCTATCACGGCCCGCGGCACTACACGCGGGCACGTCTGCTGCCCCTGATTGACCGGCTGGAGGCATTTGACGCTGAGGTGTTCATCGAAGGCCACGCGAGCGTGCTGGGTACGCGGTCGGCCTATGCGGCCACCTTCGCCCTGATGCGTGACGCGTATGCTTGGCTCGACCGTTACGCCGGCGATGGTTCGCGCCAGGAAGGGCTGGCGGCCGCGTTGAAGTCCCGGCACGCCGCGGCGGAGGTCGACGATCTCGTGCCGCTGATCCTCGCAGGCCTCTGAGCGCCGGGCCCGACGCACCCCCCGAGGACGGAACGGGTTCTGCCACCCCGGCATCCTCAGCCTCAGATGGAATAAGCTGCGCCGCACCGCGTCTCAATCTGCAGACCTCGCGCTTCCCTCCGGCTGACCGCCGGGGCGCGGGTCGAATTCCCGACACCCTCCCTCCATGATCCCCTCCCGAACCGCCTGCTCGCTCCTTGTGGCGAGCCTCCTCCTCTCGGCGCCCCTCGCTTTGGCCCAATCTGCCATGTC
Source organism: uncultured Opitutus sp. (assembly GCA_964476965.1). Lineage (GTDB taxonomy): Bacteria > Verrucomicrobiota > Verrucomicrobiia > Opitutales > Opitutaceae > CAMAXB01. The sequence goes on along the minus strand of CAYZCV010000049.1, from coordinate 18,946 downwards.
CAACGCCAAGCCGGAAATGAAGCCCATGAAGGCGGACGGCATGGCCATGATGACACCCGGCCTGCAGGTCGGGGCCAAGGCGCCTGACTTCGTGCTCAAGGACGCCGCGGGCAAGGACGTGTCCCTCCAGAGCCTGCTGGCGAAGGGCAAGGTCGCTCTCGCGTTTTATCGCTCGGCCGACTGGTGCCCCTACTGCCGTGAGCAGATGAAGGATCTGCAGGCCAATCTCGCGAAGATTCAGGGCGCGGGCGTCCAGCTTGTGGGTATCAGCTACGATACCCCGGAAACGCTGACCCGCGTGATGGGCAAGCACGGCCTGACCTTCCCGCTGCTGGCCGATGTCGGCAGTAAGACGATCGACGCCTACGGCATCCGCAACCAGGAGGCCAAGGGACGCGCCGCGGGCGTGGCTCATCCGGTGCTCTTCCTCCTCGACCAGCAGGGTGTGATCCGGGCGAAGCTAATGCGCGACAACTACAAGGAGCGCCCCGAGGTCGACGAGATCGTCGCAGCCGCACGGGGTATCATGTAAAGGGATACGACTTCACCTCCGCTGCGCACGCCGATCAACGGGTGCGCGGCTTTCGGTCCTCGGCTGACGTCCGGCTCAGACCGCTTGCGGACCCGGGCGGCCCGATTCCACCACGAAGGTGCGCCGGGTCTGGATCGGCGCGCCGGGCCGTGTGACGTATTCGACGGTGCGGTAGTCGGTGCGCCACTGCGTTGGCGTGACCTCACAGCGCACATAGCCACGCTCATTGTTGAAGTACTTCACCCCGGGATTGGCGGCGTACATGCGCTCCACGCCCTCCGGCTGGTTGACGCCATTGCCCCCGGAGGAGATCGAGGTGCAGACGAACTCCGATGCGACGATCGCACCATCGGGACGGTCGAAGTCGGAGGTCAGCGCGTTACACCAGTTGGTGTGAATGTCGCCCGTGAGCACAACGGGATTGCGGATCTTCGCATCGCGCAGGCGCGTGAGCACCGCCCGGCGCTCAAACTCATAGCCCGGCCACTGGTCCATGCTGTAGAGCGGCGGCGTGCCGCGCCCGTTGGGCTGCATCATGACCTGTTGCGCGAGGACGTTCCAGGCGCTGGGGGAGCGATCGAGGGTCTTGTAGAGCCAGTCGCGCTGCGGCTTGCCGAGCAACGTGCCCTTCGGATCCATCAGGATGGGATTGAGCGGCTTGGCGCCGTCGCCCTGCGGTTGGTCCGTGCGGTACTGACGCGTGTCGAGCACGTTGAAGGCCGCCAGGCGACCGGCTGAGATCGTCCGGTAGAGCTTCATGTGGGGCCCCTTCGGCATGTTCCTCCGCCGGAGCGGCTGATGCTCGAAGTAGGCTTGGTACGCCGCAGCGCGGCGCTTGAGGAAGGTGTCGCGAGGGTTCTCCGCCGGGAACTGGTGGAGGTCGTTCGCGTAGTTATTGTAGACCTCGTGATCGTCCCATGTCACGACCCATGGCGCCGCCTGATGCGCAGCCTGCAGGGCCGGGTCCATCTTGTAGAGGGCGTAGCGATCGCGGTAGTCCTGCAGCGTGAAAATCTCGGGCGTCGGGTGCGGGCGGACAGAGCCGGCGGTCGTGCCCTTCTCGTAAATGTAGTCGCCCAGAAACAAAACGAGATCGATGTCCTCGCGCGCCAGATGGGCGAGGGCGGTATAGTGGCCGTCCTCGTATTTCTGGCAGGAGGCCATCGCGAAACGCAGGCGCTCCGGCATCGTGTTGGCCGCCGGCATGGTCCTCGTGCGGCCGATCGGGCTGAGCTCGGTCCCGGCCTTGAAGCGATACCAGTACCAGCGGTCGGGGCGCAGCCCTTCGACCTCGACGTGGACTGAGTGGGCCCAGTTGGCATTGGCCACCGCCGTCCCGGAGCGAACGATGCGCGTCATGGCCTCGTCCTCGGCGACCTGCCAGGACACGCGGACGGACTCAGGCCCCATGCCGCCGCCCTCGAGGGGCTTGGGCGCGAGGCGCGTCCAGATCACCACGCCATCGGGCTCCGGATCGCCTGAAGCCACGCCGAGGGTGAAGGGATAGGACGCAAAGGTGGGATTGCTCTGTGTCGCCCCGAGGGCGCGGTTGGACAGCAGGGCAGCGGCGACGAACGACGCTGTGCCGGTCACAAACGAGCGCCGGCTCATGGCCGCGTGCGGATTGAGAGGGTAAAGCGGGGGCGGGATGGGTTTCACGCGAGGGAGGGGTTGTGGAGGGGCCTGAAAACACGTATCCGCCGATCACGAGGAGGGGTCAACCGGTGATCCCGTGTCGCGTGTGACTTTACGGTAACTGCTGATGGCCCGCCTGCCTGGGGTTGGCGACAGGCGTTTTTTCTCGTCTTCGGCGCCCCGCTTTTCGCTCCTTGGCGCATGCCATTCCTCCCTCGTTTCACGCAGGTGCTTGGTCGCACCGGTTTCGCGTTGCTCGCGTTGGCTGTCGCGACTGCTTCAGCGGCGGGCGCGGAGGCGACCCGCTTTGTCATCACGGACTATGGCGCGGTCAACGACGCCAAGACGCTCAACACGGCCGCGATCCAGCGCGCGATCGACGCGGCCGAGGCGGCGGGCGGCGGCGTGGTCGTCATCCCGGCCGGCGGGAGATTTCTCAGCGCCTCGATCTTCCTCAAACAAAACGTCGAACTCCACGTGGCTGAGGGCGCGATGCTGCTCGGATCGAACCAGATTGCGGACTACCCCAAGCGCGAGACGCGGATCGAGGGGCATTTCGAGCCCTGGACGATGGCGCTGATCAATGCGCAGGGCCTCACCGGCGTGCGCATCAGCGGCAAGGGCACGATCGACGGTAACGGCATCCTTTTCTGGGCCGCCTTCTGGCAGCGCCGGAAGGAAAATCCCGCCTGCACCAATCTGGAGGTCGAGCGCCCCCGCCTGATGTTCATCGACCGCTGCACCGACGTCCGCATCCAGGACGTCTCGCTGGTCGACTCCGGCTTCTGGAACCTGCACCTCTACCGGTGCCGCAACGTCCTCGTCGAGGGTGTCAGCATCAGCGCCCCGACCACGGGCCGCATCCTCGGGCCGAGCACCGACGGCATCGACATCGACAGCTCGCAGGACGTCGTCATCCGCCGCTGCAAGATCTCGGTCAATGACGACAACATCGCGCTCAAGGGCAGCAAGGGACCGTTTGCTGATCAGGACAAGGACAGCCCGCCGGTGGAGAACATCCTCGTTGAGGACTGCGAGTTTGGCGACGGCAACGGTGTCATCACCTGCGGCAGCGAGGCCACCATCGTGCACAATGTTCGTGTCCGGAACATTGTGGTGAATGGCCGCACCAATCTTCTCACGCTCAAGCTCCGCCCCGATACCCCGCAGAACTATTCCGACATCGTGATTGACGGCGTGACCGTCAACGGCACCGGTCGCATCCTCCGGGTCGAGCCTTGGCTGCAGTTCTTCGACACCAAGGGCCAGCCACCGTCTCCGTCGCATGTGAAAGACATCACGATCCGCAACGTGAAGGGGAATTACCGGACCATGGGCGCGCTGCGCCCGAACGAGATCGACACGATCTCTAACATCACGCTCGAGAACCTCGACCTGACGCTGAGCGAGGAGACCTTCGTCCTCGGCCCGGTCAACGGCTTCCACCTCCGCAACGTGATGGTCAACGGCAAGCCCTATGCCCCGCCCGCGGCGATCGCCGCCGCGCCTCTGCCGGCGCGCTGAGTGCGCGATCTCAGATTTGAGATTTTGAATTTTAAATCGGCGGCGGTGGGGCTGTCGGTATGCTTAGGGCCCGACCTTGGCGCGGGCGTTGAGCGATTGCTGAAGGGCCGCGAGTTCGGTCTGCGCCTGCATGCGTTTGCCCAGCCGCCGCAGCGCTTCGGTTTGGCTCGGACTCAGGAAAGATTCGGCCTGGGATGCCACTGAGTTCCAGTCGGTTTGTCCTGGAATCGCGAGCAGCCCCTCCCGTGAATCCGGGGCAGTTTGCGCATGGACGATTTCGACGAGCTTCTCGGCTTGGGCTGTTTGTAGGGGATCGTCGCTGTAGAACAGGCCTGTGACCACGGTATCGACCGACCGTCGAGCAGCATTCAGCCGGTTGAAGGAAAGCATGGAGTCGTACGCTTCGCTACCGATCAAATCGCGAATCCTCTGGACGATTGAAGCATTCAGGTCAGTCGACAGCTTTCGCAGGTTCGGATCGGTGAGCGAGAGACCTTGGGCACGCGCTGCGGCCATCATGTCGCCGTTGATCTGCTGCTGTTCCGTCAGCAGTTCGCCCAGAGACGCCAGCTTATCCGAGGAAAGACCAAGTTTTCGATTGATCATGCTCAGGCGGGTAGGAAGGTCCGCCTTGAACATTTCCATCGAAAGTCGGTGGTATTCAGGATCGCCGGCCAGAAGATTGAGGGTATTGCCTGCAGGTGAGACGTTCGGGCCAGATGCCTTGGCTGCGGTTTGGCCGGCGACGACGGCTTTCGGAGCGATGGTTGATGCTGCTTGGACTACACCGGCCGTTTCGGTGGCCGCTATCAGTTTCGCATTGGACTGGGCCAACTGAACACTGAGCTCCGCCAGCTCCTTCTCCGCCGGGCTAAATCCACTGGCTTCATACAGTCCTGCTCCGATGCCCATGCAGGCGATGGCGCCGGCGACGCCGGCGAGGGTTTTGGTCGTGGTCATAAAAGTCCAAAGGGTTCCCGTCGTGGCGGCGCCGGCTGCAGCGACGGTGAGGCTGCCGAGGGCGGCGCCCGTCACCGTGGTGGCGAGACCAGCGGGCGCGGCGCCAGCGGCATGGCCGACCAAAGCGGCTCCGAGGGCGGCTGCGGTCGATTCGATGCCTCGGTGGGCAAGGAGACCGCGCAACTTGTCCAGCGCCCGGTCTACCCGCATGCGGGCAGCGTCCTCCGAGACGTCGAGCGCGGCGCCGATGTGGGCGTAGGATTGATCCTCGAAAAACCGCAGCAACACGGCGTCACGATCCGGTGCGCTGAGTTCCTCCATGACGGCATCTAGCTCCGGGCGGAGTTGGTCCCAGGCGGAAGGTGCGGTAGGAGGCGGGTCTTGGAGGCGGTGCGCGACCTCCTCGCGTTGTTTCCGTCGGTGTTCGGCGCGCATGGCGTTGGCCGCCAGGTGGCGGGTGGTGACGTAGAGCCAGCCGGAAAGAACCGGATGGTTGCTCACGGTTCGGGCGTCACGCGCGAGTTCCGTGAATACCTGCTGGGCAATATCCTGGGCGCGGTGGGCGTCGCCATTGGTCCGCCGCAGCGCGGTATGAAAGACCAGCCCGAGGTGCCGCTGCACCAAGCAGGCAAACGCATCCTCCGCGTGGGTTTCGGCAAAACGCCGGAGCAGTTCGGCATCTTCGTTCATGAGCACCTTATAAGACCAAGCACCGCCGCCGTCCAAAACCGAACACACCATCCGCAATTTTCCCTCACGACCCAAGGCATCGAGTAACCTATTGGGTTACTCGACGGATTGGCTCTGGGCTGTGCGGCGAACGGTCGTCGCTTGGAGCGGCCGTTGCGGAGTCGCCCTTGTTTACCTCCGGGGGAGCGAGCCGCTGGACCGCTCCGATTCACTTCGAACCAAGCGGGCCCGCGCTCCCGGTGAAAGGTCCAAACAAGTAACCCAATAGGTTACTTGATGTATTGTGTTGGTGCGTGCGCCGGGCGGGGTGATCGCAGATTTGAGATTTGAGATTTCAAATGGGCGCCGCAGGCGCCGTCAGGCGCGGTACGTGGCCGCCAGCGCTTGGGTGGTTTCGCGCAGGTGCGCGCGGAGCTCCGGCGGGGCGATGACCTCAGCGGATTCGCCCCAGCCGAGGATCCAGCGGCTGACTTCGGCGAGGGCGCCCAAGCGGAGCGTGAGCTCCAGCCCGCCGTCGGGGAGGTCGCGCATGGCCTGGGACTCGTGCCATTCGCGCTC
>CAYZCV010000049.1:0-12947 GCA_964476965.1 uncultured Opitutus sp. | reverse complement strand
TTGTAGGCGAACTCGACCACCTGCAGTTTGAGCACGGCCGCGCTGAGGGTGTTGAAGACGGCGAGGTCGGTCTTGCCGAGGCCGATGTTGCGGAACGAGACCGCGCGCAGCTCGTCCGCGGGGGAGAACGAGATCTTGTCCCGCAGCCCGGCCGTGAGCTTGCCGAACGCGATCTCCAGCTGGCGGTGGAACGGCGTGCCCCGGTACTGCTCCAGCGCGCGCTGCGCGACGAGCAGCGCCATCAGCTCGCCCTCGGTCACCTGCACGGTCGGAAACGCATTCACCGGATGGGTGTAGCGGTAGGCCTGCAGGCGCGCGTCAAACTCCACCGGCAGATCGAGCTGGTCGCGCATGAAGGCGAGATCGCGCACGATGGTCTTGCGGCAGACCTCCAAGTCGCGGCCGAGACTCGTGCAGTTCACCAGACGGCCGCGACGCAGCTCCTCGTGGATGCGCAGCATGCGGGCAAGAGGCGGACGCGAGGAGCGGGCGGCGGGCATGCAAAATAATCTGCAGATTCTTTAGGCTGGGACAAGCTATGTCCCACCCGGTCCGTTAAAGTGATCGCATGAACCTTACCTTCTCCCTCACCCGTTCCGCCCGTTCGAAAGCCTCCCTGTTTGCCGAGCTCCTCTGGTCCCACCAGGGCCTCCTCCACCGTGCCACGACCTGGCCGCATGTCCGCTTCGAGCGCCGGGACGCCAATGACTGGGTCGCGGTCGAGCCGGACGACGCGATGTTTGCCTCGGCCGCCGCGCGGCTGACCGCGGAGTCCTGGTCGCACTACCTCGAATTCTTTCCAACCGAGGTCCGGAGCTTCCTCGAGCGCTTCAAATACGGCCGCCTCGCGGCCCTGCAGGTCGTGACCGCGTGCCCGGGCCTGCTCGCCGAGCTGTCGGATGTCCCGGCCCTGACGGCATTCCTGTCGAGCCACGAACGGCTGCGCGGGACCGAGGCGCCCCGCTGGCGCGAGATTGGCGTCGTGCACGAGCGCGGCGGGCTCTTTGGCGTGCTGGAGTGGTTGGGTCTGCCCGCTTCGCACCAGACCGTGGCGATCCTGCGCAATGTCCTCGATGCCGATCTCCCGGTCCGTCTGCTCGCCCCGCTGCGCTCGGTGCTCTGGGAGCCCGAGACGGTGGTCGAGCTGCAGCGCACCTCACGCCTGACGGACCGCCAGCTCGCGAAGTTCTGCCACCCGCTGGCGGCTTAAGCGCGCCGCGGCGATTTCAAGCCGCGATGGGAGAGCTCAGACCTGAAATCTCAAATCGCGGCGCGGCGCCGCCGGGGCCTACTTGTCGTCCCCGTCCTGGAAGCCGGGCAGCTGGGCGGCGGCGGGCTGGCGGGCGAGGGCGACCGCCTCCTGGACTGCCCGCGCGAACTCATCGTCGTGGGCGTCGTCCCATGTCACCCGGCTGCGGAAATAGTCCGCCCAGAAGAACTCCTGGAAGAAGAACCCCTTTTTCTCCTTAAAGCCGCCGGCCACCATGACGCCCCACGCGAGTCCGCGGTAGGGATCGCTCTGCATTTGGAGCAGCGTGGTCGGCAGCTCCTTGGGATCGAGCGGTCCGCGGCCGGAGGCGTCCTTGAGATAGGTGTTGTTCGCGGCGCGCATGCGCTCCCAAAAGACGGTTGGCTCGAGGGCGGACCAGTTGGCGAGGATGTGACCGTAGACCGTCTTGTCGGCCTGGCGGGATTCGATCAGCGCGCGGATCGTGTGGTGGCCGTCGGTCATGTAGGGCACGCCACCGGGTCCGATCACGACCGGCACATCCTTGTCCTGAAGGTAGGCTCGCAGGCCGGCGGCATCCTTGGCGTCGATCACCCGGGCCTTGGCCACGACCTCGCGGAAGCCGACCGAGAATTGCGTTGGGTGCAGCGCCCGGGCGTCGATTCGGTAGCCGGCACCGGCCGGAAGGTCCGCCCGGAACGGCACGTAGGCCGTGTCCGCGGCCGCCCAGCTGGAGCAGGCCGCGAGGCCGGCGAACAGGAAGACGGTGAGAAAGCAGCGACGACTCAGTGACGGCATCATGGCGTCAGCTTCTGCGAATCGCCGAGCGGCGAAAAGCGCAGCAGGTGACAACGGCGTGAAATTCATTGGGTGCGCGGGCCGGGGCTGAGCGGTGAGAGAGATCGATGTAGCGGGGGTCGCTGACCCCGGGGTTCGATTTTCAACTTTCCGGCAACAGACCGGCCTCAGCGAGGCCAGCTACACCAAACCTCAGCCAAATTTGGCGCAGGCGGCGTGGCGCGGGCACGAGACCAGGTGGTCATTCACCATGCCGGTGGCCTGCATGAAGGCGTAGCAGATGGTGGTGCCGACAAAGTTAAAGCCACGGCGCTTGAGGTCCTTGCTCATCGCATCGGACTCGGGGGTCCGCACAGGCACCTGGCTCATGGCCGTCCACTTGTTCTGGATCGGGCGCCCGCCCACGAACTGCCAGAGATAGCGGTCGAAGGAGCCGAATTCCTTCTGCACCGCAAGGAAGGCCCGGGCGTTGCCGATCGAGGCGGCGACCTTGAGCTTGTTGCGGACGATGCCGGGATTGGCGAGGAGTTGGGCGACCTTGCGCGCATCGTAGCGCGCGATTTTGGCCGCGTCGAAGCCATCGTAGGCGGCCCGGTAGTTCTCCCGCTTTTTGAGGATGGTCGACCAGCTCAATCCGGCTTGGGCGCCCTCGAGGATGATCATCTCGAACAGGTGGCGGTCATCATGCGAGGGCACGCCCCATTCGGTATCATGGTAGGCATGCTGGTGTTCGGCGTCCGCCCACGGGCAACGCGGCGCCGTGCCGGGGCGGGGAGAACGGGACGGGGAAGAGGGAGCAGGGACGACCGTGTCGGCCCGGGCGGGCTTTGGCGATTTGGACATGGGGCGAGCGTAGCAGGCGGCACTGACAACGGGGTGTCAGGAGGGAGGAATGGAAACCGGAGACTCGAGACCTGAAACCTGAGTCAGCAAGGACGAGCCTGTCGGGTCGGAAACTCAAGTTTCCGGTTTCAGGTCTCAGGTTTTGGCTCTCTTCCCTCCGGCTTGCACCCGCCGAGGCGGTCCTGCTTCATCACTTCGGATGCAACCCACCCTCCTTGTTCTCGCGGCCGGCATGGGGTCGCGCTACGGCGGACTCAAGCAACTCGACCCGGTCGGTCCCTCGGGTGAGACGATTCTGGATTACGCGGTGTACGACGCGATCCGCGCCGGATTCGGGCGGGTGGTCTTCGTGATCCGAAGCGAATTCGAGGAGGCCTTCCGCACCCAGGTCGCGGCCAAGTACGCCGACCGGGTAGCGGTCGACTACGCCTTTCAGGCCCTCAACGCGCTGCCCGGAGGCTTTGCCCTGCCCGCGGGGCGCGAGAAGCCCTGGGGCACGGGTCATGCCGTCTGGTGTGCACGCGACGCCCTCAACGGTCCGTTCGCGGTCATCGGGGCCGATGATTTCTTCGGGCGCGACGCCTTCGTGCAACTGGCCGCGTTTCTGGAGAAATCCCCAACGCCCGAGGCCAAGCGCCAAAGAAATGCTGACCACTCAAGCGCGGCCAAAAATTCCGCGATCCGCGATCCGCACGCCGCAATTCCCCACTACGCCATGGTCGGCTACCGCCTGGCCAACACACTGTCCGAGAACGGCGCGGTCGCGCGCGGGGTGTGCACGGTGGGACCGGATGGACAGCTGCGCGGAGTGGTCGAGAACACGGGCATTCTGCGCGAGGACGTGGGGCCTGGCCGGAAGTACGCGGGCAACGAGACGGTTTCGATGAACTGCTGGGCCTTCACGCCGGCGTTCTTTGCGGCGCTCGACCGTCAGCTGGTGGCATTCCTGCAGGCCCGCGGGAGCGAGCTGAAGTCCGAGTTCTATCTGCCGGAGGCCGTATCGGCGCAGATTGCAGCCGGTCAGGCGGAGGTGCAGGTCCGCCCCACCACGGCCTCGTGGTTCGGCGTGACCTACCGCGAGGACAAGCCACGGGTGCAGGCGGCGCTGGCGGATCTGGTGGCGCGGGGCGAGTACCCGGCGCGGTTGTTCTGAAAAAGATGTAGCCGGGGTCGCTGACCCCGGTTTGGCTGGGCGGTGGCTGATTCTCGGAACCGGGGTCAGCGACCCCGGCTACACGACCCCCACCCATGCCCATGACCTTCTCCCGCTCCGATGCTGATGTCTTTGTCCCGGATGGCAGTGACCCGTCGGCGGCGCTGGCGCGAGTGACGCACCTCTGCGTGGGCGCGCACCAGGACGACATCGAGATCATGGCGCACGACGCCATCTGCGACTGCCTGGACCAGCCGGACCGGAAGGCCTTTGGCGGAGTCGTGGTGACGAATGGGGCGGGTTCACCCCGTTCGGGCGAGTATGCGCGGCTGACCGATGACCAGATGCAGTCCGTGCGCCGCACGGAGCAGCGGGCTGCGGCCACGCTGGGGCGTTACACGATCCAGCTGCAGCTCGCGCACCCCAGTGCGGATGTGAAGACCTCGGGTCACGCCGCGGTGGTCGCGGATCTCAAGGCGATCTTTGGCGGCTGCCGACCCGACGTCGTCTATCTCCACAATCCGGCGGACAAGCACGACACCCACATCGGCGTGCTCTGGCGCTGCCTGGAGGCGCTGCGTGCGCTTCCGGCCGACCGTCGTCCGCGGCGCGTGCTGGGCGTGGAGGTCTGGCGTGATCTCGACTGGGTCGTCGACGCGGAGAAGGTCGCTCTCGATTCGGGCCGCCGGCCGGAGCTGGGAGCGGAGCTGCTCAAGGTCTTTGATTCCCAGATCAGCGGCGGCAAGCGCTACGACCTCGCCGCCGCGGGCCGCCGCGCGGCGAACGCGACCTATCACACATCCCATGCGACGGACCGCATGGCAGGCATCACCTGGGCGCTGGACCTCTCCCCCTTGGTCGCGGACCCCGCGCTCGACCCCGTCGCCTTCACCCTCGGCGCGATCGACCGCCTGCGGAACGACGTCGAGACCCGGCTGAAGAAATTCCGGTAGATCCAGAACCAGAACGTTTAACCACGGATGAACACGGATAGACACGGATTCAGACCATCGGATCTGGGATCCAATCCGTGTGCATCGGTGTCTATCCGTGGTTCATCTCATCAGTCATGGGCGACTCTGACCTGAAGAGCATTTTGTCGACAGCGAAGACGATTGCCGTGTTCGGCTGTTCGGCCGATCCGACCAAGGCGAGTTATCAGGTCGCGGCCTATTTGCAGGCGCAGGGCTACCGGATGGTGCCGGTGAGTCCGCGGGGCGGGGTGCTTCTGGGCGAGACGGTTTACCCCGATCTCGCGTCGATCCCCTTTCCAGTCGACTTGGTGGACGTGTTTCGTCCGCCGGCGGATTGTCCGCCGGTGGCCACGCAGGCGGTGGCGATCCGGGCGAAGACCCTTTGGCTCCAACTCGGGATCGTGAGCGCCGAGGCGGCCGCGATCGCCGCGGCGGGTGGTCTGTCCGTGGTGATGGACCGCTGCACCCTGATCGAGCACCGGCGCTTGGTTGGGGCGCGCAGTCCGGGGTGATTCTGTCGCTTAGGAGGTGCGCTGGGCCTGCAGCGGCTCGATGCGCAGCGAACGGCGGGCGGGGAGGTAACAGGCGAGCAGCGCGAATCCGGCGAGGAGCAGTGGGGCGCCCAGGATCAGCACGGGATCATAGAGGCTGGTCTGGGTGATCTCGGCCATCGCGGACAGCGTGGCGGCCATGACGCGTGCGGCGGCGAAGGCCACCGCGAGGCCGAGCGTGGTTCCGAGGGCGATCAGGATCAGCGCTTCGTTGAGCACCAGTCGGAGAATACTCCGATCCGGTGCGCCGAGGGCTCGCCGGATGCCGATTTCCTGGGTGCGCCGGGCGACGGCGTAGGCCGTCACGCCGGCGAGTCCGACGACTGCGAGGATCAGGCCAAAGGCCCCGATGCCGCCATAGATCGCCATTGCCAGCCGAAAGACGGCCGCGGCTTGGGAGATCTCCTCCTCGAGCGTGGTCACATTGAACGGCGTCACGTTCGGATGATCCGCCCGGAGCGCCCGGACAATCTCGGTGCGGGCATCGAGCCCGGGCACCGTGCGAACCACCAGCAGAACACTCTGGCCGGTCGGGGAGATGAAGCCGTCGGGGGTATGAGGGAGAAACGCACCCGGACGCGTGCGCTGCAGGGCATAGGCTGAGCCGATGTCGCCGACCACGCCGACGACCTCGTGTGGCCGGCCGCCAATTTCGAGGGATCGCCCCAGCGCGCTTTCACCGGGCCACGTCTGCGCGGCGAGGGTCTGATTAACCACCGCGACCGCCGTTGTCTCGCCCTCACGCAGGGTCCGCCCGGCGAGCACGGGCACGCCCAGGGTTGTGAAGAAAGCCTCCCCGACGCGTGCCACCGTAAAGTTGTCCGCGACCGCCGCGCTGGGAGTCATCTCTGCCTTCACCGCCATCATCGCCTCACCGGCGCGCAGCCCCGGGGGCGCGATCTGGGCGAGGGAGACGGCGGTCACGCCTGGCACCTGGCGCAGGCGCGCGGGAAGCTGATCATGGAAGGTCAGGGTCTGGTTGGGCGTGTAGCCGTCGCGCAGCGGATCAAGGGAGACGAGCAGAAGATGGGTGGAATCGAAGCCGAGATCGGTGCGCTGCGTGCGTTGAAAACCGACGACGATGAACCCGGTGAGCAGCAGCAGCGTGAGCGAGGCGGTGATCTGTTGCAGGACGAGCAGATGCCGGAGCGTGAAGGCGCGGGCGGGCCCCGCGCTGGTGGTGGGGCCGCCCTTGAGCGCAGGGACCAGCGACACGCGCGAGGCTTGGAGCGCGGGGATCAGCCCAAAGAGCACGGCGCTCACGGCGGCGACGACGGTAGCCGCGAAAAACACGCGGGCGTCAATGTCCCACGCGACATGCATCTGACTGGGCAGGATGGCGATGAAGCGGGTGGTCAAGGCGTGGTAGCCGAAAACAAATACGATGGCGGCGCCCGCCCCGAGGCCGCTCAGTAGCAGGCTCTCGGTCAGTAATTGGCGCACGAGCCGTGCGCGGCTGGCGCCAAGGGCGAGGCGGATCGCAATCTCCGTCTGACGGGCGGAGCCGCGGGCCACGAGGAGCGTGGCGACATTGACGCAGGCCACGACGAGGATCAGCCCGACGAGAAGGGTGGGCAGGGCGACGAGGGCCGGCAGGTCCTGATCGCGGAGAGGAAAAACGCGTCCGCCCGGCAGAAGGGTCACCCGCCGCTCCGTGCCCTGACGATCCGGCATTCCCGCGAGTTCCTCGCTTCGGCGAGCGAGGGTGTCGAGCGCGGCCTCGGCCGAGCCAGACGAGAGACCGGGCCTCAGTCGGCCGATGAGGTGAAAAAGGCGAGCCTGCCGGTCGCGGGCGGAAACCGCGCCCAGCTCGCGGGCCAGCGTCTCGCTGGCGGCGGTGGTGATCCAGAGATCCGCGACGGCGGTGGAGGGTTTCGCCCCGAGGAAGTCCGGGGCGGCGACGCCGAGGACGGTCACGGACTGGCCATTGACGCGAATCGACTCACCGATGAGATCCGTGCGGCCGCCAAAGCGGGACAACCACAGCCGGTGGCTGATCACGATCTGGTGGGTGCTGGCGCTGGCGTCTTCGGGGTCGAATACGCGGCCGATGGTTGCGCCGACCCCGAGCACGGCGAAGTGATTGGGCGTCACCACCTGGCCCCAAAGGCGAGTGGGCGCGTCACCGACGGCGAGGACGAAGGGGACAGGTGCGATCAAGGCGGTGGCCTCCGCCCAGGGCCCGTCCGGGGCGACCTGCTCCTCATAGTCCGGCCACGACACGGGGGCGGCGAGGGTGAACAGCGTTGAGGGGCGGGCGATGCCCGGCACGGGCTTGAAGACGGAGGCTTCGAACTGGGCGAAAATGGCGGTCGCCAGCCCAATCCCGATTCCGAGGCAGACGGTGGACGAGAGCGTGAAGGCGGGTGACCGCGCCAGCATGTTGACACCGTACCGGAGGTCACGGAGCCAACTGCCCAGCCAGACATCGAGAAACGCTTTCACGGGAGCGGGAAAGGATCGGGCTGAGATTTGACCGGAATGCAGCAACGGTCAATCGGTCATGGCCCGGATCGCCGGGCACGTAGGGATCACGTGACGCGGGCGGTCACCGCCGATCCGTTCGATGAACACCGCTATGCAGGACTCGCTCCGCGCCAGACCGAGAAAAGAAAAAGGCCCGCCGTGAGGCGGGCCTTTGAGTGGAGGGCGGTGAGCCGGCCGATTATTCGGCCAGACTGGGATCCGCGCGTTTCACCTGACGGTCGACGACGGCGACCGTGACCATGTCGCAGCCGACGTTCGTCGCGGTGCGGGCCATGTCGAGGAGGCGGTCGATGCCGAGCACGATGCCGATGCCCTCGGCGGGAACGCCAAAGGTGATGAGCAGGCCGGCGATCAGGGGCAGGGAGCCACCGGGGATGCCGGCGACGGCGACGGCGCTGAGCACCGAGAGGAGAACGAGCGTCACCTGCTGGCCGATGCTGAGGTCCACGCCGAAGACCTGGGCCACGAAGAGGACGACGCAGCCCTCGTACAGGGCGGTGCCGCTCATGTTCATCGTGGTGCCAAGCGGGAGGACGAAGCCGGAGGTGCTCGCGCCGCACTTGAGCTTCTCGCGGGCGCAGGCGAGGGCGGTCGGCAGGGTGGCCGCACTCGAGCTGGTCGAAAACGCGGTCAGGAGCGGCTCGCGGATGTCCTTGAAGAACTGACCCGGCTTGAAGTCGGTCCAGAGCTTGAGGAAAATCGACATCGTGCCGAACAGGTGGAGCATCAGCACGGCGATACAACTCACGACAAAGAGACCGAGCGCGAAGAGGATATCGACGCCGATCTTCACGATCACGCTATAGATCATCGCCGGGACCGCGTAGGGCGCGATGGAGAGCGCGATGTGCACGATCCGGGTCATCAGGTCGCTCACCGTGTCGAGCATGTCCTGCACCTGCTTTCTTTTTGAATCCGCGAGCTGGGTGCCGACTGCGCCGACGAGGATGGCGAAGAGAATGAGGGGAAGGACGTCGCCGATCGCGGTGCGCGTGTTGCCGACGAACGCGCCGAACAGGTTGGCCGGCATGAACATCTCGACGATCGTGTTGGGCGACATCGCGGGCATGGTCTCCCGGCGCTGGATCGTCGACTGGGCCGCGCCGCCGAATTCAGCGAGGAGGCGATCCTTGGTCTCGAGGTCGAGGTGATTGCCTGGCTGGATGATGTTCATCATCAAGAGGCCCAGCGTCGCGCCGATGCCCATGTTGAGGAAGAACATCCAGAAGGTGCGGCCCGCGAGTGGCCCGAGCTTGTCGAGACGCCCCAGCTGCACCACGCCGCTGGCGAGCGACGCGAAGATCAGCGGGATGATCACGAAGAACAGCATTCGCAGGAACACCTTTCCGAACGGATCGAGCCAGTAGGTCGCGAAGGACCGGACGTGGTCGATGAAGGCCTTGGGAGCATCCTGCCAGGGAAGGGTGAACGACGGCATTACCCGGGCGAGACCAAGTGTGGCCACGCCGGCAATGATGCCGATCACCAACCCTTTGAGAATGCGATTAGCGAGCGGGGTATTGGAACTTGCCATGCGGGGGAGAGGCAAACTCCGTGCCAATCCGGTGGCGAGGCCTAAACCGCGGGGTCCGGGCATCTGAAGGAGCCGTAATCCCAACGCGCCCCGGGCTTAATCCGGCCGCACGCGTGACGAATAACCTCCATGCACCTGCGTCCAGCTGGTCCCCGGGCATTGACACCCGCCGGAAACGTCCTGCCTTGTGTGGGTTCCTCTGCCATGGCCTTCAAATGGACGATCCGCCGCCTGAATCGTTCGGGGTTTTCTCGACGAAAACTCCGGGGCGGCGTTTTGCATCGCTGGCTGGGCGATCACATCATGGCCCGCGAGGTCTGGTTTCCGACCCGCGAGAGTTTTGCCCGGGCCTGGTTCATCGGGATGGTGATCACGATGATCCCCTTTTTGCCCGCCCAAACCCTCATCGCCTGCGCCATCGGGCTGGTTTTGCGCGCGAATCTGCCAATCTGTTTCATTCTGCAGTTTCTCTCGAGCCCGGCGACGGCGGTGATCCAGCTGCCGGCCTGCTATCTGGTGGGCTGCCTGATTACGGGAAATGATGTGGGACAAGCCTTTGCGCAGATCAAAGCCGACCCCATGAGCGTCGTCTCCCTGAGCTCGGCCGGCCTGCTTTTCGTGGGCGCGCTCGTCCTCGGTCTGGTGATCGGGGGTTTGGGGTATTTTCTGATCAAAATGACTTGGAAAGAACGAGTTAGGAAGATCCGGACGGTCTTCAAGCCGATGGCGCCCAAGGCACCGGACACCCCTCCCACTGGGTCATAGACTTGCCGTCGGGCCTCGGGGAGGTAGGATGGCGGGCTATGGAGGGCGTCTCGACCGAGCTGGTGATCATCCTGTTGCTGCTACTCGGCAACGGCGTGTTCGCCATGTCCGAGATCGCCATGGTCTCCGCGCGCAAGGCCAAGCTCAAGCAGCTGGCCGATGAGGGCGATGCGCAAGCCGCCCGGGCGCTGACGATCGCCAACGAGCCCACGCGCTTCCTCTCGACGGTGCAGGTGGGCATCACCTTGATCGGCACCCTGGCCGGCGCATTCGGCGGCGCCCGCTTGTCGGATGACCTGATTGCCTATTTCCAGACCGTCGCGGTGCTGGCGCCCTATGCCAATGCCCTCGGCTTCGGCATTGTGGTGGTCTTGATCACCCTGGCCTCGGTCATTATCGGCGAACTGGTCCCGAAGCGCCTCGGCCTCACCAATCCCGAGCGCATCGCCATGGCGGTGGCCGGTCCGATGAGCGTTGTCTCCCGCATCGCCTACCCGGTCGTCCACCTGCTCACCGTCAGCACCGAGGGCATCCTCAAGCTCTTCGGCGTCCGTCCGGCCAAGGACACCCCGGTGAGCGAGGAAGAGGTCAACATCCTGATCGAGCAGGGCATGCAGGCGGGCGTTTTCAACCGCGCCGAGAAGGAGATGGTCGCGGGCGTGCTCGAACTTGACCAGATGTCGGTCACCGCGCTCATGACCCCGCGGCCCAAGATGGTCTTCATCAACCTCGAGGACCCCGAGGAAACCAATTGGCGCAAGATCGTCGCCAGCGGCCACTCGCACTTCCCCGTCTATCAGGGCAATCGCGACCACGTGCTGGGCATGGTCGCCGTGAAGGCCATCTGGGCCAACTCCGCGTTCGGCCTGAGCACCAATCTGCGCAATCTGCTCACCCCGCCCGTCGTGGTCCCCGAGACGATGATGGCGATCCAGCTGCTCGAGCAGTTCAAGCGCACCGGCAAGCACATTGCCTTGGTGGCGGATGAGTTCGGCTCGATCCAGGGTCTGGTCACGATCAACGACGTCTTCGAGGCCATCGTCGGCGCGCTGCCCGAGTCCGGCCAGCGCCATGCCCCCGAGGCCCGCCAGCGCGAGGATGGCTCGTGGCTGATCGATGCCACCCTTACGACCGACGAGCTCAAGACCATGCTCGGACTCGACGAGCTTCCGCACGAGGCCGAGACGGATTTCCAGACGCTCGGCGGCTTTGTCATGACCCACTTCGGCCGCATCCCGGCCGCCGGGGACTATTTTGAGCACGCCGGCTGGCGCTTCGAGGTCGTCGACATGGACCGCCATCGCATCGACAAGATGCTCGTCAGCCGCGCCGTCGCCGCCGCCGCGCAAAAAGCGGCGAGCTGAGCCTGAACTCGCGGAAAGCGCGGAAGGCCGAGGTGGATTCGGCGTCGGCGCTTGGCCACGAAAAACACGAAAGGGCCTTGGGGTTGGCTTCGTCAGCCCTACGGCGCCCTATAGGGCGCTCGGACGGGTTACCTGCGCAATTGGGCAAACCACGTGTTTTTTGTGGCCATCCTCCGGCTCCGAACCGACTCGGCGCATTGCGAATAACCTGTCAGCAAGGTCGGGGTAAATTCTCCGCGGAACGCATTGCCATCGTTGGCGCGGGGAATGACCTTTCGCTCGCACGAAGATGAGCGACGACGCATGCAAGACCCCTTCACCGGCAGATCGACCTGCATCCAAGGCGGACGCCTCCCGTCCGGCGAAGAGTTCCGCGCGCTTCAACACGATCACCGGCGACGACTGGAAGCGCTCGCTCGTCTCCGCACGGCAGCGGCGCGCGTCGGCATCGGAACGGATCCGGACGATGACCTCGTCCTCTGGGAATCCGACGAAATAGGCCTGCTCGCGGGCGCGGACCCGCTCTGGCAGGAACTCGACGAGGCCGCGCGAGCCTTCCGCGAACTGCTGCCGATCGTCTCCCTCGAGGACTTCGGCTTTCCCGCCGAGGTCGAGGATCTCCTCGCCGAATGCGGCACCCGCCTGCGTCCGATCAGCAGCGGCGTCGAGGCCACCGCCTTCGAGGCCGCGGATCATTCGATCTACAAGTTCTTCATGCCGCGCGACAATGGCCGCATCGGCGGCACGTTTGAGTTTCGCCGCGGCGACGAGGTCGCCTTGCTCGCGGAGGCCTCGGATGGCAGCTACCGCGCGATGCTCGAGAAGTTCGATCTCATTGTCCGGCTCGGCGGCATGCCGACCGAGGTGATCGGCGTGACCCAGCACGAGGGCGTGCTCATCACCAAGCAGACCCTCGGCGAGCGCTTGGCGGAAGGCGCGGACACGTCGCGCGTGCAGCCCGCGCCGCTGATCCCGATTCCCTCCCGCTTTCTGCGCGCGCATCGCGACCACCCGCGGCTCTACTTCGTCGATGACCGGCCGTGGCTCGTGGCCGACCTGCATTCCAAGAATCTGGTGCGGGCCGAGGATGGCGCCCTGCGTGCGATCGACCTGCTGGCCGCGCCGCTGCCGCCCGCGCTCATCGCCGCGGAGCCCCTCTTGGTCGACTGGCTGGAGCGCGTGCGCCTCGACCCGGAGGCCGCCGCCCTCCGCGCCCCGCACGACGACGAGCTCTAGATCGGGTGGGGCGG
>CAYZCV010000048.1:0-23683 GCA_964476965.1 uncultured Opitutus sp. | reverse complement strand
TCTTTCTTCATCTCACCGGCCGGACGCTCCGCGAGTAATCCCTCTCCTTCCCCTCTCCATGCACCCTGTTCTGGTTCTCCTCCGCAAAGATGTCCGGATGTTCCTCAGCGACAAAGCCGCGCTGTCGCTCACTTTCGTCATCCCCTTTGCCCTCATCTATCTGTTCGGCCAGATCTTCGGCGTGAATCGCGCGGAAAGCGGACCGAGCGGAATCCCCCTCGCGGTGGTCAACCAGAGCGACCAGCCCGGCGCTGCGAAATTGCTTCAGGCCCTCGCGGACGAGAAAAGCTTCCGGCTGATCACGACCACGAAAAACCCGGACGGGACCACGCGGCCCTTGACCGAGGACGACCTGCGTCCGCAGATGCGGGCGGACCGTTACCGCTTCGCAGTGGTGTTGCCAACCGACCTGGTGGACGACAGCCGGCTGGGGATCCGCCTGAAAATTCTCTCCAACCCGAGGAACGAGATCGAGACGCAGACCGTCAACGGCCTGCTCCAGAAAACGATCTTCGCCAATGTTCCCGACCTGATCGGCCAGTCCCTGCAAGCCAACGCCCGCCGGGTCATCGGGGCCGATCGGCTCAGCACCTTCAACGATACCGTTGCCACCGCGGTTGCCGGCGCCTTCGGCGGAGATGCGGCGCAAATCCGGGCCAGCATGGAGCAGGGCACGCTCGGGCTCGACCAGGCCGGACCGTCACCGGCTGACCCGGCTGGCTCGCCCGCCACCCAGGACTTGTTCAGCCGCATCGTGCAGATCGAGAACGAGCAAGTCGCCGGCCAGGACGTGAAGAGCCCCGCCGCGACCCGCATCGTCGGCGGCTGGGCCATGCAGTTCCTGCTCTTTGCACTGAGCTCCTCCGCTACCGGCCTATTCTACGAGCGGGATCAGGGGCTCTTCCAGCGTCTGCTCTCCGGACCGGTGACGCGCGCACACATCCTGTGGAGCAAGTTTCTTTACGGCATCTGCCTCGGGATCGTTCAGCTGGTCGTGCTCTTCTTCGCGGGACGGGTGCTCTTCGGCATCGAGGTCGAGCAGCACATCGGACTCCTCCTGGTGGTCTGCACCTTCGCGGCAGCGGCATGCACCTCGTTCGGCATGCTGCTCGCCGCGGTCGCGCCCAGCCCCGAGGCCGCTCGCGGTCTGGCCACGTTCTTTATCCTGCTCATGAGCGCCGTCGGCGGTGCCTGGTTTCCCATCAGCCTGATGCCGGAATTCATCCAGCAGTTCAGCAAACTCACGCTGGTCTACTGGTCGATGGAGGGTTTTTCCCAGGTGCTCTGGAACGGAGACGGCCTCTTCGCCCTCCTCCCCACCCTAGGAATCCTCACCGCCATGACCTCAGCGGTCATGGCAATCGCCCTCTGGCGCTTCAACCGCGGGAAGATCTTTGGCTAGGGATTTTCGATTCTCGAATTTCGATTTTCGATTTCGAACGCTGAAGGCTTGCGCCTCGCGCAGCTCCGAACCGCGAATCGAAAATCGAAAATCGAAATTTACGCTACGGGCGGCGGGTTGCGCTCGAAGCGCTGCTGGTGAAAATAGGGGTAGGCCTTGGGCGTCGCGCTGGCGGCGTCGAGTCGGGCGATCTGGTCCTTGGAGAGTGTCCAGCCCACCGCTCCGAGGTTCTGGCGAAGCTGCTCCTCGTTGCGGGCGCCGATGATCACGGTAGAAACGCTTGGGCGCGAAAGCACCCAGGCCAGCGCCACCTGCGGCACGCTCTTGCCCGTCTCGGCCGCGACCGCATCGAGGGCATCCACGACGCGATAAAGATACTCGTCCTCCACCGGTGGCCCCAAATCGACGGAGATCTTGGCCTGCAGGCGGCTCGTCGCCGGTACGGGCTGACCGCGGCGAATCTTGCCTGTCAGCCGGCCCCAACCCAGCGGACTCCACACCACCGCCCCCACCTTCTGATCGAGGGCCAGCGGCATGAGCTCCCACTCGTAGCTCCGCCCGATCAGGGAGTAGTAGGCCTGGTGTGCCGCATATCGGGCCCAGCCATATTTCTCGGCCACGGCCAACGACTTCATCAAATGCCAGCCGGAGAAATTGGAGACGCCGAGGTAACGGATCTTTCCCGATTTCACGAAGCCATCAAGCGTGCTCAGGGTTTCCTCCACCGGCGTCTGCGCGTCAAAACCATGCAACTGGAAAAGGTCGATGTAGTCGGTCTTCAACCGACGGAGGGCACCGTCGACCGCCCGTGTGAGGTGGTGGCGCGAGGAACCGACATCATTCGGGCCGTCGCCGAAGCGGAAGGTCGCCTTGGTCGAGATCAGCACCCGATCACGCCGGCCGGCGATCGCCTGGCCGAGGATCTCCTCGGCCTTGCCGGCTGAGTACACATCGGCGCTATCGAACATCGTCAGCCCCGCCTCCAGACAGATGTCGACCAGCCGGGTGGCCTCGGCCACGTCGCTCGCGCCCCACGACGAAAAGAGGTCGCCCTTACCGCCGAATGTGCCGGTGCCGAAAGTCAGCACCGGAACCTTGAGACCCGATCCGCCCAGTTGTCTGTAGTCCATCACTGAAAGTCCACCTTTCGAGCCCGCACGGCAACCGCGCTTTGCGTTTTGTCGGTCGAAACCGCCCCGCGGGGCTCGCGCGGAAAATCGCTTGGCGTGCCGGTCCCTTTGCCCAACGCTCCGCCCTCTCATGTCCGCCGAACTCGATCAGCTCGTCACCTCGATTGCCCAGCGCGCCCGCGCGGCCTCGCTCGTGCTGGCGACGGTGCCGACGGCGCAAAAGAACGAAGCGCTGGGGCGGCTCGCGACCTTGCTCAGCGGTTCGACCACCGCCCTGCTCGCGGCGAACCAGCGCGATCTCGACGCCGCGGCCGCCAATGGGTTGACCGCCGCCCAGATCGACCGGCTCACCCTGACCCCGACGCGCCTCGAGCACCTCGCCGAATCCGTCCGCCAGGTGGCCGCGCTGCCTGATCCGGTCGGGACGCTGCTCGATGACACGGTTCGACCCAACGGGCTGCGCATTCGGAAAGTCCGCGTGCCGATCGGCGTGATCGGCATCATCTATGAGGCGCGGCCCAATGTGACGATCGATTGCGCGATCCTCTGCCTGAAGTCAGGCAACGCGTCGATTCTCCGCGGCGGCAAGGAAATCTTCCACACCAACACCGCCTTCGCGGCCCTGATCAGCGAGGCGTTGGCCGCGGCGGGTCTGCCCGCTGACGCCGTGCAGCTGATTCCGACCACGGACCGGGCGGCGCTCAACTGCCTGCTCAAGCTCGACACCTACGTGCACTGCATCATCCCACGCGGAGGCGAGAGCCTCATCCGCTTCGTGGCGCAGAACAGCACCATTCCGGTCATCAAGCACTACACCGGCGTTTGCTTTGTCTACCTTGATCGCGAGGCCGACCCGGAGATTGCCGAGCGCGTGACGGTCAATGCCAAGACGCAGCGTACCGGCGTCTGCAACGCCGCCGAGCAATTGCTCATCCACTCCGACGCGGCGCCCGCGCTGCTGCCCCGCGTCGCGGCCGCCCTCGCGGCCAAGGGCGTGCAGCTGCGCTGCGATGCCCGCTCCGCCGCGATCCTCGCGGCCGCCGCCGTGCCCGCCGTCGCCGCCACCCCCGCCGACTACACCACCGAGTTTCTCGATCTGATCATCGCCGTTCGGATCGTCGATTCGCTCGAGGAGGCTGTGCAGGTGATCAATCGCGACAGCTCCGGCCACACCGACGCCATCATTACCCGCGACGCTCAGGCCGCCGGCCGCTTCCAGGCCGCGGTCGACTCCGCCGTCGTCGTGTGGAATGCCAGCACGCGCTTCAACGATGGCTTCGAATTCGGCTTCGGCGCCGAGATCGGGATCAGCACCGACCGCCTGCACGCCCGCGGTCCGATGGGCCTGCCCGAGCTCTGCAGCTACAAGTACGTCATTGACGGCACCGGCCAGATCCGGGGCTAAGGTCATGCGCTTCGCCGGCCAGGTCGTCTGGATCACGGGCGCCTCCTCCGGCATCGGCGAGGCTCTGGCCAAAGCATTCGCGGCCGAGGGCGCCCGGGTGGTGCTCTCCGCACGGCGGGCCGCGGAGCTCGAGCGCGTCCGCGCCGCCCTGCCCGGTAATCCCGCCGCTCACGTTGTTGTTCCTCTGGACCTGGCGGCGAGCGACACGTTCGCCAAAGCGGTCGAGACCGTGCTCGCCACCTGCGGGCAGGTCGACCTGCTCGTGAACAATGGCGGGATTGGCCAGCGCGGATTCGCCGCCGAGACGCCCCTCGCGATCGATCGCGCGATCATGGAGGTCAATTACTTCGGGGCGGTCGGCCTGACCAAGGCCCTGCTCCCGGCGCTGCGTGCGCGACGCCGTGGGCGCATCGTTGTGATCAGCAGCGTGGTGGGCTACGTGGCCACCCCACGGCGGTCCGCCTATGCGGCGTCCAAGCATGCGCTGCATGGCTTCTTCAATGCACTTCGGGCTGAGCTGTGGCGCGACGGTATCGGCGTCACCCTCGTTTGCCCGGGCTATGTGCGCACCGAAATCTCCGTCCATGCCCTCGACTCCACCGGCGGGCGGCACGGCCGGGTTGATTCCACCCAGGCGGGCGCAATGTCCGCCGAGACCTTTGCGCAGCGCCTGCTGCCTGCCCTCGCGGCGGGGCGCGATGAGGTGGCGATCGGCGGACGCGAGACTCTCGGGATTCCCCTGCAGCGTTTCCTTCCGCGGCTGATGGCCAGAATTCTGCGCCGGATGACGTTCGCCTGAGCAACGCGGTTGCGTTTGAAAATGAACCCCGCCAACATTCCGTGGTCATATCCCTCACCATGAACTCCACGCGAGCCGCCCTCCTGGCCCCGGCCGTGCTGCTAAGCGCGCTGGTCAGCCATGCCCAGCCTTCGTCGACACCGGCCGCTCCGGCCGAACCAGCGGCCACGGCCCCCGCGAGCGCACCCGCCGTGACGACGCCCGCGCCGGCCTCCGCCGAGTCCCCCGCCTCCCGCCGCCGGGCGGTTTCCCCCGGTCTCGCCTCCGCTCTCGCCGCGGCGATGCCGAAGTACAGTCCGCCCGTCGAACCACCGCCCAAAACCGCCGAGGAGGAAGAGGCCGACAAGCCGCGCAACCAGATCATCCGCCTCCCTGCCGTCGTGGTCGAAGGCGACCGTCCGCCCGTCTTCACTGAGCGTCAGCTTTACACCCGGGCCGAACTCGCGCGGCTCGCTGCACAACGCTACCTGACGGAACTCGATCGCGGTGTGCTCAACCGCTTCACCCTTCCAATCGTCGGCCAGAGCGCGGAGCAGCGGGCGATGACGCAGTACGAGGACGAGGAACGGCAACGCAACATCGCGTCCGCCAACCAGTCCGTGTATCTGCTCAAACAGACGGATCCTGCGGCCGCCGCCGCCCTCAAGCGGGACGCGGCTGATGCCTATATCCGGCCCTCCGAATTCACCCGGATCAGCACCGAGCGCTAGCCGCTTGTCACCGTAAATCCCGTTCGACTTTATGCGGAGCGCTGGCGTGTAATCACGCATGGCCGCCGCGTTTGCCGACACCCTACTCCAACGACTGACTTGGGAGGACCTTGACCGGTCCTACCTGCGTCGCCTGGTGGAGATCGCCCGCGACGAGGACCTCGCCGGTCTCGGTCTGCGCGCACGGCCCAAGGTTTCCGGGGATCGGTCCACCGCTAGCCTGGTCTCCGCCGCCCGCGCCGGCCGAGCCAATCTGGTCGCGCGCGAGGACATGGTGGCCTGTGGGCTCGGGCTGCTTCCGCTGATTCTTACCGCCTACGGCGGCCGGGCATCCGTCCAGCTGCGCGCGCGCGATGGCGCCGCCCTCCGCGCCGGGACGGTCGTCGCCACCCTGAGCGGCGACCCGCGCACCCTGCTCGCGGCCGAGCGGGTGCTGTTGAATTTTCTCCAGCGGCTCTCCGGCGTCGCCACCCAGACGAAGCGCTACGTGGATGCCCTCGGGCCCGGACGCACGCGGCTTCTCGACACGCGAAAGACCACGCCGGGCTACCGCATGCTGGAAAAGTACGCGGTCGCCTGCGGCGGCGGCTGGAATCACCGCCTCGGCCTGTTCGATCGCGTCATGCTGAAGGACAATCACCTCGCCCTGATCGGATTTGCCGGCGGCGACGCCGAGGGCGTCTCGCGCCTTGCATCCGCCGTGGCCGCGGCCCGGAAGGCCAGTCCGGATCTGCCGGTCGAGGTGGAGGTCGACGAATTGGCGCAGATTCCTGCGGTGATCGCCGCAGGGGCCGACGTCATCCTGCTCGATAATTTCACCCCGGCCCGGCTCCGCCGCGCGCTCGCCGTGATCAAGGGTCGCGCCTTCACCGAAGCGAGCGGCGGCATCACCCTGCGCTCACTCCCTGGGCTCGCTGGGCTCGGACTGGATTTTGTTTCAACCGGCGCCCTCGTTCATCAGAGCGTCTGGGTCGACCTGGGACTGGACTGGCAGGCATGAGCGGCGTCGCCCCGGAAGTCACCATCCTGCGCTCCCTGCTCGCGGCCGGGGACGGCTTTGTTTCCGGCAATCTCCTCGCGCGCGAACTCGGCATGAGTCGGGTCGCCGTGTGGCAGCACATGGAAAAACTTCGGGAACAGGGTTTCGCCTTCGAGGCCGTGCGCGCCCGCGGCTACCGCCTGGCAGGGCGTCCCGCCGGACTCAACGCGGCCCTGCTCACCGCCTACCTGCCTCCGGGGCCTGACACCCTGGCCCTCCTGCTCCACGACCAGATCGACAGCACCAACGACGAAGCCACCCGCCAGCTCTCGTCCGGACGGGAGGCGCCCTTCGTGGTCATGGCCCGCCAGCAACTCAAGGGACGCGGCCGCTTCGGTCGGGTCTGGCATAGCGAGCCCAATGGCAATCTCTACGCCAGCTTTGCCTTTCGCCCTCACCTGCCGCCGGGGCGCATGCAGACGTTCACCCTCTGGATGGGCGGCAATCTCTGCGAGTTGATCGCCAACTTCTGCCGGGCCACGCCCGCGCTGAAGTGGCCAAACGACATCCTCTTCGAGGGTCGCAAGGCCGGCGGCATCCTCACCGAGGCACGCGTCGACGCCGACGAGATCCGCGATCTCGTGCTGGGGCTGGGACTGAATATCAACAGTTCCGGCGCCTGGCCGGGCGATCTGGCGACCCGCGCCATCTCGATCGCCGAGCACACCGGCTCGCCCGTTGACCTCAATCGCTTTGCCGCCGCCCTCATCGGACGGGTCCATCTCGCCTACTCCCGTTTCGTCAGTGGAGCATACGAGCGCTCCTTCAGCGAACTTTGGCACCGTTACGACGCCCTGCGGGGCCGCACCATCACCGTCCTGCAGGGCGACCGTCACTTCACCGGCATGGCCAATGGCATCGACGAGGACGGGGCCCTGGTGGTCAAGGGTGAGCGGGGCCAGACGGAGCGGTTCCGGGCCGGCGAGGTCACCCTGGCAAAAACCTAGGCGACGATCGTCCGTCTTGTCATAAAATTGCGCTTCGCTTGAACCTCTCCCGCCCGTATTGGTCTTCCCTTGGTCTCCTCCATGCCCGATTCCGCGCCTGCCATTGAAGTCAGAAACCTGGTGAAATCCTTCGCCGGGGTCACGGCGGTCAGCAACATCAGCTTCACCGTCGCGCGCGGAGAGATTCTGGGCTTTCTCGGCCCCAACGGCGCCGGCAAGTCGACCACGATGCGGATCCTGACCGGCTTCCTCCCCGCAACCGGGGGCCATGTTTCGATTTGCGGCCTGCCCGTCGCGACCAAGGCGGACGAGGTCAAGCGCCTGATCGGCTACATGCCCGAGAACAATCCCCTGCCGGAGGACATGCGAGTCGCCGAGTACCTGCACTACCGCGGCCGTCTGAAGGAGATCGCCCGTAGCAAGCTGGGCGACCGCATTTCCGAGGTCCTCGACTTGTGCGACCTCAAGCGGGTCCGCCACCGGATCATCGGCAAACTGTCCAAGGGCTACCGGCAACGCGTCGGCATCGCCGAGGCCATTCTCGCCGAGCCGCCCGTGATCATCATGGATGAGCCGACCATCGGCCTCGATCCCCACCAGATCCTCATCGTGCGCGACCTCATCGGGCGACTTCGCGGGAAAATGACCGTGATCATCTCGTCGCACATCCTGCCCGAGATCGAGATGACCTGCGACCGCGTGCTGATCATCAACCAGGGCCGTGTTGTCGCCGCTGGCGCGCCGGCCGACCTTCGCCGAGAGATCCTCGGGCCCTCCCGCTACCGGCTGGAACTGGCCGGCGATCCGGCTCTGCTCGCCGAACTCGTGTCGCGCGTCGATCCGTCCTTCAAGATCGACGCGGTCGGCGAACCCGACGCCACCGGCTTCCGGGCGGTGAGCCTGGCCACCGATCGGGACGACGACTTGGGCGAAGCGCTGCTGCGCGCCCTGGCCGCCGACCCGCGTTTCCGCCTTCGCTCGCTCGGTCGGGATCACCCGACCCTCGAGGACGTTTTTCTCGCTGCCACCCGACGCAGCTGGGATGTCGTCGACCGCCGCCCCCCTCCGAAATGACCGTTGGACTCCCAACCGTTTTCTCCGATGCTTTCCTCCGCATTTTCGCCCGCCCTCCGTCCTGCCGACGAGTCCGCCGGCTAGCGATACGCCGACCCTGACATGCGTCACTTTTTCACCATTCTCAGCCATGAGATCCGGATGTTGCTCGTCAATCCGAGCACCTACATCGCGGCCGTGCTCTTCCTGGGCGTGATGGGCTTCGTCTTCGCCAACATCCTCGCCGACTACAGCCGAGGCCCGCAGGAAATGTCCCCCGCCTACGTTTTCTTCCAGGTCTTCTGGATTCCGGTCTTCTTCATGGTGCCACTGCTGACCATGAAGTGCATCTCGGAGGAGCGCCGCCTGGGCACGCTCGAGACGCTGCTGACCACGCCGGTCTCGACGACCGAGGTCGTGCTGGGGAAGTACGGCGCGGCCTATTTCCTCTACCTGGCGCTCTGGGCCTCGACCGGCGGATTTTTCTACATTCTCGATCGCTTCGCAGGCGATGCCCGTTTCCTCGATCCCGGCCCGCTCGCGGGCGGCTACCTCTTCATCGCCATCTCCGGTTTGCTCTTCGTCGCGCTGGGGGTTTTCGCGAGCTCGCTGTCCCGCAATCAGGCGGTGGCTGGTATCCTCGCCTTTGCGATGCTCTTTGCCGTCATCATCGGCCTGCGCTTTCTTGAGGGCACGACCGCGCTCAACGCCGAGTCCCTTTCGGCGTTCAAGACGGCGGTGGGCTACGCCCAAGTCTTCACGCACCTCGACGACTTCAGCCGCGGCGTCGTCGATACCCGCCACCTGCTCTTCTATCTGAGCGGCACGGTCCTCGCGCTGATTTTCAGCATCCTCGGCGTTGAGGCGAAGCTCCTCCACAGCTGACCATGGCTGCCTTCGACAGTTTTCGCGCCACCCGCTGGATCCGCACGCTCAACCTCGTGCTGCAGGCGCTGCTGTTCCTGACCCTGTTCGGCGGCCTCAACTACCTGTCGCTGCACTATGCCTGGCGCTTCGATCTCACCGAGCATCGGCGGCATTCGCTGTCCCCGGAGACGGTGTCCTATCTCGAGACCCTGAAACAGCCGGTGCGGATCTACGTCACGTTCGATGCGGATTCCGAGGTGCCCGAGATCGCCCAAGCCTTCCGCGATGTGAGCGGTCTGCTCCGCGAGTATGTCTACATCACCGAGACCCAGCATGATCCGGCCACCGGATTCGACGGACGGATCACCGTTCAGTACCTGGATGTTTACCAGCAGCTCCGTGAGGCCCAGCAACTCGGCATCACCAGCGATCGCACGTTGTTGATCACCAGCGGCGATCAGCGTCGCGTGGTCGGGCTGGACGAGCTTTATCAGGTGGAAAAGGGGCGCAAGGAAGCCTTCCAGGGCGAGCGCGCCTTGACGGCGGCCATCCTCGATGCCTCGAGCCTCGAACGGAAGAAGGTTTATTTCCTGGTCGGCCATGGCGAAATGAGTCCCGAGGACGTCGACGGCGTGCGCGGTCTCTCCACGCTGCGCGACGAACTGCGCGCCCGGAATTTCGACGTCGGCTTGGTGGACCTCAACCAGAACCGCCGCGTGCCTGAGGATGCGGACCTCCTCATCGCCAGCGAGCCGCAGGGGCGCTATGAGCCGTATGTCGTCGAGCTGCTGCGCCAGTACCTCGCCAACGGGGCGGGCCGGCTGATTCTGCTTCTGTCTCCGGGCTATGCCCACGGGCTCGATCCCCTGCTCTTCGATTGGGGAATCCGGGCGGCGGACGATGTCCAGGTGGTCGACAACACGGTGGACAATGTGACGCCGGGCGGTGACCTGCGGGTCTATTCCTTCGCGGGCGACCATCCGGTGACCCGCACGCTCGTCAACTATGGGCTGCCGCTCACCCTCGGGCCCTCGCGGATTGTCACCCAGGATCCTGGGCGCTCCCTCGATAGCAGCCTCAAGGTGACCGTCCTCGCGGCCACCGCGGCCAGCGCGTGGGGCGAGACGAACTACCGGACTGGTCGCGCCGAGTTCAACGAAGGCGTGGACATCAAGGGCCGCCCCGACCTCGAGCCCAAGAATGTCCTCGGTCTCATCACGGCGTCCGAGCGCGTGATCCCACCGAAGGACCTCCCCTTCAGCGTCCGCGGCGGCCGCCTGGTGGTGTTTGGCAACACCG
The DNA here is from genome assembly GCA_964476965.1 of uncultured Opitutus sp. Lineage (GTDB taxonomy): Bacteria > Verrucomicrobiota > Verrucomicrobiia > Opitutales > Opitutaceae > CAMAXB01. The sequence goes on along the minus strand of CAYZCV010000048.1, from coordinate 13,032 downwards.
ACCTGATTTCCAATAACCGCATCGGCAATTTCGGCAACCAGAGCATCATGCTCAACGCCGTGAATTGGTGCCTCGACCGCGACACCCAGCTCAACATCCCGGCGCGCCCGATCGAGCGCTTCCAGCTGACCCTCAGTCAACAGGACCTCTCTCGCCTCCGCTACAGCCTGCTGCTCGCGCTACCGGGCGCCGCCGCCCTCCTCGGGCTGCTGGTGTACTGGACCCGCCGCACCTGACCCCCTTCCGTCATGCGCACCAAAGTCACGCTCGTCCTCGTCTTCCTGAACGTTGCGCTGTTTTTCTTCATCTTCCGCTTCGAGCGCGAATGGCGCACTGAGCAGGCCGCACTCGAGGCGCGCCGCCGCGTGCTTGGGCCGGAGGCCGGCAACATCCAATCCCTCGAAATCAGCGGCCCCTCCCTCGCCGCCCCGGTTCGACTGGTTCGCCAGGGCGAAGCTTGGAACCTCACCTCGCCGCTCGACTGGCCGGCCAATCCCCACGCGGTCCTTCGGATCGCCAACGAACTCAAGCTGCTCGAGCATGAGGCCAGTTTTGCCGTGGAGGACCTCGCCGCGAACGGACAGTCGCTTTCCGACTACGGCCTCGACCAACCCCAGCTGACGGTGACCTTCAGTTCGGGCGGGACCGATGAGGCGGGGGCAGCCGCGACTCCGGCCTCGCTCCGGATCGGAGCGGAGACCCCCGTGGGCAATCGAGTCTATGTGCTCTCGCCCGACGGGAAGCGGATCCATGTGGTCGGCCGGAGCCTGCTGGATAGCCTGCGGCTCAATCCCGACGAGCTTCGCGCTCCGACATTCTTCAGCATTCCGTTCTTCGAGGTCCGCTCGCTCACGCTGCAAACGGCCGCTCCGGCCAATCTTCGCATCCGCGTTCGCCGGGGTGAGGGCGACCGCTGGTCCTTCGAAAATCCGATTGTCGCCCGCGCCAGCCGCACCGCGGTTCAACTGACCGTCAGCGGATTGAATTCCCTCGAGACTCGACGCTACCTCGGCGTCGAGCGGACCAATCCCGAACTCGCCGACCGCGCCGGGCTGGGCGCCGGCGCGCTGCGGGTCACCCTCGAAGGCAACAACCGGAGGGAGACCTTGCTGCTCGGCACGGCGATCGGGCCGCTGCCGGACACCGCCAGCGGAGATCCCGAGATCGAGTTCTACGCCAAACTGGAGGACCGCTCCGCCGTGTTTTCCGTCGCGCTGCCCGCCCGCCTGGCGACAACCCTGCGGAGCGCGCAGGTCGAACTGCGCGACCGCCGCGTCCTTGATCTTGATGGCCGCACGGTGACCGCCATCACCCTCTCCGCCCCGGGCCGGCCCGAGCTTACCCTGCAGCGCCTGGAGGCCGCCGGCACCAACGCAGCGGCGAACTGGCAGATGATTCTGCGCGAAAGCACGACCGCCGGCCCGCAAAATCTTCCCGCCGACCGAGAGGTCGTCGAGCGCCTGCTGCAGCGGCTGCAGTTGCTGGAGGTGGCCGACAGCCGTGACAGCAGTGGATTTCTCTCCGATGCGCCGGGCGGGCTCGATCTGGAAAACTGGGGTCTGACCCGGCCGGAACGCACGATCACCGTCTCGGTCGCCGCTGCCGCGGGGGCGCCGCCCGCCACGTTTGTCCTGCAGCTGGGTGTTGGGACCGAACGTGAAGGCCGGCTCTACGCCAAGCTGGCCAATCAGGATTTCGTCTACCTCGTCGATCCCGGCATCCTCACCGCCACGCCCGTCGTGGCCCGCAGCTACCGCGAGCGGCTATTGCGCGAACTGCCGCCCGGCGCACGGATTGCCGGCCTCGCTCTCACGGAAACGTCCTCGCAGCAGGTCATCTTTTCCCGCCAGCTCGCCGCCGGCGAAACGTGGGAGCAAGCCCTGATGGGGGAATCCCCTGAGCGCCGCACCGCCATCACCGATCTGCTGGCCCAACTCGCCACGTTGCGGGCCCAGTCGTTCGTCCGCGACGACTTCGCTCCAGCCATCAACGTGGCGGGCGAGGACCGGCCGTGGCGGTATCGGCTCGACACCACCCTTTCGCTCGTCGGCGGCGACGGCGGCCAGCAAACGGTCTCGACCCTGTTTTTCAGCGAGCGCGCGGGCGGCTCCACCCAGTATGTCGGCACCCCCGAACTTCAGGGCGGCGTGGTCTTCGAGGCGCAGCAGCCCCTGCTCGATGCTCTCTGGACACTGACCTACGGGACGCGCGATCCGGGTCCGCCGGCGACACCCTGAAGGCAGGCACCGTCTAACCCGAGCGCCCGACCGTGCGTCCGATCAAGCCCTTCTTCCGCGCCGGCTGGCAGGGAGTGCACGCCTGCTCCCGGGGCGCGGTCGCGGCGGCGCATTGGACCGCGTGGCTGGTCCTGCTCATCACACTGGGGGTGCAGATCTATGTACTGACCGCCCAGCAACTCACGCTGCCGGCCTTCGCGACCCGCCAGCTGGCCACCCAGGCGGCCGCTTACGGCCTGCGCGTGGAATTCGGACGCACCCAATTCGATCCCCTCGGCCGGATTCTGCTAGAGAATGTCCGCCTCAGTCCCACCTCGGTCAATGAGCCGATCATCACGGTCCGGTCCGCCTTCCTGAAACTCGACCCTTGGGCCTTATTGGCGCGGGAGGTGCGTCTGGAGGACATCGAACTCATCGGCGTTGACCTCTTGGTGCCGGCGATGTTCTCGCCGACCGGAACGGGCTCCACACTCGTCAAGGATCTCAACGCCCGGCTGCAACCGCGGTCCGACCGACGCGAGTTGGCGATCAACGGACTCGACGGGCGGATCGGACCGCTCGCAGTCTCCGTGCGCGGAGCGGTCTCGCTCGCGGCCGGCAGCGGTCCGCGGGTGGATCCGCGCGAATACGCGGCGACCTATCTGCGCGTGGCCCGGACCGTCGCGACCGAGATCATCCGCCTGGAGCGGCTCACGGCACCGCATCTTTCGCTGGTCCTCACGCCCGATCCGACCGCGACCGCACGCGTCGACGCCCGGCTGACCGCCGAAGTGATCACGTGGCCGGAGGGCATCGCCGGATGGGGCGCGCCCAAGGCGGAGCAGGTCGAGGCCGCCGCGTCGTTCGCTCTTCGCAGCACAGCACCCACCCCCATCGAAATTGTGGTCACGGCCGGCGACCTCACACTGCCCGAACGGGTCGCCGCTCACCGCGCCACCGCGCGGCTTACGGGATCGCTCAGCCGGTCCCCGTTTCGCTTGGTTCCGGGCACGGTCGAATTCAGCGCCAACCGCATCGATGGCCGGGGCTTCACCGCGATGCCGGTCTTCCTTCACCTCGAATCCCTCCTCGACGCCGGCCTGGCTTTTGATGCCCGCGGTCTCATCGACGAGGTGGCGTGGACCGCGCGCGGCCTGATTGATCCCCGCGACCGCAGCGGAAGCGTGGCGGTCCAAGGACGCCTGCCCCGATCCCTCCTGGCGAAGGTCGGCTCGCTCGCGGGCGTCGCGCTGGTCAATCAACTCGAGTACGAGGGCGCTCCCGGGATTGAGGCCGCCGCCCGGCTCGGACCGGGAGGCGTGCCGCTGGCGGTCGAGGGCGCCTTCACCGCCGGACCCGTCACCGCCCGCGCCGTGCCGCTCAGGTCGGCCAGCGGCCGCTTTGCCTGGTCGGGGTCCCACCTCCGGGTCTCGGAGATCGTGCTGCAGACCCCCGGCAGCAGCGCCCGGGGTAGTTATGAGATGGATACCTCCTCACGGGCCTTCCGCTTTCTGCTCGAGGGCACCCTGCAGCCCGGGGACATCAATGGATGGTTCCGGGAGTGGTGGCCGCGCTTCTGGACCAGCTTCGATTTCTCGACCCTGGCCCCGCGGGCCGGGGTCGAAATCGCCGGTCGCTGGGGGGTGCCCCTCGAAACGACGGTCTTCGTCGCCGCGCAGGGCGAGCAGGTGGGGCTCCGCGAGGTCGCGCTCGACCGCGTGAGCGCCCGGCTGTTCATCCGGCCCGGGTTCGTCGACGTGCTCGATTTCAGTGCGGGAATCGATGAGCACAGCGCCCGCGGCCGTTTTGTCCGGATCGCGGAGCCGGGCACCGGGCAGCTGCGCGAGCTTGAGTTCGACGTGACCAGCGACCTCGCGCTCGCTGACGCCGCGCAACTGGCCGGCCCCGCCATCGTGCGGGCGGTCGCTCCCTTCGTGTTTGAGCATCCCCCGCAACTGCGCGCCACCGGACGGATCGAGGGACCGGCCTCGCCGGTCGGCGAGCATCAGCGCATCGCCCTCTCCGGTCAGTCCCAGGGTGCTGCGACCTTCTACGGATTTCCCGTGCGGAACCTGCGCTTTACGGCCCGGGTGGACGACGACGATGTGCAGGTCGATGACATCGCCGCCGTGTTCGCGGGCGGGGATCTGCGCGGCCATGCCACGCTTCAGGCGCTGAGCGGCGAGCAGCGACTCGGTTTCGATGCCGTCCTTTCCGGGGCGGAACTCGGTCGCTCCATCCAGACCGTTGAGGACTACAGCGCGGCCCGCGCCGGTCGGCCGCCATCGCCGCAAAGTCGCTACCAGCAAAAGATCGCCTCCGGTCGGCTTGATCTCGCCCTTTCGGCGGAGGGGACCGCGCGTGACATCTATAGTTTTGAAGGCGCAGGTAACGCCCAGATCAGCGGCGCCGAACTGGGGGAGATCAACATGCTGGGAATCCTGTCATCCCTGCTGCGCCGAACGTTGCTGAACTTCAGCACCCTCCAACTCGATGCTGCCCGGGCCAATTTTACCCTCCAAGGCCGCAAGCTGGCCTTCACCGAGGTGAAGCTCACCGGTCCCCGGGCCGCGCTCGATGCCCAAGGCGACTACTACCTCGACACCAAGGCGGTCGATTTCACGACCAAGGTGCTTCCCTTTGAGGAGAGCCGGGGACTCCTCAGTACCGCCGTCGGGGCGGTGCTCGCACCGTTTTCACAAGTCCTTGAGGTGAAACTGACTGGCCAACTGGCCAACCCCGATTGGGCCTTCGTCTTGGGACCGACAAATCTCCTTCGATCGATCCTGGGAACCGAACCGGACGCGAGCCAGCCCGCGCCCACGCCGCCCCCGGATCCCGCACCTCCGCCCGGCCCGTGATCTCGCTGTTTTTTCGGGTATCTCCCCAAAGGAAATAATTGCCGTCCGGCCGGGCCCTTTCTTACTAGGGGAAACTACCTAATGGTGTCCTTGCCCACGTTGCCCCGGCCTTCCTGGCCAAAGCGCCTCTCCCTCGCCTTTGCCGGGGGGGTGGTGGCGATCGGCGTGATGGTCCTGCTGGGCTGGATTACCCGCAACGATGCCTGGGTTCAGCTCAGCCCCATTTTCGCGCCGCTGCACACCAACACGGCCATCGGATTGATCATTGTCGGTACCTGCCTTCTGCTGATCGAGACCGGCTATCGCACCTTGGCGGGGATCGCGCTGGTGACCGCAGCCATCGGGGGGCTGACCCTGTTGCAGTTCCAAACGGGCCTCGACCTGATGATCGACGAGCTCCTGATCAAGGAGCACATCACGACCCAGACGGAATACGCCGGCCGAATGTCGGCGGCGTCGGCTCTGGCTCTCCTGCTCGCCGGCTTGTCGGTCGCGTGGATCGCGGTGGACTTCGCGACCCGCCGCCGCGCGTTCGTGATCGCGGTCTGCGGCTCCATCATTCTGTCGATCGGAACCTCGACCCTCGCCGGATACTCCCTGCGACTGCCGGTCGTTGTCCGCTGGGGCACGGCCACCACGACCGGCCCGCTGGACGCCGTCGCTCTCGTGCTCCTGGGATCTGCCCTCCTTGTCCTCGCCTGGCGTGAGACCCGGGCCGACTCGGGCCGCGCACCGACCTGGCTACCCTTCCCCGTGGTTCTCGCCTCCGCCACCTTGACGGTGATCATGTGGACCGGTCTGCGGGAGCGCGAGCGGGTCTACCTCGGCAGCGTGACCACCAGTGCCATCAGCAGTCTCGCGGGCGAGATCCAGTTGGAAATCGAGCGGCAGGCGAACGCCGTCGAGCGGATTGCCCGCCGGTGGAGCCAGTACGCCGAGGAGTCACCGATCGTGTGGGAGGTCGATGCCCTCACCCACCTTGCGGAGACCCCGGCGGCCAGCTCCGTCGTTCTGATCGATCCCTCGCTGATGAGCCGCCAAGTCTACCCCGGCCCGGGGAACGAGGCCCTCATCGCCTACGATCACGGTCGCGACCCCGTGCGCGAAGCCTCGCTGCGCGCGGTCGAGCGAACTCAGGTTCCCCAAGTCTCGGCCACCCTCAACATCCCCATGCTGGGACCGGGCTTCGCCATCTACGCGCCAATCTATCGCCGCGGCCAGCTCTACGGCTTTGTCGCCGTCGAGTACATCTACCGCCGACTCTTCCAGCAGATCGAGCAACGCCAGCGTTTTTCCGCGAGCTACATCTGTTCCATTCAAGTCGGCACGGACAATGTCTACGATCCCCGCGGCATCGGGCTCATGCCGGCCGACAGCAATACCTTCGAGTCCGTCGTCACGATCTATGAGCGACGAATGCGGATCCGGCTGTCCCCGTCGGACGAGTATCTCGAGCGAAACCGGCGTTTTCTCCCTGAGCTGGCCCTCGCGGCCGGTTTCGGCATCACCCTGCTGCTGGGATTGAGCGTGCATCTGGCCCGCACCGCTTTCTCCAGCTTGGACGCGGTCGAACGCTCCAACCGCCGCCTGCAGGCGGAGAACGAGGAGCGCCGCCGCGTCGAGGCCATGCTGAAGGTGTCCGACGAGCGCCTGCGCCTCGCCCTCGATTCGACCCAGATCGGCATCTTCGAATGGAACCTCACGTCCCGTCAGATCTACTTCAGCCCCGGGCTGTGGACGATGCTGGGCTACCAGCCCGGAGCCATTGCCTCGAATCATGATGCCTGGTTGGCGCTCGTGCATCCGGACGATCTCGCCGCCTACCGCACGGCCGTGGATCGGCAGCTGGCGGGCGAACTCGTCTTCATCGAGCCGGAGTATCGCGTGAAGACCGGGGACGGCAGCTGGCGCTGGCTCAGCGCGCGCTCAAAGTCCGTCACGCCCGACGAGCGCGGCCGTCCGACCCGCATCATCGGCACCCTCCAGGACATCACGCCCCGCAAGACGGCGGAGGAGGCCCTGCGCGCCAGCCAGGCGGCCACCCGCAAGCTGTCGCTCGTCGCCAGCCGCACGGACAATTTGGTGCTCATTGGCCGCCCCGACGGCGCCATCGAGTGGGTCAACGAGGGCTTCACCCGCGTGATGGAGTACCAGCTCGAGGAGATTGTCGGCAAGAACCCGGCCAACTTCATGGTCGGGCCGGAGACGAACCCCCGGACGGTCCGCCGCATCCGCGCGGCCATCGCCCGGGGCGAGGGCGTCAGCTGCGACGTCGTCAATTACTCGAAGTCGGGCCGAAAGTACCACCTGCACCTCGAGATTCAGCCCGTCCGCAATGACTCCGGCGGCCTCGACACCTTCATCGCGATCCTCGCCGACATCACCACCCGCGTCGACACCGAGACGGCGCTGCGCCGCGCCAAGATTGAGGCGGACACCGCCTCCCGCGCCAAGAGCGAGTTCCTTGCGTCCATGTCGCACGAAATTCGTACGCCCATGAACGGCGTGATCGGCATGACCAGCCTGCTCCAGGAGACCCCCCTCAGTCCGGAGCAGCGTGACTTCGTCAACACGATCCGCACCAGCGGCGAGAGTCTGCTGACGATCATCAACGACATTCTGGATTTCTCCAAGATCGAGTCGGGCAAGATGGAACTGGAGCATCTGCCCTTCGATCTTTCGCTCTGCCTGGAGGAAACGCTCGACCTCTTCTCCGTCCAGGCCGCGGGCAAACACCTCGAGCTCGCCTACGCCATCGACGAGGACGTACCCGCGTGGATCGTGGGTGACATCACCCGCCTGCGGCAGGTGCTCGTGAATCTGGTGAACAATGCCGTCAAGTTCACGCCGGCCGGCGGCGTCGACATCAGCGTCCGGCGCGCCCCGATTAATCCGGAGCAACTGCTCGAGCCGGGGCGCATCCTGGTTGAGTTCGAGGTGCACGACTCCGGCATCGGCATCCCGCCCGACCGAATCAACCGCCTGTTCAAGCCCTTCAGTCAGATCGACTCTTCCACCACCCGCAAGTACGGCGGCACGGGCCTCGGCTTGGCGATCTGTCACCGTCTCTGCTCGCTCATGGGTGGCGGCATTCGCGTTGAGAGCGCCCCGGGCCAGGGTTCCAGCTTCATCTTCACGCTGCTGACTGAGCCCACCGCCGCCCAGGCCGGAACCGGGTTGCCAGCCCTGCCGGAGGCTTTGCGCCGAGGAACGGTGCTTTGCGTCGATGACAACCCCGTGGTCATTCGCCGTCTCGACGTGCTGTTCCGCGGCTGGGGTGCCCAATTCGCCGCCGCCGCCACGGCGCAGCGGGCGATCGATTATCTGAGCGCATCGCCCAAACCCGCGCTGATTCTGGTCGACTCTGATCTCCTCGCCAGTGCTGAAGGCACCGAGCTGCAGGGCCGACTTGAGACTTCGGGAGCTCCCACCCTGGCCCTACTACCGGTTGGCATGTCGTCCGGTCAGCTAAGCCCCGGTGCCCTGCGCTTTGCCTCGGTGGTCAAGCCCATCAAGAATATCGCCTTGGTCCGGAGCCTGCAGTCGTTGCTGCAGGGAGACCAGGCACGCCCGGAGACGACCGCCGCCGGTCCGGCCAAGGCCCTGCTGGGCGAAGAGATCCCGCTGCGGGTCCTGCTGGTCGAGGACAACGCGATCAACCAGAAGGTCGCGCTCCGGTTCCTCGAGCGTCTCGGCTACAGCGCCGATGCCGTCGCCAACGGGCTTGAGGCCCTCGATAACATCGGTGTCCGCGACTACGATCTGGTCCTGATGGATCTGCAGATGCCCGAGATGGACGGCTTTGAGGCCTCCCGACAGATCCGCCGCCGTCTGCCCCAGGAACGCCAGCCCAAGATCATCGCCCTCACGGCCAACGCCCTCCAGGGCGACCGTGAATTGTGTCTCGCGGCCGGCATGGACGACTACATCACCAAGCCGGTCAAGCTGCATGAGCTTGGCACAGTCATTCGCCGCCAGTTCACCTCCTCCTCCGAGGCGGTTGATTCCCAGGTCTAGGCCTCGAGGGACCGGCGGAGTGCCGCGAGTTCAGCGCTCCGTCCAGGATCATCCGCGAGATTGTTCCGCTCTCCAGGATCCCGTTCGAGATCGAAGAAAAGCCACGGGGTTCCGTCGGCGTTGAGCACCAGCTTCCGCGCTGGCGTGCGCCAGCCGCGCCACACCCGATCACACTGGTCCGGCAGCTTCACCACCGAGGGCATGGAAATGCGGGCCGGACCGCCCGCTGGTGCCCACGGGCGGCCCTCCGCCCAGGCACAGGCCTGTGCCGCCAGGTCGAGCAGCGAACAGGGCGTGCCGTCGCTTCGACCGGCGCCCCCTTCCGTCGGCGGCCGGACCAGCAAGGGAACACGGACGCTCTCCTCGTGGGGCCACCCCTTGCGAAAGAGGCCATGGGCTCCGTGCATGTCACCGTGCACCGACGTAAAGACGATCGCCGCATCCGGCGAACAGGCGGCGATCAGGCCGCCGATCGCGCGGTCAGTTGCTTCGATATGCGCATGATAGCCGGAAAGCTCCTGGCCTGCCCGAGCCGCCGCCGCGACCGGAACCGAAGCCGGCGGCGTGATCACACGCGGCTCAATCCCGGCAGCGGGCGCGCCGTAGGGAGGGTGCGGAGCCTCCAGACTGACGATCGCGAAGCGGGGCAAGGCCGAAGGCTCGCGGAGCCAGGCTGCCGCTCGTTCGCAGAGAACATCGCTCTGGTAGCCGGGGAAGCGCGTGGGCGCCGGGAGCCGGGTTCCCTGCAGCCACGGGTCATTGAGCAGAAACCCGCTCTCGAAGCCTTCCCACAACGCGAAGCCACCCCGGTTCTCCGGGCGGACAACGGTCCGCGCGTGCGCCTCGCCCACGAGGGGCTGGGCCGGATCGCGCGGCGCCAGGTGCCATTTCCCCCAAAAGGCAGTCTGGTAGCCGCGCTCCCTCAACTGATGGGCCACGGTCCGGCTTCCGGCCGGAAGCGGATCAAAGTAATCGGCGACTCCATTGTCGGGCGAAGGCACTCCGGTCAGAAGCGCGGCCCGCGCAAACGGTCCGAACGGATGCGGAGTGACCGCCTGGCAATAATTGACCGCCCGCAGGGCCAGCGCGTCAAGTTGCGGGGTGCGGGCCTGCGCATTGCCCGCGTAGCCTGTGGCATCCGCGCGCCATTGCGTGGTGACGATCCAGAGAATGTCCGGCGGCCGCATCCCGCCAACCTAGCAGCCTCGCGGCGCGGCACACGCCGATTCTTGGGCACAAAAAAGCGGGCGGCCCCGCAAGGGACCGCCCGCTCGCTTAACTACAGAACAAAGTGCGTTAGAAGCTGGCCTCGACCGTGAAGACGATGTTGCGGCCGTAGTCCGGCGTGACGGACCCGTTGAAGCTGCCCGTGTAGCCGTTGGCGCGCCAGATCACCTCGTCGAAGACATTCTGGACCGTGACTGAGGCCTTGAACGGCTCCAGGCGCGAACCCTTCTGGCCGGACACCGTGATGCCGGCGTTGAAGTTCGTGTAGCTCGGGACGAGCTCCGTGTTCAGCGTGTTCACGTAGACCTCGTCGTAATACTGGCCGCCGAAGTTCGCAGCGAAAATGCCCTTCGTGTAGGACAGGTCGAAGTTGGCGGTGAACTCCGGCGTGTTGCCCTGGCTCTTGCCCTTCTGGAGCTCAAACGACTGCACCGGGGTGCCGCCATTCGGGTTCGCGATGGGCTGGTAGAACTTCGAGCGTGGGTCGTTCGCATCCGCGTGGAACGCGGCGTAGGTCGTGCGGAGGTTCTCGGCGAACTCGGAATTCTGGTAGGCAAACGCACCGGTCAGCCGGACACCCTCGATGGGCGTGCGCCAGTCGTAGCTGAGTTCGGCTCCCTGGGAGTCGATGCCGCCGACATTACGAAACTGGGTCGCACCCGTCACACCCGCCAGGCCGCGGGCGATCAGCTCCTCTTGCGTGAAGGCGACGGAGAGAATCCGGTCCTCGTACTTGTTGTAGAAGAGCGAGAAGCTCGCACCGAACTTGCGGCCAGAGTAGCGAAGGCCAAGATCGTAATTGGTCGCGCGCTCGGGGCGCAGGCTCTCGTTGAAGTCGACATTCGCGATGACGTTGTTCGGCGGCGCCGCAAGATTTTCGGCGAAGCTCGTAAAGAGCTCAATCTGCGAGGTCAGCTTGTAGCTGGCGCCGAGCTGCGGGAGGAAATTGTCCTCGTACGTGACCTCGCGCTTGACCCGCTGGGAGCCGAGCGGCTTCCAGTAGTTCTGCGTGAAGAGGATGCCCTCGGCGTACTTGTCGACGCTGAGCGACTTGGCTCCGAAGGTCAGGGTCAGCTTGTCTTCCATCAGGCGGACGATGTCCTCGACGTAGAACAGGGTCGTGTCCGTTGCGAAGTTCTGGTCGTAGTTGTTAAACAGGATCTGGTCGTAGAGGAAGTAGCCGAACGGCGAGCCACCCTCGAGATTGTAGGTGGGACGGAAGGCCATCTGCTCGTCGCTCTCATACCAGAAGCCGGCGGTCAGCTTGTTGATGCCGGCGGTCCAGGTGCCCTTCAGGTTCACGCCATAGCGCTCGCCGCCGAAGTCTTCGTCGCGGCCCGGCGCGCCCGGCAGACCGGACGTGGCGTTGGCAAGCGTGGTCGAGGTGGGAGCGATGAGCGCGTGGCCATTGCTGAACTCGGTGACCGTGGTGGCCGCCGTCAGGGTCTCCCCCATATCGAAGAACCCGTTCGAGTTCGTGTCCGTGTAGCCAACGGGAATCGCTCCGGCCGTGCCGAACGGCACCAGATTTCCACTGGTGTCACGGTAGGCATAGCGCGGATAGATATCCGTGCGGAGCACGCGATTCGGATTGTTCGTCGCGTTGTACGAATTCTGGATCTGGGTACGCGCATCGCTGCGCAGCACCGGGAACGTGCCGTAGTTGTGGCGGTCGTGGAAGTAGCCGGAGGCCTTGACGATGATCTCGTCCGTGACGGTCAGGTCCGCCGAACCGCGGAAAAGACTGTCCATACGGCCATTGCGCCAGAGGCGATAGAATTGATTGTAGACGCCGTCACCCAGCGCCTCGGCCGTTCCTAGATAGGTCAGCGCACCGAACACACGCGCATTGTCGCTGTAGTCACCCTGCAGATTGCCCGCCAGCGAGGTACCGGCCGGAAGCCCGGCGGCGGCGGCGCGAGCGGCCATCGTGTTGGGGAGGTAAACCGTGTATCCGTTCTCCGCGAGGAGGGTCAGATTATTACGCTCGGCCGCACCGTAGAAATAATTGGTGCCGTAGCCGGCGTAGGGATTTCCGGTCTCAAGCGCGCGCCAGCGGTCCCACTGCGTGGACCTCGTGTCGTAGTCATCGCGGTCATTCCAGGTGTAGGCAAAGTTGAACGTGGCCTTGGGCAGCTCGTAGCGGATCTTGCCCTCGACCTTGCGGCCCTCGCTGTCCGAGGGAATACCTGCGCTGCGGAAGGTGAGCTGCGAGGAGCTCACGAAAGCCGTCAGACCGGGCATGATCTCGCCCGTGTCGAAGCGCGCAAACGAGCGCCGCATCTTGAAGTCGCCCACGCTGTACTTCACCACCGCCGATGGCGTCTTGCTGGGATTGGCGGTGTAGTACTTCACCGCGCCACCGAGCGCCTCATAGGCGGGGGTCGTGACGTCACCCGTTCCCTGGGAGACGCTGATCGTGGCGAGATTCTCGCCGTCCACAATGCGACCCGCCGGCGTTCCGTAGCGCGGGTTGTTGTTGCCCATCGGGATGTCATCGATGGTCACCGCCAGCGCATTGAGACCGAAGGAACGCACGCGGATGTCATTGCCGAATTCGTAGAAGCCGAACGGATCGGTCGTCCGGATGTTCACGCCAGGAACCAGGCTCAGCAGCTTTTCAACCGTCATGCCGGGCAGCGCAACCTTCACGTCATCCTCGGTGATGCCATTCGTCGCGCGGGACACGCCCTGCTCGGTGACGAAGAATT
>CAYZCV010000047.1:8362-24429 GCA_964476965.1 uncultured Opitutus sp. | reverse complement strand
GCCTCGAATTTCGTCGCGTCCTCCGGCGTGTCGACGCCGATGGTCGGATCGTCCGTGACGCCGATCGCGATCGCGTGGCCGTTCTCGAGAATGCGCAGCTGCTCGAGCCGCTCGATGCGCTCGTAGCGCCCCAGGGGCAGGCGGGAGAATTGTTCGAGCAGCGGTGCCTGGTAGGCGTACAATCCCAAGTGACGGTAGCAGGGCTGTGCGCGGACCCACGCATCATCCACCCGTCCCTTCAGGTCGCGCGCATAGGGCAGGGGCGAGCGGGAGAAGTAGAGCGCGCGGCCGTTGTCGGCGATCACCACCTTGACTTGGTTGGGGTTGTAGAAGTCCTCCGCGGTGGTGAACGGGGTAGCGAGCGTGGCCATGGGGGCATCGCCGGACACGAGCCTTTGCAGTGACCGGATCTGGCGGTCCGACACCAGCGGCTCGTCGGCCTGAACATTGATGATGTGGTCTGCGCGCACCTGGCGGTTGGCTTCTGCGAGGCGATCCGTGCCGCTCTGATGCTCACGACTGGTCATGATGGCGGTGAAGCCGGCGGCCTCGAGCGGGGCGGCCAGCAGGGCGTCGTCGACCGCAAAGTACAGGGGCAAATCAGGGGTTTGCGCGCGGATGCGCTCCGCCACCCAAAGCAGCAGCGGTTTTCCGCGGATGATGTGCAAAAGCTTGCGGGGGAAGCGGGTAGACTCGAGTCGGCAGGGGACGATGATCGCGGTCTGGGCCATGGGGAGGAGACTGGGGGGCCGGTTTTTGGGTTGCAAGCCGGTCGCGCCGCCGGAACGCTGGGCGGTCCATGTCAGACAAGACTGAATCCGCCGCCTCGGGCCAGGTGCTCTCCAAGGAGCTTGTGGTCCAGAACAAGATGGGCATCCACGCCCGTCCAGCGGCGATGATCGTCCGGATCACGAACAAGTTCAAAGCCGACGTTTTCGTCGAAAAGGAGGAGGAGCAGGTCAACGGCAAGAGCATCATGGGTCTCATGATGCTGGCCGCGGGCAAGGGCTCGAAGGTCAAGTTCCTCGCCACCGGCGATGATGCGGCGCAGATGCTGTCCGAATTGGAACAGCTGTTCGGCCGCAAGTTCGACGAGGCCTGAGTCAGGTCAGCCGGTGGCTTAAGTCACCGTGACCGGTCCCGCCCCGCGAACGTCGGCCTCGACGGGACGAACCGGCTAGGCCAATCCAAAAAACCGACGGGCCGTCGCGGTGGTGGTGCGGGCAAGGGTTGCGAAATCAACGCCGAGGGTTGTGGCGGTAAACTCCGCCGTGTGGCGGACGAAGGCGGGTTCGTTGGGTTTGCCGCGATGCGGCACCGGTGTGAGGTAGGGTGCGTCGGTTTCCAGCATCAGCCGGTCCAGTCCCTGGCGGAGCAGGGCAAGCCGCACCGCTTCGGCGCTCTTGTACGTGACAATCCCAGTGAAGGAACCGAAGCCGCCGCGCGCAAGGAGGACGTCCATCTCGGCCGGACCCTCGACGAAGCAGTGAAAGATCACGCGAGTCCAATCGACCCCGCTGGCATCGATCAGTTCGACGCACTCGGCAAAGGCACCGCGGGAATGCACGACCACCGGGCAGCCGCGTTGCCGCGCCAGAGCGAGGCCGGCTGCAAACGCCGCCCGCTGCCAGGCGAAGACGCGCTCGGCCTCGACCGCATCCTTGGGCAGATGGAACCGGTCGAGCCCGATCTCGCCCAACGCCACGGGCTGCACGCGCGATCCCTCCCAGAAGCCCGGCATGCGCGCGATCTCGTCCGCCCAGTTCTCCGTGACCGCGCAGGGATGCAGCCCGACCGAGTAGTGCACGAACCCGCGGTGAACGGTGGCCAGCTCGCGGTAGAGTGCCCAGTCGTCCGAGGACGTGCCGATGGTGATCATCGCTTCCACGCCCGCCTCGCGCGCCCGCGCCAGCGTCGCGTCCAGCGTTCCGGTGCGCGCGAAGGATTCGAGGTGGGTGTGGGTGTCGATGAGCATGGCTGAGAAGAAGTCAGGAGACAGGAGTCAGGATTCAGGAGAGAAAGCTCAATCCTGCAGCGGGACTCCGCTCATTTTCTCCTGACTACTGAATTCTGGCTCCTGACTCCTTCACGATTGACCCGTACAGCGGCTGGTAGCGTTCACGCAGATAGGCCAGCAGCGGCTGCGGGCTCAGCT
Source organism: uncultured Opitutus sp. (assembly GCA_964476965.1). Lineage (GTDB taxonomy): Bacteria > Verrucomicrobiota > Verrucomicrobiia > Opitutales > Opitutaceae > CAMAXB01. Next base: position 22,274 of record CAYZCV010000047.1, on the reverse strand, counting down.
CGTTTCCGGTCACCTCCCGGACCAGTGCGCGCGCGTCAAAACGACGGCCTTGGGCGTGAATGTGGGTACGGAGCCAGGCCAGCAGACGGCTGAAATCGCCGCGCCCAAAGTCCTCCTCAAGGGCCGGAATATTCTGCCGCACCCGGTCCCAAAGCTGGGCCGCCATCATGTTGCCCAGGCAGTAGCTGGGAAAGTAACCGAAGGCGCCGCCGCTCCAGTGCACGTCCTGCAGCACACCCTCGCGGTTGTTGGCGGGCGTGAGTCCGAGCAGTTCCTTGGACAGCGCGTTCCAGGCCGCCGGCAGGTCGGCCACGGCGAGCTCACCGGAGAACAGCCGCCGCTCGAGATCGAAGCGGAGCAGGATGTGGAGATTGTAGTGGATCTCGTCGGATTCGACGCGGATCAGCGTCGGCTCGACGGCATTGATCGCGAGGTAGAGGTCGTCCGAGGAGACCCCGGCCAGCGGGCCGGGGAAGAGCGCGCGAAAACGGGGCTCAAAGTGCCGCCAGAAGGCGCGACCGCGCGCGACCTGATTTTCCCACAGGCGACTTTGCGACTCGTGCACCGCCATCCCCGCATTTTCGCCCAGCGGCGTGCCTTGGTGGTCCAAGGGCAGTCCCTGCTCATAGAGCCCGTGTCCGGTTTCGTGAATGGAACCGAAGAGGGAGTCGAGCGGGCTGTCGGGATCAAAGCGCGTCGTCATGCGGATGTCCGCGCCCGGTCCGGAGCAGAACGGATGAAGCGACACATCGATACGGCCGCGCCGGTAGTCGAAACCGAGCGCCGCCGTCACTTCCCGGAGGAACACCAACTGGTCCGCGACCGGAAATCCGCGCAGGAGGGCGGGATTCGCCCGCACGGGGGAGGCCGCGATTTCGCGCACGAGGGGAAGGAGGCCGGCCTTCAGCTCCGTGAAGAGCGCGGCGATCCGGGCGGCGTCCATCCCGGGGTCGTGCTGGTCAATGGCATAGTCATACGGCCGGTCGCCCCAGCCGAGGAGCTCGGCCTCGCGGCGGGCGAGGTCAAGGTGCTGCTGCAGGAAGGGAGCAAACGCGGCGAAGTCCGACTTGGCCCGCGCATCCGCCCAAGCGTGGTAGGCCGCGCTGCTCAGGCGCGCCTTTTCCGCCACGAAGGCCGGCGGCAGACGAGTCACGCGGTCGTAGTCCCGCCGCGCCTCGCGCACCACGACCCGCGCCGCAGGATCAAGCGAGGCCAGGCCGGCCGGGGTTTCGAGCTCCGTCAGCAGGCGTCCGATCGCGGGATCGGCGGAGGCCTCGTGATCGAGCTCGGCCAGGAGGGCGAGTTGCTCGGCGCGGAGGTCGGTGCTGTCGGGGGGCAGAAAAACCTGCTCATCCCAGCCGAGCAGGCCGGAGACGGTGCCGAGGACATGCGCGCGCTTGAGCAGGCGGATCAGCTCTGGGTACGAGTCGGACATGGCCACCAGCCAACGGTGGCGGCGGGCGCGGCGCAAGCCGCGCGGTGGTCAGTTGCCCCGGGGAACCAACGCGGTCATGAGGATATTGCCCCCGCTTGCCTGCAGGCTCAGCGCGGGCCCTCCGCGATTGATTTGCCCCTCGAGGCGGCTTTGGCCCGCACCGCCGGAGGTCGTCGTGATCGGCAGCCGCGCGGTGATTCGTCCCCACACGGAGCGGGCGCGCACCGAGAGATTCGCCTCGGCATCGACCGCCACGCGGATGTCGCCGCCGGCCGTGGCGAGCACGGAATCCTCCGAGAGCGACGCGCCGACCGTGGCGTTGATGTCGCCCGCCGCGGCCTTGGCATTGATCCCTTGCTCCGCGGAAAAGATGCTGATGTTGCCGCTGCCCGTCTCCAGCGTGGCGGAGCGGAGCAGGGTGCCGACATCAATGTCTCCGCGCAGCGTACGGGCGGCCACGGTGCCGCCGGCGCGTGACACGGTGATGTCGCCCTCGTCGACGCGCAGATCGAGATTCCCCCGCATGCGGCCGAGGAAAACGGATCCCACCGCTGCACGGATGCGGACATCGCCTTCAAGATCGTGACCGATCTCGATGCTGGTGCTGCCGCCGGTCAGATCCAGGCGCGTGCTCAGCGGAACCTGGATGTCGATCCGCACCAGCCCGGTTGGCTTTTCACCGAGATCGATGGACACCGATCCGCTGCGGTGGCGCACCACCACGCTCACGGCGTCCGATTGCTGCTCAGAGCTGACGACCACTCCCTCGGCCCAACGCTGGGCCGCGCCGGGGCGGCCTCCCGTGGCCTCGGCCTGGATTCGGATGACGATCTCCTGGGTGTCGGCTACGGGCGTGACCTTGATCGCGCCGGCGAAGGTATCGAGTTTGAACGTGCCCGCGGAGCCGACCGTGAAGCGTCGCTCCTGCGCAGGAAATTCCTCGGCGCTCAGGCGTACGCCCAAGAGCAGAACCAGAAGAATGACAATGGACCCAAATCGCTCCACTCCCGGAGGATCAGGGTCGGTCAAAAATCGGTCAAAACTTTATAAGTCAGTAGTATTTAGGACCCTTACGTAGAACTACGCACTAGGCCTGTATGGGCTTATCGAGTGACGATCTGGATATCACCCCCGCTGGTGCGGAGTTTGAGCAGGGGACCCCCGCCGTTGACCGCGCCGACGAGCCGATTCTTTCCGACTCCGCCCCGTTCGATGGTGATGGTCAGTCCGGTGGCATCGACGTTTCCGCCGCTGGTGCTGGCGTCGAGCTGGAACGGCGTGGCCTTGGCGAGGCGGGCGACGATGTCGCCGCCTGAACTGCTGAGGCTGGCATCGGCGGGCAGGCCGCCCTCGAACGTGGCCCGGACATCGCCGCCGGAGGTCGAGGCTTGGAGGCTCGATCCGGCCGCCGTCACTTCGATATCTCCTCCCGAGGTTTCGATATCCGCGGCGCCGGCAATCTTGCCGACGCGGATATTGCCGCCGGAGGTCCGCAGGCGGGCCTGCTCGGTTCCCTCGGTCAGGGTGATGTCGCCGCCGGAGGTGGAAGCGCTGATCTTGCCGTCGATCCGCGCGAGCTCGATGTCGCCGCCGCTGGTGCGGGCCGCGAGCGTGCCGGTCAGGCTGGCCACGGTGATGTCCCCACCGGAGGTGCGCAGGTCGGTCGAGTAGCGGGTTGGCACCGTGATGGTGAAGTCGATCTGCACGCGATTGCCCCAGTTGAATCCGGACAGGCTCCGGCTGGTCTTGGTCAGCACAGAGACATCATTGCCCTCCTGGGTGAGCTCGAAGGTGAGGTCGCGAAGGATCTCATCCGCCTCGGCCTCGGTGTCTGCCCGGGGAAAGCGCTGGCGCGCAACAATGCGGACCGATTCCCCGGCGCCGGCGACCACGCGGATATCACCGCCCTGGGTCTCGACGCGGAGGGTGCCACCGGGTTGGACGGCGAAGGTCTTTTCGACCGTGCGCTCGATCTTGGCGGAAGCGACGAGGGGCAGGCCGGCGAGCAGGCCGGCCGCAAGGAGGCGGGTGAGTGGGTTCATGGGTGGATACCTCCAGAACCCGGGGCCGAGGCAAAAGTTACAACCGACTGCCGCCAACCCGACAAAGCGCGCTCAGACCTTGGCGCTATTGTCGCACTTGAAGTGCACCTGGGATCGGCGCATGGCGTGCGCCTTGAGGGCCGACACGCTCGCCGGGTCCTTCGATTTCACCAGAAATCGCTGACGCTGGGTCTCCTCCGCCTCGTCGAGGGCGGCCGCGACCGCCAGCAGCAGCAGGCGCTCGGCATTGCCCGGCAGGCGATGCCGCGGGAATCCCGCGTGGGCGGAAAGCCAGCCTACGAAGTTGGGAAAGGAGGTGACAGGAGCAGCGGACACACCGGGAGTCTGCGGCAGATCGCCGCCGCGAGTCAACGCGCGCGCGCTGCCACGGATCGGCCCCCCCGCTCGCGAATCAGCGCGATTCGCGTTTGAACCGGGACCCTACGGCCCTGCTCGGCCTCCCTGCGGGTAATCCGCAGTCGTGGTACCCGAATCGCCGGCTTCAGAATCGAAGTTCCCCACCCGTGCGAGGCGCTCCCGCTCAGGCGTCCGCCGGGATCGGCGCGAGCCGGACTTTTGCGTGGGCGAGGGCGTCCAGGACCCGGCGTTCGGCGCGGAGTGGCCACCAGTCATAGAGGAAAATCTCCAGCGGCCGCCACATGGCGACCCATCCGCCGATCACGAGGCTTTCGCTGAGGATGGCCGCCAGCGCATTATCCCAGGTGAGTCCGATGAATTCGCCCAGACCGAGACAGGCGGCCAGAAAGACGATCCCGATCGCGAGGCTGGCCCGGCCCCGGCGGAGCAGCAGGCGCAGGTCGCGTTGCTTCACCTCGGTCCGTTCCCGGAAAAAGTGGCGCACGGCGGACTCGAGGGCGGCGGCCCGACTGGGTTCCGGGGCAACCTTGAGGTGAATGATGATCTCGTAGGGCCGGTGGAGACCGAGTTCGCGGGCCGATCCAACGATGAAGGCCTCGGCCTCGTCATCGAGATCCCGCTCAATGAAGGGCGAGGGATCGAGCGAGTTGAACAACTGGGCCAGCTCCCGCAGCCGGACTTGGATGCGCGCGTGGGAAGACTCGGCCATGGTCAGGAGCGGACGCTTGCGCGGCGGGTTACTGCACCCACGAGGCGTCCTTGACGACAAACTGCCAGTTGCCGCGGAAAGTGCCGAGTTCGCCGTACAGACGATAAGTTCCGCCGGCGCGACGCTGGGCGGCGATCAGGTCGCGAATCGCGGGGTCCGGGCTATAGAGATCGTACACCGCGCCGGCGAATTCCACCTTCAGCAGAGGGCCCTCGGCCGCGGGGCCTTCCACGCGGAACAGTTTCCCATTGTAGCTTCCGTCGCGGAGATTGGCGCCGGCGGGAAGGGCCGCGAGGGTCAGCGCCTGGGTCAAATCCACCTTGAAGGTCAGGCGGTTGACGTCGGCCTCGGTCGGATCGCGATCGGACGGCCGGGTGAGCGCGATCCAGCGGTCGGTGCGATTGTCGGCCACGGTGGTGAACCGGGCGGAGAGGGGGAAGTGGTCCGAGAAGCCGCTCCCGGCGGCGCCATCGCCCGACCAGCGCACCGGGTGGCCGGAGGCATCGGCGTTGAGTCCGGGGAAGCGGCCGACGGTGAAGGAATTGTCCACGTACTGGACCCCGCGCAGGTCGTAGAGGCCGCGCGAAAGGATCATCTGCATCAGCGTGCCCCACTCGCCGCGGAAGGTATCGCTGCCGCGCTCCGCGGATGGGAGCTCGTACCACAGATTGTAGAGATCGCGTTGCGGACCGCGAATCGCGAGCTCATTGCCCTGGGAGCGGAGGACGTCGTTGAGCGCGGTCTCCTTCATCTCCCGGTAACGCAGCTTCTGGTCATGCTGGGAGTTAAAATCGCCGCCGAGCAGGACATCGGCGTTGGGGTCCTGGGCCAGGATCTGGTCGAGGCGGGTGCGCAGCGTGCGGGCGTTGGCGATGCGGATCTGCTCGGTCACTGGGTCGCTGGCGCCGGATTTCCAGTGATTGTTGAAGACGAAGAGCGTGTGCCCGTCGATGTCGAGTTCGACCTCGAGGATGTTGCGGGCATTGAGCACGGGGTGATTGCGAACGGCCTTCACCGGAAACCGGGTCATCAGCACCGTCTTGATCGCGCGGGGGTTGCCGTCCTCGTGCTTCGCGACGGCATCGCTTCCGGCGACCACGGTGTACCCGCGGAGGCCGCGGTCATGCAGCGCCTTGAGCAGCCACGCCTCCGCCGGCAGTCCGGCCAGCTCGGCCGGCAGCGGGGTCGTCCCGAGCAGGCGATCATAGGGAGTGGCCGCGTGGCGTTGCAGCAGGCTGGCGTAGTCGGTTACGCGGGTGGCCGGCGTCTGGTCGAGCTCGATCTCCTGAAACAGGATGAGATCCGGGCCGCGTCCGTCATCGTAGCGGGCCAGGACCTCGGCAATCCCGCGCAGCTTGGTGGCGAGATGGGCCGGGGTGTAGCTGGCCGGCTGATACTCGGCGTAGGTGGCGACCCCGTCGACGTCGAAAAGATTCTCGACGTTGTAGACCACGGCGGTGAAGGGCCGGGCCAGGGCGGCGAGCGGGAGGACCAGGGCGAGGAGGGTGAGACGGAGGCGGCCGAAGAGAGACATGGCGGAACGAGCCTAGCCACCCATGGTCTCCGCGCGAGCGAAACCGGGTGGGGATCTCGACGCGAGGTCGCGGTTGACCCGGCTCGGCCCGGGGCGATAGGTGGTGGGGATGCCCGCCCGCCCGTCTCGCCCCGTGCTAGAGCTCTCCGGCCTCAGCGTCCGCCGCGATGGCACCCCGATCCTGCGCGACCTCGCGTGGCGGATTCTGCCGGGCGAGCACTGGGTGGTGCTGGGCCCCAATGGCTGCGGCAAGACGTCGCTGCTCAAGATCCTGCTCGGGTACATGTCGCCGACGGCCGGCGAGTTTTCCGTCCTGGGTCATCACTATGGGGATGCCGATTGGCGCGAGCTTCGCCGATTGGTCGGCATTGTTACATCGGCGTTACATGCACAGATTCCTCCCACCGAGTCCGCCCTCGAAACGGTGATCAGCGGCCGCTACGCGCAACTGGACCTCTGGGTGGCGCCGACGCGGGCGGATCGCCAGGCGGCGCTCCGGGCGCTGCGCGAGGTGGGACTCGGCGGGCTGGCCGAGCGTCCGTGGCATTACTTGTCGCAGGGTGAGCGGCAGCGGGTGCTGATCGCCCGCGCATGGGTGGCGCGCCCCCGGCTCCTGATTCTCGACGAACCCTGCGGCGGGCTGGATCCGGTGGCGCGAGCCCGCTTTCTCGCGGTGCTTGAGCGGCTCGCCCGCCGGCGCAGCGGTCCGGCCCTGATTCTGGTCACCCATCATGTTGAGGAGATCACCCCGTCACTGAGCCACGTGCTGCTGCTGCGCGCCGGCCGGGTTCAGGCCGCGGGTCCGCGCGAGACGGTGCTCAACTCCCGCGCCTTGTCCGCGACCTTTGGTGCCCGGCTGGTGCTCCGGCGGGGAGCGGGCGTGCTGCGGCTCGAGGGCCGCTGAACCGGCCGGCCCGCCGCCCCGCGATCACCGGCTGGTGAGCCGCACGACGTCGCCCGCCAGCACCGGGAGGCGCGCGGTGTCGTCCGTGTAGTCCAGATTAGAATACAGATATCGCCCGGCCCGGACGAGGTCGACGGCCCGCCGGGCCGTCCGGATCTGGGCGGTCTCCGCGCCGGCGTACAGGGTCATGCCCTCCTGCCAGGGGACCCGGACGATTGCGCCGGTGGCGGCGTCGACAAAGGTGACCATGCCTGCCGTGCTCAGCGCCGCGAGGGCATTGAGCCCGCCGGAGGTCACGGCGCCCGTTGCCCCCAGGGCGGCCCCGGCGACGCGGCCGGTGGCGGAGACGGCCGCGCCGGCGGTCTCGGTTGCCACGATCACGGTCTGGCCGGCGAGCTTCACGGGTGCGTAGACGGTCCGCGCCAGCAGGCAGCCGCTCAGGACGAGCGGAAGCAAACTGAGGCAGGCGAGGGCGCCCGCGCGCAACGGAGTCGGCCGCATGGGCGCGCAGCTTGCCGGCCCGCCGCGCGCCGTCAATGGATGACGGGCGGCGGGGTGCGGGCTTCCGGGGAGGACGCGCGCCTGAACCGGGGACTTCAGGCCGGAACGCCGCCGGCGATGTATTGGCGGAGCTGTTGCGCCTCGGCCTGGTGGGAATCGACGAGCCAGCGGGAGATGTCGCCAATGGAAATCAGCCCCACGAGCGTGCCGCCCGCCGACAGCACGGGCAGGTGGCGGCAGCGCCGCGTGGTGAAGATCTCCATGACCTGCTCAACGGTCGCGTCGGGCGCGATCGTGACGACCTGCCGCGTCATGACTTCCTGGACGGGGGTGACATAAGGGTTGCGGCCGGCGGCCACGACCCGGGTGAGGACATCGCGTTCGGTGAAGATCCCGGCCAGGCGGCCTTGGTCGAGGATCAGGAGCGAACCGACCTTGTGTTGATTCATCACGCGGACCGCATCAGCCACGGAGACCGATGACGCCACGGAGTGCACCGACGAGCCCTTGCGGCTCAGCAGCATGCCTATGGGGGTATTCATAGGGGAGGGAGGTTGATGGGATGCTAGCGCGAATCGGGCGTCCGACAACCGCAATATCCGTGGAAGGACATCGCCGCCTGCTTTGGGTTTGAGCTGCAGGCCTGTGCGCGTGTTTAACCATGGTCCTGTGGCCGACTCCCCGCGCATTGAACTCTGGCTCGCCCGGCATGCGGACACCGCGTGGCGCGCTGCGTTGCGGCCGTGGGTCGAGGCCGGTCGCGGGCGCCTGGAGCGGGCCCATGTGATCGTGCCCACGCGCGGACAGGCGCAGGCGCTCAAGCTCCGGTTTCTCTCGGAAAACATTCCGCTGCTCGGGTTTGAGTTTCTGTCGCCCGGCCTCGCCCGTAAGAAATGGCTGGCGCTGGGCGCGGGGGGCGACCGTCCGGCGATGGGCCGGGAACTGCTCCTGCTCGGGCTGCGAGCGGTGATTTCGCGGCGTCTGGTGGGTTTGACGGCCGAGGATGCCGCATGGGGCTTCTGGAAGAGTCTGCAAAGCGATCCGGAGCGGGCGCTCGACGATTTTGATGACCTGCTGAAGGCCGGGTTCCGCGCGAGGGATTTCCCGCTGGCGGAGTTGCGCAGCGTGTTTGGCGAGCTGACGGACTGGGTTGAGGCCTGTGGCTACGGGCTGGCGGCGGTGTCGGCCGAGCAGGCCGGACTGACCCTGGTGCCGCCGACCGCGCCGCGGATGGGGGCCCGCGCCTTCGTGCATCTCCCGGGGCCGGAGTTGTGGGGAGAGTTCTTTAACTTGGCTGCCTACGTGCGGCGCTGCTCGGACATCACGGTGGTGCTGCCCGAACCGGAGTCGGCAGCAGGGGAAAAGTGGGTCGACCTCTGGGAAAACCTGCTCGAGTGCGAGCCGCTGCCCCTGGATGCGCCGGAACCGGCCAGCACCTGCGAAGCGGTTGGCGCGCTCTGGGGTGGCGAGGAGGGTTCGCCGGCGCGCGCGCGGATTTTGGTCGGGCGGACGCGGACGGAGGAGATGGAGGCGGTGGCGCGGGAGGTCGTGTCACTGCTGGCGCGCGAAGCCGAGGCGATTGCGGTCGTGTTTCCGCGGGCCGACGCGGCGCACCTGCACCTCGCGCGCCTGCTCACGGCGCGGGGCATTGCCTTCAACGATCTTCTGGGCACCGCCGGCGCACCGCCGGTGGACGTGCAGGCGCAGCGCGCGCTGCTGGGCTTCCAGGAAAAGGGCGCGCGCATCGAGGAACTGCTGACCCTCTGGCCCCTGCTCCGTGCGATTGGCACCACGACGCTCCCGGTAGCGGAAGCGCGGCGCGCGTGTGAGCGCAGCTTCGATGATGTCCAGTCGCATGCCGTGACTGCGCATCTCGCGGCGTGGGACGTGCGCACGCCCGAACTGGCGCGAATCGCGCGCTGCCTGCTGCCGGCCTGGCCGGCCGAGCTGACGCTCGCCGACGCGCTGGCGCGATTCCGCGCCATGGGTGAGACCCTCGACCTGCCGGCGCCCGAAGGCTGGCGGCCGCTCGACCACTTTGCGGAACGCTGCGGCGAACGTTTGCCGCTCGCCGCCGTGGTGGCGGCCCTCGGCTCCTTTCTGCCGGATCGGCAGCCGGTGGCTTCCGCGGCGGGGCGCGGCGAGTTCGCGCGCGTGACCCTCGGTACACGCCGGCGGCTCGAGGGGGCGTCGTGGTCGCATCTGATCCTGACCGAAAGCAATGCCGGTACCTGGCCGGAGCGGCGCGAGGCGAGCTGCTGGCTGACCGACGAGCAGCGGACGGCGTTGAGCGAACGCGGCCGTTTTTCGCTCGGCCTGCCCACGGGCGAGGATCGCGCGGCGCTGGAGCGGGCCGGCTACCGGGCGCTGGCGCGCGACACCCGGGAGGAAGTCCTCTTTTCCGCGGCGCTCTTCGCGGAGGAGGATCCTGAACTCGAACTGGCTCCCAACAGCTGGCTGGAGCGGGTGCTGTGGGCGGCTTCCGGTGGCGAGAATCCACAACAGGCTTTTGTCCGACTTGCGCGCGCCTCGCCGCCGCCCGCACCCGCGTCTGCCGAAGTCCGGAACTGGAGCGAAATCTGGCAGGGCCGGCGCGATGATCGCCGGCCATTCGATGCGTATTTTCACGGGGGAGATCCGGCCCTGATCACACCGGCCTCGCTCCCGGCCCGACTGATCGAACGCGGGGTGCGCGATCCGGCGGAGCTTTGGTTCGAGGCCGTGCTCGGGGTGCGGCGGACCGCCTGGGAGCCTCTGGTGCGGACGCGGCGGAAGGCTCTCGGGTTGCGGGCGCATGAAATCCTCGCGGCGGCCATCCAGCCCGAGGCCGGTCCAGGTCGCTTCGGCGAGATGCCGGCGAAGGAAACGGCCCAGGTTCGGCTGGAGGCGGCGCTCGGACGGCTGCGCCGCACGTGGCCGGTCGACCGCTACTGGGATTCGTTCCACGCCGAGTTGACGCGGATCTGCGGCGTTCTCCTGGAGAACCTTTATGCGATCGATGCCGGCGGTTTCGTGGCGGCGGAGGTCTGGTTGCCGGACGGCGCGGTGCTTGAAGTGGGGCCGCGGCGGATTCCTGTGACCGGTCGCATCGACCTGGTGCGGCTGGACCGGCCGGGCTGGAAGGACGCACAGGTGGACATCATTGATTTCAAGACCGGCGGAGATTCGGCGCTGACGGCGGGGCGCATGGCGGCCACGGGCGCCTCGTTGCAGCTGGGCGTTTACCTCGCGGCGGCGCGATCGCTGGGCATCCGCGGGGGCCGCGTGTGGATGATCAAGCCGGAGGCCGGCGCGATGACCGCACTCGATCTCGCGGACCTGCCGGCGGCGCTGGCCCGCGTCAGCTGGCTCGGGGATGCGTTGGAACGGGGAATCTACGGGGCCCTCACGCCGGACCGCTCGGACTACGCGCCACCGGGCTGTGACTGGCCGCTCGCCTGCACGCCGGTGCCGGCGGCGACCCTGCGGAAAAAATTCGCCGTCACCTTTGGGCAGGAAGCGGGCGAGGAGACCCCCACCGATGAGTGAGCCACTGGACGACTTCGAGGCGCGCGAGCGTTTCCGACGCGAGTGGGACCGTAACTTCGCCGTGAGTGCGAATGCGGGTTCAGGCAAGACGACCGCGATTTCCGAGCGGCTGGCGGCGATCGCGCTCGCGCCGGACGGCGCCGAGATCCTGCGCAAGACGGCGGTGGTCACCTACACCCGCAAGGCGGCGGCCCAGATTGGTCAGAAGGCGCGTCAGGTCCTGCTCAAGCATCTCGCGCGTCAGCCGGGAGCCGGCCTGGCGGCGCTTGATCATCTTGAGCGCGCGTTTTTCGGCACGATCCACAGTTTCTGTCTGAAACTCGCGCAGACCTACGGCCAGACCGCGGGCATCAATCTGAACCCGCAGCTGGTGGCGGAGAACGACGACGCGCTCTGGGAGGAATTCCTCGAGGGCGACTCGATGCAGTTCGCGGCGCTGCCCGAGCCCGAACTGGCGGCCTTTCTGCGTCATGTGCCGCTGGAGGAGGTCTTCGCGCTGGCCCGGCGGCTGGACACGGTCGCGGCGCGTGCGCTGGGCGGCCGGCGGCCCGGGCCGCCCGCCCGGCCGCCCGCGGCGGTGCTGGCGCAGATCCTGGCGTTGCCGCGCAAGGGCACGGGGGCGACGAACATCGCGCTCAGCCAGCAGCGCGCGCAGGCGTGGCAGCAGGCCTGGGAGCAGGGGCGCGGCTTCCTCCCGCTGTATGAGCCGGCGGGATCGAGCCAGAAGACGGCGGAGCTCGCGCGGGAGTGGATGGCCCCGCTGAAACGCTGGCTGGCCGATGCCGCGTCGGTGCTGGCGGCCGAACTGGCGGGGCGTTATCGGGCGTGGCGGTTTGAACGCGGGGTCCAGACCTATGCGGACCAGATTGACGCCGCGCTGGCGGTGTTGCGCGACGACGCGCTGCTGGACCGCATCCGGCGGGAAGGCTGGCGCATTGTGTTGGACGAGGCGCAGGACACGGATCCGCAGCAGTTCGCGGTGCTGGTCGAGATCGCGCGGCCGCCCGGCGCGGTGCGCGGCACATGGCCGGCGCCGGACGGGAGCTCCGTGCCGGGGCCCCGGGCCGGACATTTCTGTCTGGTGGGAGACGGCCAGCAGGCGATTTACAGCAGCCGTGCCGACATCGGCAACTTCACGCGTCACGTGGAGGCCTTCCGGCGGGGCGATTCCGGGGAACGGCTCCAATTTCAGGTCACGTTCCGCGCGCCGGCCGAGGTGGTGGCGGCCCTCAACGACACGCTGCCAGCCGCCTTCGGCCGGGAGCACGCGTACAATTTTGGTCTGCCGCCGGAGGAGGGAGCGCCGGCTCCGTTTCTGCAAGTCGAGTATGTGCCGCTCCGTCCGGGACCGGCCAACGTGACCGGGGTGCGCGCGCGCCTGCCGCTGGTCGTGCCGGCGACGGCACCCGAGGGCGTGGCGGGCTGGCTGGCGGAAGAGGCGCGGCAGGTGGCCGCCCGGCTCTGCGCGGAAGGTCCGGCGGGAGTGGGCGCCCGGAACTGGGGTGAGGTTGCGGTGCTCGCGCCGCGCAACGAATGGCTGCTCGCCGCGCGCAAGGCCTTCGAGGCGGCGGGGCTTAAGGTCGCGCTCCAGACCCGCCGCAGCCGCAATGGCGATCATCCGGTGCATGCCTGGCTGGCGGGCCTGCTCGCCGTTTGTCATGATCCGGAGGATACGTTCGAGTGGACCGGCGTGCTGCGCGAGGTTTTTGGCCTCAGCGATGCGCTGATCGCCTCGGAACTGCGTGCGCAGGGTCGACTGGCGTGGGAGGACCCGGTGCTGCACGCCGGACCGCTGGCGGCGGCGCTGGCGGCCCTGCGGCCGCTCATTCTGCAGGTCAATGACGAGGGGCGGGCGCTCGCGGATTTTGCCGAGGCCCTGATCGGGGCGACCCAACTCGAGGCGCGGGCGTCGGTGCTCGATCCCTCGGGCGGGCTGCGGGCGGACCTCGACCGGCTGCGGGCCGAGGCGGCGGAGTTGGGGCTGGAGGGTGGGGGACCGCGGACCTGGCGGGATGCGCTGCTCGCCCGGCTGGAGGAAGGCCGGCCGGCGGGGAAGCCGTCGGCCGATGCGATCAACCTGCTGACCTCGCACTCGGCCAAGGGTCTGGAATGGCCGGTCGTGATCGTCCTTGGGCTGTGGCGCCAGATTGGGAAGGCGCCCGAGCGGGGAATGCGGCTGGTGGCCGGGTCGGGGTCCGGCGGGGCGCCCCAGGTCTATTTTGACGGGGCCAGCCTGCCCGCGGACACGCGCGAGGCCCGGGAGCGGGAACGGATTCGCGAGCTCGTTCGCCTGCTGTACGTGACGCTAACGCGACCGCGGCACGTGTTGATTGCGCCCTGGGGTGAAGGCTTTGGTGGACGCCGCGGCCGGGAGGAATCCTTTGCCGGACTTTGGTCGGCGCCGCTCGCGGACTGGCCGGCGCTGCCGGACGGACCCCTGCCGTTGGCCCTGCCCGTCGAGCCCGAACCCGTCCTGACGCCGGCCGCGGCCACGGAGGCTGTCCCGACGGCGATCGTGGGCCGGGGTGTCCTCGCACGACGGATCCTGCCGCATCAATTGCAGCACGAGGTGGCCGATGGCGTGAGGGCAGCGCGGCATGAAGCCGAGCCCGAGGCCTTTCCGCTGGTGAGGGCCGAGGATGCCATCGACTATGGCCTGTGGTGGCATGAAACGCTGGAGTTTGTGCCTTGGTCGGCGTCGCCGGCGGAGTTGGCCGCCTATGCGGACCGGGCGCTCGCGACTGCGGAGGTGGCGGGTTTCCGCGCCCGGGGGGAGGAGGAGTGGCGACGGCTGCTGGATTCCCGTCCTTGGCAGGAACTGAGCGACCCCCGATGGACGCGCCGGACGGAATTAGCGGTGCTGGCCCCGTGGAATGCGGAC
>CAYZCV010000047.1:0-8352 GCA_964476965.1 uncultured Opitutus sp. | reverse complement strand
GGGTGGTGGATTGGAAGACCAATCGGCGGCGCCCGGGCGAGCCGGACGGCGCCTTCCTGGTTCGACTGGTGGAGGCCTACGATGCCCAGTTGAAAGCCTACGGCCGGGCCTTGGCTGGATTTTTCCCCGGGGCCCGGGTCCGGTGCCTGGTGTACAGCAGCGCGTGCGGGGCGTGGGGCGAGGTCGGTCAACCCGGTTAAATTCGCGCTTTACAGGCTTCCGCCAAACCAGCAGGTTGTCCGGCTCTAATCTTTTCCACCCTCCCTTTCACACCATGGGCAATCTCAAGAAGAAGCGCCGTCTGAAGATGAACAAGCACAAGCGCCGCAAGCGCTTGAAGTCGAATCGTCACAAGAAGCGCACCTGGCAGAAGTAAGCACCGGCCCGGCCGGTCGCTGGCTGCAAAGCGATTTCAAACCCGTCGTGTTGAACGCGACGGGTTTTTGTTTTGCCCGGAGGCGTTGTCACGCAGGAACCTAGGCGCCGTTAACAACTGGTAAATGCCGGAAAGGGAGCGGGTAAGGGGGGCTTTCTGCTTGTCTTGCAGGCGGGTACCTAGGAGATTCCCCTAGGTACACGGCTGGCAGTTCGGGCCCTCCGTTGTCCGCCCGAACCATCTCCCCTCACCGCCCGCCTGCCTTCGTTTCCGGATCCCGCCGCCGTCTCATGCTTTTCGCCCAGAAAAACAAAGGGTATTTTGTCGATTTCGGCGACAACGTGGTGACGGTTGCCCGGACGTCAGCGCCGCTGGCTCCGCTGGTGATCGAACAGGTGATCGAGGTGGCGTCGGGTGACGAGGCGGCCCTGGCGGAGGCGATTCGCCAGATCCAACCGAAGAAGAGCCCGAGTGGTTTTTTGCACGCCAATGTGGGCGTTTATCCGGCCAAGCGCCTGGTGCGGCGGGCAAGCCTGGAGGTGAAGCGGGTCAAGGAACCCACCTACCTCGTGGAGGTCGCCACAACGCAGTTTCGCATTGATGCGGAGAAGTACGCGCTGGCGGTGCTGAACTCGGCGGATGGCTCCGATTACGACGTCAATCGGGCCAGTCAGAAGGAAGTGCTGTTTTGCGGTCTGGCCAACGATGAGATTGTCGAGATTCAGGACCGCCTGCTCGCGCTCGGCATCTACCCGGAGCGGCTCGAGCTGGGCACGGTGGGGGTGCTTGGTGCCTTGGTGAGTTTCCTCGCCGCCGCCAAGTCCAAGACGCCGACCCTGGTGCTCGAAATCGGCATCGACTCGACTCATTCCTTTATCGTGACCGGCGACGGTATCGAGACCTCGCGTCCGATTCCACAGGGCCTGGATTCGATGATCCCGCTGGTGCAGAAGGAGCTGAACCTGAAGGATGAGGAATCGGCGCGTAAGCTCTTTTTCTCGAACACCTTTGACTTCACGGGCATGGGCCCGGCCCTCACCCGGAAGCTGCTCAAGGAGCTGCAATCCTCGATTGGGTTTTATGAGGTGCAGACGGGCCAGTCGATCGGCCAGGTTTGTTGCGTGCTGTTGCCGCCCAAGCTGAGCTGGCTTGAGGGATCGATCGCCGCGCAGCTGGGGGTGGGTCAGCTGACCTTTGATTTTGCCCCGTGGCTGCAGGCGCGCGGGATTACGGTGCCGGAGACGGGATTTACGGTGGAGTCGCGCCACGTCGGCTTGCTTGGCCTGATGGCTCATTATCATGCAGTTCTCCCTGAAAAAAAGTAAGGATCAGGCACCTGCGCTTCCGCTGGTCCCCGCGTGGCATCCGAATTTTCGGAACTACGCGCGTCTGCCCGACACGAAAGTCGTGCGCACCGCGTTCTTCGTGAATGGCGCCGCGGTGTTCCTGGCCATTACCGCCCTGCTTTTTTTCGTTTACCGCGAATACAATCTGCGGGCGCTGAACAACCAGATCGAGAGCTGGAATGCGCAGATTGAGGCGGACCGCGGACCGAGCAACGAGGCGGTTGCGCTCTTCCGCCAGTTTCAGGCCGAGGAGAAGATCATCAACGAGGTCGCTAACTTCACCCGGACGCGCCTGACGCTTTCGGATTTCATCCTGCATCTTGGGCAAACCCTGCCGACGAACATCGCCATCAGTGCGTTCGAGATCCGCGAGGCGGGCATCACGCTGCGGGCGGTGGTCCGCGGCGCGCCGGACCGGGCGAGCGGACAGGCGACGGCCTTCGTCGAGCAGCTGCGCAAGGACACGAAGTATGGCCCGCTCCTGGCCGAAGTCACCCCGACCAACGTCAACCGCGACCCGTCCACGGGTCGCCTGCTGATTGAACTCGTGCTGAAGTTCAAACCCGAGGAGGCGGCCAAACCATGAGTCTGACGGGACAGGATCTTGTTGCGCTGTTCAAGAAGCACCCGATCGGGATCAGCTGTGGGATTGCGGCGTTCGTGTTCGCGGGGGCGAGCTATTACCGGATGGATCTCATCCCGGCGGCGGAAGCCATGCTCGAGCAGCGCACCGGTGAGGGTGAGAAGCTCAAGAACAACCTGAAGAACAGCGTGCTGCTCAAGGAGCAGCACGACGCCCTTGCGGCGGCGAACCGCGAGATCAGTTCGCGCGCCATCCGGATGGGCGCGCTGACCACCAATCTCCAGTACTTCTATCGCATCGAGGCGGAGACCGAGACCAAGTTGTTGGATGTTCGCCAGCTCGCCCCGACTCCGGTCAAGGGTCCGGCCCCGAAGTATCTCCGCGTTCCCTACACCCTTTCGGTTCAGGGCAATTACGCGAACGTGATCACCTTCCTGCGAAAGCTGGAATCGGGCAGTCACTTCTGCCGCGTGACCAGCGCGACCCTCAATCCCGTAGCCACCGCCGAGCCCGGCACCGTCACCCTTACCCTGAGCCTGGAAGTGCTCGGACTGCCATGATCCCCTGCCCCCGCCCATTCCTGTTGATCGGCGCCGCGCTGCTGCTCGGCGCCGCGGCCGCTCAGGCCCAGCGGTCCGACTTGTTTCCGGTCCAGCGCCGGGCGGTATCCGTCGATCTCGCGGCGCGCATTGTCGAGCCCCGTTCGGCCCCGGCCCTGCCGCCAACGGTCAATAATCCCTTTGCGCCACAAGGCTTCGATCAGGACGACGGTTCCGAGGGCGCACCGGCCGCGAGCGGCTCCAGCCAGGCCGGAGCGCGGCCCGCGGCCCGCACGGGACGCGACACGCTCGAGGTCATCGCCGCCAATATCACGCCGACCGGCACCATCAGCCGCCGGGGCGAGCCCATCCTGCTCTTCGGCAGCAAGCAGGTCCGGGTGGGCGAGGAACTCACGGTGACCTATGAGGGCACCACGCATGTCCTGACCGTCACCGCGATCCAGAGCACCAGCTTTACCGTACGACTGAACAACGACGAACTTACCCGGCCGATCAAGCCGGGCGCCAAACCATGAGAACGCATTCGCTCCTGTCCGCCCTGCTGGCCGCCAGCCTGCTCACCCCGGGCCAGGCTCAGAACGCACCCGCTGAGGCCGAGACGGCCCCCGCCGCTGCCGCGGCCCCGGCCGCTCCGGCAGTGGTCATCCAGCAGGACGCCTCCGCCGGCACCGCCACTCGCGAGCAGGATACCCTGTCCGTTGATTTTCCCGACGAGGACATCCGCAACATCCTGCGCAATGTCGCCGATCTCTTCGAGCTGAACATTGTCGTGCCGGACACCCTGCAGGGCAAGACGTCGATCAAGCTGCGCGATGTCACCTGGCGCCAGATTTTCCAGGTCGTGCTGTCGCCCGTGGGCTACACGTACGCCGAGGAGGGCAACATCATCAAGATCGTGAGCCAAGAGTCGCTCGCGCAGGAGCCGGTTTCGACCGAGGTCTTCATTCTCAACTACGCCCGGGCGCAGGACATCCGCCCGTCGATCGAGCCCCTTGTTGACACGGCCGCCGGCGGCCGGGTCATCACGGACGCGCGCAGCAACGCGCTCGTCATCTCGGAGCGTCCCTCCCGCATGGGGCGGATCCGCGTCATCATCGAGGAATTGGACAAGGCGACCGAACAGGTGATGATCGAGTCCAAGTTCGTCGAGGTCACCGACCGCGATGTGAAGAACATCGGCGTGAACTGGGCCTCGCTGCAGAACTTTCAACTGGGCGTCGGCAACGTCGGCCAGACTTGGGATCGCAGCCGTGGCCAGACCATCACGAATGGGACGGACCGCACCAACGGCTCCACGAGCGGGACCAATCTGAACAACACGACCACGACCGGGGCGAACAACGCCACGGGCACGACGAGCTCGACCACCAACACAAACCAGCTGGGCAACACGACCCTGTACGGAACGGTCTTCAATCCCGTCAACTCCACCACCACCTTTCCCCAGGGTTCCGTCACCCTGCCGGCGTCCACGCCGAGCATCACGACGGCGACCGGCGGCACCACGCCCGTGGCGACGACCACGACGAACGGACTGGTCCGCACGGAAAGCGTCACGGGCACCTCGGGTTCGACCGCGAATTCGCTCGGCTCGTCGATCGTGGATGGGATCACGTCGAGCACCACCGATGCGCTGACGAACCTGCTCAACATCGCCAACACGGGCGGAACCAACCGGGCGGCCAGCGCGGTCTTCTCGGCCTCCGACTTCAACCTGGTGATCAGCGCCCTGCAGTCGCAGAACAATGTCAAGCTGGTGTCCAACCCGACGGTGGTGACCCTCAACAACACCGAGGCGAACATCAACATCGGTGAGGAGTATCCGATTCCAAATTACACCTACAACCAGGAGCGCGGCACGTTCGAGGTCAGCGGCTTCACCTACCGCCCGATCGGCATCATCCTGAAGGTCACCCCGCAGGTGAATGCCCGTGGCTTCATCAAGCTGACGGTTGAGCCCGAGGTCAGCAGCCGGGCCGGTACGACGACGTTCGGCGGCGCGGGCGGTGCTGAGATCCCGATCATCGCCACCCGCAAGAGCAAGACCCAGATCTCGCTCAAGGACGGCTTCACGATGGGCATCGGTGGCCTGATCGAGAACACGTCCCAGGGCGGCCAGACGAAGGTTCCGGTATTGGGCAACCTGCCCGGCGTGGGCCGCCTCTTCCGCTCGGACACCAAGGACTCGAGCTCGCGTAATCTGCTGATCTTCATCACGGCCAAGACGGTCAATGCCGAGGGTGCGCCGATTGAAGAGATCTTCGATCCCCGCGCGGTGCGCGCGATGGGCCTGACCCGCGATGAACTGCCGGGCTACCGCGATGGCAGCGATCCGTTTGCCCCGGTTGCGCCGGCCGAGAGCAAGAAGAAGAAGTAAGGTCCGTGGTCGGTCTGATTTTCGCCGGTCCCGCGCACGCGGGACCGGCTTTTTTTCTGCCGGATGCATCCGCGGGATGGAAACGAGGCCGGCTTGGGGCCGGCAGAATCCCTGCTAATTCCACGGTTATGAGTTGGCCATTTGGAGGGAGGACCCTACGGTGATGCCAATCATGGCTGCCACGACCGAACTTCCCCGGGCCCTCCGCCCGGCCCCGGATTTCGCGACGGTGTTTTCGCTGCTCAAGCCTCACATGGCTGCGCTCGACGCCTTCCTGCGCAGCCAGATCGAGGCGTTCGAGCCCGAGATCCGCGGCATGGCCGACTACTGCATCGACACGTCGGGCAAGCGGATCCGGCCGGCACTGGTGTTCCTGAGCGGCTGGAGCAGCGATGCTTCCATCCAGCCCGAGTTGGTGCGGGTGGCGGCCGTGGTGGAGTTCGTCCATCTGGCGACCCTGGTCCACGACGACATCATGGACGACGCCACGCTGCGCCGGGGACGGCGCACCGCCGCCCGGGAGTACGGGCCCGAGGCGGCCGTGCTGCTGGGGGACGCGCTCTTCGCCCACGCCCTGCACCTCGCTGCCCAGTTTCCCACCACGGAGGTCTGCCAGGCGGTGTCGAGTTCCACGCGGAAGGTCTGCGCCGGCGAGATCATCCAGACCCTGCGTCGCGGCACCACCGCCATTTCCCGCGCCGATTATGAGCGCGTGATCGACCTGAAGACCGCCGAGCTGTTTCGCGTGTCGTGCCAGCTGGGCAGCCGGCTGGCGGGCTTCACGCCCGCCTTCACCGAGGCCGCGACCCGGTTTGGCCGCCACCTGGGAATCGCCTATCAGATCTACGACGATCTCGCCGATTTCTTTGGGGAAGAGAAGCGCATCGGCAAGACGCTCGGGACGGATCTGGTCAGCGGCAAGTTGACCCTTCCCCTGATCGAATTGATGGAGCGGCTTCCCGCCAGCGAGCAGGCAGCCCTGACAGACGAGATTCTGGGCCAGCGTCCACCGGATATGGCGCGCCGACTCGGGCAGATGGCCGAGACCGGAGTCTTCGACACCGTGGCCGAAGCCGTTGAGAAGGAGCTGAAGGCGGCGGAAAGTGCCCTGGCGCCCCATACGGCGCTGGCTCCCGTTCCCCTGCTGCTTCGGCTGTGCGAAGTGCTGCGGGCCCAGGTCGGCGGCCTGCAGGTGGGCCGCGCGGGCTGATTCGGCCCCGAATTCGGTGGATTGCCGTTGCGCCAAGGGGGTCATTCCACCACGCTGAGGTCGTTATGCAGGCCGCCCCCAAAGCCCTCGACAAGACGCTGGTGGCGTCACCGGAGCGGCAACAGGAAGCCGACTCGGACTTGGTGCTCGTCAAGCGGGTCCAAGCCGGCGATGTCGCCGCCTTTGATGACCTGATCCGTAAGTACCGGGAGCGCGTGTACGGAGTGGTTTATAACATGACGTCCAACCGCGAGGACGCGGCGGATCTCACCCAGGACGCCTTTATCAAGGCCTTCCAGTCGATCAATCGCTTCCAAGGGCAATCCTCTTTCTTTACCTGGCTGTACCGCATCGCGGTCAATTCGACCCTCACCCATCTCCGCAAGAGCCGCCTCCGGAGCTTCTTCAGTTTCGAGAAGATCAATGAGGAAGCTAAGTCGGCGGAAGTCATTGATAAACTTACGGATAAGACGGGGGTCGAGCGTGAGGTCCTGGTTAAGGAACTTCAGGAAAAATTGAACGAAGCGATGCAGAAACTGTCTATCAAGCATCGTACCGTGGTGACTTTATTCGAAATTGACGGCCTGAGCCATGAGGAGATTGCCGGCGTGGTTGGCTGCTCCGTCGGCACGGTCCGGTCGCGGCTTCATTACGCCAAGCAATTGCTTCAGTCCGAGTTACAGCCCTATCTGCGCCCATGAACGAGTCCCCCGAATCCCGTCCGTCGTCCGAAAAGGTCAGCTTGGAAGATCTGCTTCGTCTGAAGCGGGCCGAGCGACCGTCGGCCGAATTTTGGACGCAGTTCGAGCAGGACTTTCGGACTCGGCAGTTGGCGGCCGCCGTGGAGAAGCGTCGTTGGTGGGATGCGTTCCCGCAGATGCTGTCGGGCCTTCCCCGCCTGCAGATTCCCCTGGGGGCGACGGCCATCTTGGCCGTGACTTTCCTGACCGTTCGCGAGTATCGGCAGCCGGAAATTGAGCCCGGCGTGGTGCCGCAGGTTCCCGCCGCGGCGCTGGCCTCGGTGACGGCGCCTTCCTCGATGGCTGACGATCTCGACGCCGTCGAACGTCCGGAGGAGTCCGACCGTTTTACGGCGGCCGACTCGCCTGTGCTGGTCTCGGTCCAAGGCACCGGAGTCGACGCGGTGCCAGCCGGGTGGAATTTGAACGAGCTCATGGATCAGCGTGCTGACGCCTCCTCGCTCAGTCCCTCCGCCCGCTCAATCGCCGCGAATCTTGCGGTTGCCGCGGAGCTGGAGCCCGAACTGGCCCGGCTCATTGAGGGGCAGACCTCTTCGTTCCGGCTCGATTCCGCTCGCGAGCCTCTCGCCGATGTCTCCAGTCCGCGCGATGTGCGGCGCAACCGACTCTTTGCGTACCTGGGCGAACCGGCGAACGCCTCCTCGTCTGCGGAGGAAATGACCGTGGTGCGGGAGCGCATTGCGAGCCGTCTGAGCGAGGACCAGCTTTACGATCAGGTCCGCCGCATTGGCGGCGGGGCGGACCGCCTGACCCTCAAGTTCTGATTCCCGGCCATTTCCGGCTGGAATCCCTGAACCCCGCCGCGGCGGGGTTTTGCTTTTTCCGCCGCCTGCGGCCATGTTGTCCCTATGCGCACGGAACGTGATTCGATGGGTGAAATGACCGTCCCGGATGACGCGCTCTACGGGGCTTCGACCCAACGTGCCGTCCTGAACTTTCCCATCAGTGGCCATGCCCTGCCGGTGGCCTTCCTCTGCGGCCTGGGCCGCGTCAAGGCGGCCTGCGCCGCCGCCAATGCCGAACTCGGCCTGCTCCCGGCGGACAAGGCTCGGTTGATCGAGCAGGCTGCCGGCGAAATCGCCGCCGGGCGGCACCGCGAGCAGTTCCCGATCGACGTCTTCCAGACCGGCTCAGGTACC
>CAYZCV010000046.1:5967-24629 GCA_964476965.1 uncultured Opitutus sp. | reverse complement strand
CTGCACTTGATTGGACGCTCAATCGAGGTGCTCAGCTTTTTCGTTTTCGTTCCGATTAAGCGGCACTCCGGACACAAAAAAGGCGGCCGGGGAAACCGGCCGCCTTCGACTGAATGGATCTAGGTCGGGCTTTGATTAGAAGTCGACCGAGGCGCTGAAGCGAACGTAGCGCGGGGTCTGGTAACCGCGGGCGGTGCCGAAGGTCTCGAGGGTCGAGCCGTCGTCATCGTCATGGACTTCGTCAATCTCCGTGATCTTCAGCGAATTGAGAACGTTGAAGACGTCCACGCCGAAGGTCAGCTTGCCGTCGCCCCACTTCGGGGTGTACTTGAGCGACAGGTCGAACTTGTAGTTCCAGGAGGTACGGCCGAACGAGCCACGCGGGGCGGGGACGCCACCGGCGTAGAATGACTCGGATCCGTACTCAGCGGCGAAGGCATCGGTCGGGTGGATACCGAAGGCATTGACCGGCTTGCCGGACTGGAGGAGGAAGTTACCACCCAGCTGGATCTCGTCGGTCAGCTTGTACGCACCGAAGGTCTTGAAGACGTGACGACGATCGTTCGGGAGGAAACCTGCGCTGTAGTCCGTCAGGCCCGGCTGGTCGAAGAGGGTCGTGAGACCCGCGTCGTCCTGACCGTTGTCCGAGCGGACATAGCCCTCGTTGTTACCGTAGCTCTGGGACCAGGTGTAGGACAGGCTGGCCATCCACTTCTGGTTCCAAACGCGCTCAGCGGACAGTTCCACCGCGTAGTAGTTACGGGTCGACTTCGGGTAGCCGAGGTCAGCGGCCTTGAGATCAATCTTCTCCAGGGTCACACCGGTCTGGTCATGGGAGTCCACGATGTTGTCCCCATCGGCGTCCTCGTCCATGTTCACATAGATCGTCATATCCTGGCCCGGATTCGTCAGGACGTAGTAGTCGAAACCACCCGCGTCGAACCGGTTGTAACCCTTGGACGCTGCATACTTGAGAAGTGCGGCGTCGATGGCCACGTCCTCGAGGGTGCTCTTGAGGTCGCGATAGGTACCCTTGATGCCGACCTTCCAGTTACGGCCGAGGGAGGTCTGATAGCCGACGATGAACTCATCCTGGTACATCGGGTCGAGGTTCTGGTTCACGATCTGTCGTGGGTCCTTGATGTCCCCGTTGGAAAACGTGCTGCGGCCACCGATCTGCGCGCCCTTGATGGGCGAGTTGTCGGCGTTCGTGCCCGTCAGGACGTAGTAGTCTTCGTAGAAGAGCTCAGCACCGGCGAGGCGGATGTTCGTGTTCGACGCAATCGGCAGGTAGTAACGACCGAAGTTCGCGAACAGCTTCGAGCGACCATCACCGCGGACGTCGTAAGCAGCGGCAATGCGAGGTGCCAGTTGGTCGTCGATCTTGTTGAACGTTTCGCCGTTGGCATTCTTGTTATCAAAGCCCTCGTTGCGGAGACCAGCCGTGAAGACCAAGCGGTCCTCGAAGAGCTTGATGGTGTCCTCAATGTAGTAGGCGTTCGTTACGGTCTCGAAGGAGCCACCGTTGGAATAGAAACGCTCGCGGACATACTGGGTGGTGCCTGCTGGCGTGACGCCGCCGTTCGGCAGCGTGCGGCCGCCGGCCGAGGCGTAATAACGCCAATAAATGCCGTCGCCGGAGTACTTCAGGAAGTCCACCGAGGTCGTCGTCTCGCGGTCGAAGCCAACGCGAAGGGTGTTACCCCAGAGACGCAGGGTACCGTCAAGACGCATGGCCTCGCGTTCGTCCTCGGAGGTGCCGGGCTGCAGGGAGGTCGCCTGGCTGATCAGAACCCCGTTCGGGTTCGTGCGCCCGTCCAAGATGTAGCGGAAGGCGTCACCCGCACCCGCATCCGTGAAGCTGGCTTCACCCTTACCGTAGAGAGCGGAAACCGTGAGCGCGTCATCGAGGAATGTACCCGTATAGCGGAAGATATCGTTCTTGCCGCCGCGATTCAGGTAGGAGGCTCCAGCGCGGGGTCCGATGACACCGGTCTTGGAGTTGTACGGACGGATGAACTGCTCCGTCGCGCGCTTGTCGGAGAAACCCGTGTACTCCAGGAGGTGACTGTCGGTGATCTGGTAGTCGATCTTGACGCCCCAGAAGGGGTCGCTGCTGGTCCGGTCGAAGAAGTTCGTGTCACCGGAGGCAAACTCCTGAACGGTGTCACGGCCGTTGAACAGCGCGTAGAAGAACAGTCTGTCCTTCAGGATCGGGCCGCTCAGATAAACGTTCGTGTTTACCGTCTGCTCGTAGTCCTCCATGTTGTTGAGGGCCGTCGTACCGTCAGACAGAACCACTGACGGAGCGTTGGCCCGCATGGAACCGGGCTCGTAGTACACGCTGACACCCGACTTCCAGGTGTTGCCACCACGCTTGGTAACCGCCGTGGTCACACCACCGGTCGAGCGACCGTACTCCGCGCTGTAACCACCGTTGTTGATCTGGACTTCGCTCAGGAACTCGAACGGGGCGAAACCAAAGGAGGTCCCGTTACGGAAGTTCGTCATGTTGAAGCCATTCACGTAGTAGGCGTTCTCGGCGACCGAGGATCCGCTGACCGAGGCGAGGTTACCGAACGCGCTGTCGCCCTGGATGGTACCGGGCGAGAGCAGCATGACGTCGGTGATATTGCGCGCCACCGGGAGGATATCGATCGTCTCCTCGCGGAAAACCGTGACCGAGGCGGTCTGAGACACATCGATCGGAGAGATCGAGGCACCGCTGACCTCGAAACGAGCCATTTCCAAGACATCCTGGCTGGCGCCGGCTACGAAACGGACCGGCGTGCCAGTACCGACGCTTACGACGACGCCCTGGCGGGTGTCGACATCAGCGCCGCCCCGACGAAGCGTCACCGTATAGGTGCCCGTAGGGAGCGAGGACAGTTGGTAGGCGCCACGGGCATCGAGGGTCGCACTGCGGCTGAGGCCGGTATCGGCGCTCTCCGCATGGACCGAAAGGCCGGCAAGGTCCATCCCTTGGACCTGACCGTAAACATAACCCTGCGTGTTGCTCTGGGCATGAACCGCGACCGCGGATGCCAAAGCCACGCCGGCAAGGGTGACCGCCTTTGAAAGGCCGGCCCCGGCAGCGAGCGACGATAAGCCCGCACGTGCGATGAGGGCGATAACCCCCATCTTGGAGTTGAGACGATTGCTCATAGTTGGTTTGTTGTGTTGGTTGTGAGAGATGGAGCCCATGCTCTAATGTTATCTCTTGGACCTAACTAAGCACTTACCGGACCCCTCCGCAATATTTGAGTTAAAACCACGTCACGGCGCGGTGAAGCTACGTCGTCTTACGACGAATGACCGCGCGATCGTAAAAAAATGCAGGAATCCCTGAAAATTCTCCGCCGCCTTCACCATCAACCTGGGTTTCCCTGCGGCTTGGCCACGGTGACGGCGACGGAGGGCTCGTCGTACCGACGGCCAGGGGCACGCATGTTACTTTATAGCAACGGATTAAGGTTCGGATCGATCAGTGGGGGCTGCCTGGAGGAGGACATGATTGCCCACCTCGAATCGGTCGTGGCAACCGGTCGATCCCGGCCCGTCGTGTACGATACGACCACCGAAAACGAACTGGTCTGGGGCGTCGGCCTGGGATGCAACGGGAAGGTCACCTTGCTGCTCGAGAGGATGGACGAAATGCCCGGCAGCCTGACTTTCGCGCAGTCAATGGCCGATCGCCAACGCACGGCCTGCATCCTCGCAACGGTCTATCAGAGCGCCGACGGGCAAGGTCTGGGCACCCGGTTTGGCCTGGCAGACGACGGATCAAGTTGGGAATCCGATCTTCCCGAATCCTGGAGGGACGCGTTTGCCTCCCTCGCCCGCTCGACCCTTGAGCGCGCACGATCCGTCTCAATGACCTTCGATGACCTGCCCGGAAGTCCCGGCGTCTTCTGCGAGTACATCGCCCCAACCCCTCGCCTGCTGATCCTCGGCGCAGGCGACGACGCCCAACCTTTGGCTGAGGCCGCCGACACGTTGGGGTGGTCCGTGACGGTGGCCGACCCCCGGGCGGCCTTCGCCACCCCCGGGCGTTTTCCGACCGCAAAGGGGGTCCTCGTCATCAAACCGGAACAACTCCGCCACCACATCACCCCGGATCTCCATACGTTTGCAGTGGTGATGACCCACCACTACGTTCACGACCTTCCCTTCCTGGCCCAACTCATCGGGCAACCGATCGCCTACTTGGGCCTGCTGGGGCCCAAAAAACGCGCCGATCGCCTGCTGGATGACTTGCGAGCGCAGGGCTGCAACGTGTCAGAGGAGTCGCTTCGGCGACTCCATGCACCCGTCGGCTTGGATCTCGGGGGCGATGCCCCACAAGCCGTTGCACTTTCGATTCTTGCTGAAATGCAGGCCGTCTTGCACGCGCGAGGTGGAGCGCCGCTGCGTCTCCGCAACCGGCCGATCCACGACCCAAGTGGCGCCGACCCGCGAGCCACCTGAAGAACGATCTGTTTGGCCGCCAAATCCGGCGGCCTAGACCAAAAAAGACGCGCACCTCCGGAGAGATGCGCGTCTATAGCCTATGTTCCGCTCCGCGCGAGCCGGAGCCGGCAGGCTGTGGGCCCTGAACTAGAACTTGTAGTCGACCTTGGCGAAGATGAGTCGGCCGATCACTCCGTAAGTGGAGATATCGAGGTTCGACTCATTCCAAGCCTGAGGCGCCAACGACGGGGGCTCGTTGAACAGGTTGTTCGAACCCACCGTCAGCACCAGGCCTTCCAGGTGGCGACCCAGACCGTCACCCATCGCCCCGAGGCGATAGCTGATCTGGAGGTCCCAATCCGAATAGGACTCAACGGGCGTGCGGCGCAGGGTCGTGCTCGTCGCGAAACCGATGCCACCCGTACCGATGTCGGTGACCTCAGGGATGTAGGTGTTGCCCACGAGAACGCCCCACGAGCCCTTTTCCCATTGGACCGTGGTGTAGAAGCGATAGCCGGGGAGCGTACCCTGCGAACCGGTACCCCCATTGGTCGTGTGGCCCGCGTACTCGTAGTAGGCCTGCGAGGGAAGCGCCTGGAACTTGTAGTCGAGGAAGAAGGTACCCGTCGTCCCGACCGTGAACTTACCCAACGTCTCGTTCGGGATTTCGTAGTCAACCGCCACGTCCAGCGCTTTCACCTTCTGTCCGGCGATGTTAACATTGCCGTCGAAGAGATAGACGCCCGTCGGCGAGTTGCCTGCGCGTAAGAACTCTCCGAGCTCGCCCGCGCGAGTGATGCCGCGGAAACCGGATTCACCCGGGAAGTTGCCGAATCCGACCTGGGCAACGTAAGGAGACGCCGGCCCGAGTTGTTCCACACTCTGCAGGATCGTCGCGACACCGATGCCGCCGACCAAATCGATCTGGTCAATTGTCACGTAGTCCAGAGTCACGGTCAGGCCCTTGACCGCCTTGGGTGAGAGCACGATACCGAAGTAGTTGGTTTCCGCGGTCGACGGACGGAGATTCGGATTCGAACCACCGCGGCTCTGGCCCTGACCATTCACGCCGAACACGTTCGGGAACACATTGGTCGCCGTGAAGCCTTGCGTGGTTGGACCTGACAAGGCGAACAGGGTGGGAGCGGAGAAGGACTCCGAATAGGTGTAGCGGACCGTCAGCTGCTCATCGAAGGGCCGCCAAGCGAGACCGTACTTCGGAACCTTCGAGCTGCCCGCATCGCTGTAGTCATCGTAACGATAGGCCGCATTGAGATCCAGCCGGCGGAGGCCAGGCGCGCTCCAACCGTCGCCCACGACCGGGATGCTGACCTCGGCGAAGACCGAATTGACCTCGCGCGTCTTCACGAAGGGATCGAAGAAGGTCGCTCCCGACCAGCGCTGACGGGTCGGGCCCGTGTTGCGGGAATTCTCATCCGGCTGACCATTGAGTTCTTCCTCAACCAGCGAGGCGCCGAGCGCGAGGCCGATCGGGCCGGACGGCAGCTCGAACACGGAGCCAGCAATCTTGGCGTCATAACTCGTCAGCTTGCTCTCGAATTCGCCACGGGAGGTTCCGAGGATGTTGGCCAGAGACGCCGGCTCGATCGCTGCCGGACGCGCGAGGATGTCGAGCGCCGGCTGGATCACGAAGTTCGTCGACGACTCGCTGAAGCCCGTGATCAGGCGGCTGTAGGCACCGCCCGGCGTCACCTGGCCCTGCGCATCGAAGCCACCCGCTACCGCGCGCGCGAGATTCGGAGCATAGAGCACGTTTTCCGTGAGGACGGTCACACCGCCCGTGTTGCGCACGTAACCGACTTCCCACGTCCAATCGTCGAAGAAGCTGCCCCGCGCGCCGATCGTGCCACGAGAAAAGTCGGCATCGTTGTTGAACCGGCGGGGATTATCCACAAAGCGGGCCGTGATCGGCGAGATCGCAACCGTCAGGGGGTTGTAGGGCGAACCCGCCGGGACCGTGAATCCCGTGATGGGCTGCGCCGCCAGCTGGGACTGACTGTTCGTGTTGCCGTAAATGAAATCGGCGAAGAGATCGATCGAGGGCGTGAGCTCAAACTCCGCATTGGTCATGAATGATTTCTGTTCCTGGTCGAGGATCAGGGTCGCGTACGGAGCGATATCGAACGTGTTGGCGATGGAGGCAAAGGTCGCCGGCTGGTAAACCCCGGCCGTCGACAGTTGCGCCAACGTCGAGGACGTCGCCGCCAAGCCGACCGGTACCCGCTCGCGAGGCGAATTCACGCCGTTGGCGAGAAAGTACGTCGGGAATGCCGCGCCCTCACCCACCGCGCCGGAGATGCTGGCCGTGCGGCCCGTGATCGTTCCGGAGAACGCCCGGTCCTTCTGCAGCAGCGGCTCCGTGGCCGACCAACTGCCCGACACCGTGACGCTCATCCGGTCGTCGGCGCCGCCGACGGTCACATAACCGGAGCGCTCCTCGTAACCGCCCTCAGCCACGGCGAAGCGCGCCCCGAATTCACCTCCGGTGTAGTTCTTGCGCAGAATGACGTTGATCACGCCGCCGACCGCATCGGATCCGTAGATCGCGGATGCGCCATCAGTCAGAACTTCCAGACGCTCGATCGCGGAGACCGGGATCAGATTGAGGTCAACAAAGCTGCGACCACCGCGGGCATTGGCGCCACTGGTGGCCACACGACGGCCATTGATCAGGACAAGGGTGTCCAGATTGCGCAGCGAGCCCTGCGAACCGCCCAGGGTCTGGTTGCCACCGACATTGGCATTGGTGTTCCCGAGATTTCCGTTGCCGGCAAAAAACGGTAGACGCTTGCGGACGACCTCCAGGAGGTTGGCATTGAGACCGGTGCCGCCGATTTCTCTCTGGCCGACGATGGTGACGGGAACGGACACCGCATCCGCCGCGGTGGGGATGTTCGAACCCGTGACGACGAACTTCTCCAGTCTGACAACGTCCTCACTGGCCGGAGCGGGTGGAGTCTGGGCGAGGGCGAGTGAGGCCCCCAGAATGGTCGCGAGTGCATACGAGACAAAACGCTTTTCCTTCAAACGTCTGTTCATGATGTGTGGTTGTGCTTGGTGTTGGTTTAACGCCATTCACTGTTCATTACGGTTTTGGCGTAACGGGACCGTCACCAACTCTTCACTTAACGCAACTCGGTTGTTGAGAGGATCTACCCGTTCCTGCGACCACGTCGCGACCACGGGTCGTGGAAACTCCTCCTGAAATAGAGTCAAATATCTCCCTCATAGTCCGCCCAGTCGGGCCTATTCCCCGCGAACCAAGACACCCGCAGCCACCGCCATGGATTCATAAATGATTGCCCATGAACTCTAAATGAATCCATTTCTCCAAGACGGCCTATTGCGCTCGCCGGCGGCTCGCAACGATTGAACCTCACTGTCGTCGGTGGTACCCGAGAGGGAGCTCGCGACTCGGTCGAACCCCGCGCCAAGCTCTTCCACTATTGTTTTTCCTGGCCTTTATAACCTACCGGTGGCGTCAACCTTGAAAAAAACCTGCAACGGCCATCAGCTTCCATTCTTGCCCCATGCCCCCTAGCCCTCTCCGCACCGGGATCGTGATTCTCGCCGCGGGCGCCTCGCGCCGGATGGGCAGGCCGAAGCAGTTGCTTGCCCTGGGCGCGACCACGCTGCTCGAGCACGCGGTAGATGCCGCCCTCGCCTCGTCCGCTTGGCCCGTGGTCGTCGTGCTCGGCGCGCAGGCGGCCGAAATCCGCCCCCTCCTCGCCCGACGTCCCGTTCTGATTGCCGAGAATCCGACCTGGACCGAGGGCATGGCCTCTTCCCTTCGGGCAGGCCTGACCGTCATGAATGCATTTTCGATCCGAGTGGACGCGGTGCTCTTCGCCCTCTGCGACCAGCCTGCCTTCTCGGCCGATCTCGTGCAGCGCTTCATCGCCACCCAGCAAACCTCCCAGCGCAGCGTGGTCGCCGCCCGCTACTCCGGACACCTCGGTGCGCCCGCCCTGTTCACCCGCCCCCACTTCCCTGCCCTCAACGCGCTTGTCGGGGATGAGGGTGCCCGCAAGTTGCTCGCCCAGCTGCCCGCGGGAGAGGTCGAAGCCATCGATCTTCCCGAACTGGCCCACGACCTGGATACACCCGAGGACTATGCGAACTACCGGAGCGGTCTGGCCCAAACGCCGCCGTCCTCCCCGCTCAGAGCAGTGCCTTGAGCCCGCGCGCCTTTTCCAGGGCGGCATCAGCGGAAGGCCCCGTGACCGTGAAGTGGCCCATCTTCCTCCCGGCCTTCGGTTCGCTTTTTCCGTAGAGGTGCAATTTGGCCAGCGGCTCCGCCAGCAGCGCGGACCAATTGGGTTCCGTCTTTCCGTCGGCCGTGGGGCGCCAGACATCGCCGAGAATATTGACCATGACGACCGCGGGCGCGGTTAAACCCGTCCCCCCGAGCGGCAGGCCCGCCATGGCGCGCACATGCTGCTCGAACTGGGTCGTGACGCACGCATCCAGCGTCCAGTGGCCGGAGTTGTGGGGCCGCGGCGCCAGTTCGTTGACCAGAAGTTCATTGCGGTCCGTCAGGAACAGCTCAATCGCGAGCAGGCCGACCAGTCCGATCTTCTCCGCAATCGCCAGACCGAGCTGCTCGGCTTCCACGCGGACCGCCTCGGAAACCCGAGCCGGCACAATCGAGAAGTCGAGGATGTGCTTGGTGTGGATGTTCTCCGCGATCGGAAAGGTCCGTGCGACCCCCGCGTCGGTCCGGGCCACGATCACCGAGAGCTCGCACTTGAAGTCGATGTAGCGCTCCACCACGGCCCGCTGCTTGGAAAATGCCGTGACGGCCTGCGCGAGGGAGGCCTCGTCGTTGACCTTCAGCTGGCCCTTCCCGTCGTAGCCGAAATCCGCCGTCTTCACCACACAGGGCAGTCCGACGCGGCGGATCGCCGCCGCCAGGTCCTCGCCTACCTGCACCTCGGCGAAAGGCACGTGGGGAAACCCGTTCTTCCGGAGCCACGTCTTTTCCCGAAGGCGGTTCTGACAGGTCTCCAGCACACTCCAGTGCGGTTTAAGCGCGGTCAGCTTTTCGATCTTCCACAGCGGCTCGACCGGGACGTTCTCAAACTCGTAGGTCACCGCCGCACAGCTGCGGGCAAATTCCGCCAAGCGCTCGGCATCCGTGTAGGGCGCATTGAACTCCTTCGCCGAGACCTCTCCCGCCGGGGAATCGTAGGCGGGTTCGTAAACATGGACCCGGTAACCCAGCCGTTCAGCGGCATGCGCAAACATCCGGCCAAGCTGGCCGCCACCGAGAACACCAAGGGTTTGTCCGGGCTGGATCATTTTACAGGAAGAAGCCGAGACAACAGAGAGCAGACTCGGCCGGGTCAAACTCTCCGTGCCATCCGCTCCTCCTCGTCCGCTCGCTCCCTCACGGCAGCTTAGCCGCCATCACCGTCGCCGTTTGCTTTTCACGAAACGCATCCAGGGCTTTCTTGATCCGTCGATTTCCGCCGGCGAGCACCGCTGCCGCAAAGAGGGCGGCGTTGATCGCTCCGGCTTTACCAATCGCAAATGTGGCCACCGGAATACCGCCCGGCATCTGCACAATCGAATGCAGCGAATCCACTCCGCGCAGCGCATGTGATTCCACCGGCACGCCCAGGACCGGCAGCGCGGTGAGCGCGGCGGTCATGCCCGGCAAATGCGCCGCGCCACCCGCGCCGGCGATGATGATCCGGAGACCGCGGGCCTCGGCCGTTTGCGCATAATCGTACATGCGCTTTGGCGTGCGGTGCGCGCTGACCACGCCCTTTTCGTAAGGAACGCCTAGCGCCTCCAACGTCTGCGCCGCATGCTGCATGGTGTCCCAATCGGACGTGCTGCCCATGATGATTCCGACCAGTGGCTTCGCCATGGCCCCAGTGTTCAACACTCAACCTCGCCCTGTCAGGCCTAAATCACACCTCGCCGGCCGCCAGGCTCATTGGTGTCGCTGGGCTCGCTGGCCCGGTCCGCTGGAACAATGAGGCAAACTCGATCCGCGGGGTCAGCGACCCCTGCTCCCTCGAACGCCAAACCGCTCTACGCTGCCGTCGACCGGCCACCCAGCAGCCGCGCCGGAAGGAAAAAGAGGGCCCGCACGACGGCGAAGACGCCCCCGACCGCCAACCCCAGCAGGCGGAACGGCAGCGCAACCAACCAGACGAGCGGCGCCAGGACCAAAGCCAGCAGCGCCAGGGGCCAGCAGACGGCCAGCAACAGACACCAGACGAAGAAGCCCAGAATGAAGGTCATGGCGGCTGGAGACGGCGGGGCTGGACCACACGCTTAGATCAGCGGCGTGCCCTTGGGCACACGCACCACGGTCGTGCCCGCGATCTTATCGTGCCACGACTGCTTGTCCGCGTCAAACGCCACCCAGATGAAGCCGAGGCCAGCGATCACGAAGGAGAGAAAGCCACCAAGGGCACGGACTACCGCAATCGTCCAATCAAGCTTCCGGTCGTCGAGGCGGACCACCTTCAGCCCGCAGATCACGCCACCGATCGTGGTGCCCTTGAGGGCCCAGAAGGCGATGCAGTAGATCGCGTAGACCGCCAGAAAGTAGTCACCGAAACCGAAGATCCCCCCGCAGATACCCACGAGGATCGCATCGAGCAGCGAGGCCGCGATACGGATCCAGAACCCAGCCCGGGGCAGCGTCGACTGCTGCGTTGCCGGGCGGAGGAGCGGAGGAGCGGTGAAGGAAGGCTCGACCGTGAGTCCGGAGGACACCGCGCCAGCCTCCGGAGAGGCCATGTTCGCCATTCCCGAGTTGGCCGAGGGCGTCGCCATGGCCGCCGAGGCCACGGGGGCGGGCGCGGCCTTCTCTCGCTTCATCCCAAGAATCAGCGTGTAAACGACCATGCCCAGACCGAGCGCACCCGTGACCTTCCACATCACGATCCCCAGGTAGGGAATGATATAGAAGAGCATGAGAATAAGGCCACCGAGCAACGCCGCCAACACCGGCATCTGAATCCCGAGCGGACGGGTCAGGCGGCGGCCCATCCAAGTGATGACGGCAGCCTTGCCGAACAGCGTGCCGAAGATGCCAGCGAAGAAAAGCACCACCGGACCGACGCCCGTGACCGCCAGCAGCACGGTCAGAATCGGCATCGCCAGCATGGTCAGGAACGTCGCGAGAATCGTGTAGCCGGGCCGCTGCTCCAGCGTCTCGGCGCATTTCTCGACTCCCCGGCCGAAGGCGAAGGCCAGCAGGACATAGAAGGCGAAGAAGGAAAAGGCCACGCCCCACGCCCAGCCGAGGTGTTCGCCAAAGCCGAGGGGGCGGCCCAACAGCAGGCAGTGCTTCAGCCACGCGCGCAATCCGTCCATCCGCGGCATGTGGCCTTTCATGAAGCCGACTTCCTGGATGCCACGGCCCACGGTCGAACCCGGGGCGCGGTCCACGCCGCCGCCGATCGAAACGACCTCGCCGTCGACCCGCGCCCGCGGCCCGAGTTGCACGCCGCCCATGACGGCAACCACATCGCCGCGCACGTGACCATTCACGGTGACATTGCCCATCACAGCCACGACCTCGCGCGCATCGCCGTTCAAGGTGGAGTCGCCCATGATCGCCACCACCTCACCATCAACCGATCCGTCCACGATCGTGTTGCCAATGATCGCGACCACCTCGCGAGCGGCTTCTCCTCCCGCCACGATGGCATCAGAGCCCACCACGAAAACGCCCGACTCGGAGTCTGAACGCTGATCGGCATCAGCATCCGGCTCAGCAGGAGCGGGCGGCGGCGCATCGGCCGGGGAAACGGGATCGGCCGGCTCGGCCGGTTCAAGGGAACGAAGCTCGCCGGACGCCGGCGCAGCCGGGGCCGCTTCGGTTGCAGGCGGAACCGCCGGCGCCTCCGGCGCGGTCTGCGCCACGGCCAAGGTGAAGCCGAACGCGACGAGGGCGCCGGCGAGGCAGGTGAACCAACGGAAGGATTTCATAAACTCAGGGGACGGGAGAAAGGGTTAGCGATTCTGCCAGAGGACGCGGTAGGCCGCGGCTCCGAGGCCGATCAGGGTGGCGTAAAGGCTGGCGAAGACCGCGAGCCCAACATAGATCCAAGTCATGGATACGGAGGGCAGCAGCCGACCGCCCACCTCCGCGAGGGCCGAGCCGGTCGCGCGGATCTGCGCAAACCAGCCAAGCGTGGCCTCGACCGGCTGGCCCGCCGTGGCCCCGAAGCCGGGCAGGAGCGTCGCGGCGGCGCCGATGACCACGGCCGCCAGCGCGGCCGAGAGGACAAAGAAGGCCATCCGTACCGGCGTCGGCCAATAGGCGTAGCTCTGGTGCCACCAAGGGCGGGCCTGCCGTTCGGCGATCGCCGCCAGGACGCGCTGCTCCAGCGAGGAGGGCGCGCGCCGCGCCGGCAGTGCGCGCAGAGCCTGATGGAGCCGCTGTTCAATCTCTTCGGGCGTGGGTCGGTCCATGGTGATCAGGATTGGAAGGTTTCGTGGCTCGCGCCACTGCGCATCAGCACCTGCGCCAGGGCCGCGCGACCGCGGAGGATGTCGGTTTTGACCTTGGCCAGCGATACCCCGAGGCGCTTGGCGATCTCATCGTAGGGCTGGTCTTCAAAGTGGTACAGGACCAGCGGGACGCGCTGGTGTTCGGGCAGGTTTTCCAGGGCCCGCTCCAGCCAGGCCCGGCGCTCAGCCTTGTCGACCCCCGCGAGAAAATCGCTGTCCGGCGCCGCGAACTCGACCGGTTCCGCCTCGCCGCCCTCGTCGTCCTGGTGGACGATCTCGGAGAAGAAGCGCCAGCGCTTGCGGTAGCGCTGCAGGTGGTTCAGCGAAAGATTGGTCGTGACGGTCTTGAGCCACCCACCCGCCGTCGGACTGGTGCGCAGGTCGTCGAACCGCTCATACGCCTTCAGGAAGACTTCCTGGGAAATGTCCTCCGCCTGCGCCTCGTTGCCAAGGAGCCGAACCGCGGTGGAATAGACCATGTCCTGATAGTTGCGCATGAACGTCGTGAAGTCAGCCGGGGTCATCGTCCCCGTGGGATGGGTTTGCACTGGAGGATCATCGTTCATGCGCAGAACACCCGGCCCCGTGCGGAAGTTGCAGCAATCTCCATGGCAAACCGACTGCGGAAGAGCGAGCGCATAAGCCCGCCTCCATCATCAAGATGGACGCCCCCGCCCCCAGGCCGATCCTGCAAGCGAGCCGCGAAAACGGCCTTACGCAGCGGCCCGCAGGTCCCCCAGCGCCGCCCGGGTGCGCTCAATGTCCGCCTGAGCCTCGTCGCGGCAACGGACGACGGTGACTTCATCGAGACCCAGCACGCCGGCGACACTCGCCCGCTGCCCCTGCAAGAATTCCTCCCCCGGAAGCCCCGCTCCGAGGTCCGCGGCCAAGGCGCACGCCAGATTGAGCAGGCAGGCCAGCGGCGCCTGTGCGCCCGGCGCCGCCAGGGGATCGGCATGGTACTGGACCATCGCGACCAACGGTTCGGGAAAGCGCCAGTGGTCGAGCAGCAACGCGGATACGTCGGCCGTTGAGCAACCATAGCTCGCCCGCTCCCAATCGATCAGGGTCATCTCGCCCCGGACATGACGGGTCGCCACCGGAACGCGATCGAGCACAGCGCGGCCGACATTGCGCAGCAATCCCGCCGTGTAGCAGGCCCGCGGTTCATGCTCACAGCGCTGCGCCAGCACCGCGGACAACGCCGCCACCGCGACCGAATTTTCCCAGACCGTGCCGGCGGAGAAGCCGTAAGCCACCAGATCCTTCTGATAAGCCTGATGCGATGCGGCGAGGCCCACCAGGCGATGAATTTCCCCCACCCCGACCCGAGCCACGGCATCCTCCAGGGCGTCGCAGCGGTTGCGGGTGCCAAACATCACGCCATTCGCGAGCCGCATGATCTTGAAGGTGAGCGAGGAATCCATGCGCACCAACGCAATGATCTCCTCCAGGCTCGCGTCCGGGTCACGCAGCCGCTCGCCCAAGCGGCCGAGCACGCGCATGGCCGGAGAAAGGCTGCTGCCGAGGGTGATCAGGACGTCGCGGGCCGGAGACATGGAAACCGGAGAGACTCCGGCAACCCGCTTCATCGGCACCCGGCGGCGTTTCTTGAGCGTCCACCGGGCTAGAAATCGAGCGCCTTCAGCTCCCCGATCGTCACACTGAACCGGCTGGAGTAGGGCACCACCCGCTGGAACTCGCTCCACTCGGTCTCGAGCCGACCGCCCACGCGAAACATCCACGCAATCTTCGCACTGCCGGTGGCGGTGAATGACTGAGGCTGGGCCGCGTACTGCGCGTCGATCACCCCGAACTTGGCGTCAGCCTCCACGTTCTCCACCTGGGCCACGCCGGCCACCCGGAAGGCCTCGGTGGTCCGGATCGCCACACGGTCGAGTTCACTCCGCTCCTTGCTGACCTGGGCCAGAACGTAGAACTTTTCCGCCGGGAGCCGACGGCTCGCCCCGGGCTTGATCGGGACCGAATAGACCCAGTGCGTCCGCGTCTCCTCCGCCAGCGCGGCGGCGGCAAAATCCATGATCGCCCCCAACGGGCGCCCCCGCCGTCTCATCTCGCGCTCACGCGTGCGCCGCCAGGAACGCTCCTCCGCGACCGTGGGCGGACGGCCGTTGCGCAGCAGGAGCCGCCACTGCTGCTCGTCCGGGACCGAGGGGTCATGACGTTCAACATCGGTGCGTTCCAGCGCGCCTTTCTTGTCAAAGTACCGCGAGGTCCGGGTCGACGCCCAATGCCCCTCGTCGGCCAGGAGCTTTTTCAGCGCCTCGGCCAAGGGCGCCGGCGCGCCGGCCAAGTCGTCAGCTGCCCGCAGCTGGGCCACGAGGGGACCCAGCGTCAGAAGTGCGATCAGGAGAAGGCGCGCAACCATGCGCCGGAACATGGTCCGGCCCGGCGTTTTCGCAAGTCGTCCGCCTAGCGCAGCAGGGCCACCGCGCGGTCAAAGGAACGACCGGCCGCCTCCGCCGCGATGGCCAATTGCTGCTCGTCGAGCCGCGCCGCCCGCAGCTTTTCCGGTGTCAGCAACCAGTGATCCGTCTCTCCCTCGAAGGCATGACCGGCCGCACCTGTCAGGTTGCCAGCCAGGTTGAGCAGCAGGGCGAGCGGGTGATCCATGTCCCCGGGTTGGGCCAGGTAGTGCAAACGCAGGGCCGAGCCCATGGGCGCCGGAAAATGCCACTCGTCGAGGATCAATCCGGCCACTTCGGCATGACCGACCCCGAGAAAACTGCCTTCCCAAATGCGGTAGTTGCCCCAGCGCTTCGGCTCAAAGGACTCCCGCGGGGGGATCCGTCCCTTCGCCGCCCGGTCGAGGACCATGAAACCGATGGGCCGCAGCAGACCGGCCGTATAGGCCATGCGCGTGTCGCCCTCGGTCAGGCGCGCGAGTTCCTCGCAGGCAAACGCCGTGTAGAGCATGTTGTCCCGCAGCTGCAGCGCCGTGATCCCGTAGTGGTCGAGGGCCCGATCAGCAAAACGACCCGTGGTTGCCGTCCCGACCAGGCGGAGAATCTCGCCGAAGCCGACCCGGTTGACCGCTTCCTCGACCGAGGAAACCCGTCCGCCGAAAAGCGGGCTGTTGCTGATGCGCACGATTCTCGCGGCCAGCGCAAGGTCGCGCCGCAGCAGGCCGGCGATCGCCCCCAGCTCCGCATTCACATCCTGCAGCATTTCACCCAGGGTCGAAAGAACCTCCAGGTCAGCGGGAAGCGAGCGGGCAGTCTCAAGGAGCCTGTCGCGTGAAAGCGGCGTGCCGATGGCGGGCATGACGCCTGTCATCGGCACATCTCGAGTCCGCCTGAAGCGCCTTTCAGCGCGGGGAGGCCTACATCCGGCAGATCAGCAGCTGACGCTCGTAGATCAGCTCCTTGGGGAGGTGATCGTGGAGATCGAGGAAGAGCTCCTCCTGACCGAGAACCTCGGCGCGCCAGGCTTCGCGATCGAAGGCCTGCAGCTCATCGAAGCGCTCCTTGGAGAAGGCCATGCCCTCCCAGTCGAGATCCTCGTAGCGGGGCTGCCAGCCG
Organism: uncultured Opitutus sp.; assembly: GCA_964476965.1. GTDB lineage: Bacteria > Verrucomicrobiota > Verrucomicrobiia > Opitutales > Opitutaceae > CAMAXB01. Next base: position 8,136 of record CAYZCV010000046.1, on the reverse strand, counting down.
ATCGGCGTCTCGCGACCCAGCGCCCGGCCGCGGGCGCGGTCGGTGATCCACTTCAGGACGCGCATGTTCTCGCTGAACCCAGGCCACATGAACTTGCCGTCCTTGTCCTTGCGGAACCAGTTCACGTGGAAAATGCGGGGCGTCTCGGTGAGATTGCGCTGCATCTTGATCCAGTGACGGAAGTAGTCGCCCATGTTGTAGCCGCAGAATGGCAGCATCGCGAACGGGTCGCGGCGAACCTTGCCGATCGTGCCGGCGGCGGCCGCCGTCATTTCGGAGCCCATCGTCGCGCCGGTGTAAACACCCGCGCTCCAGTTGAAGGCCTGGTAGACCAGCGGCATCGTGGTCGCACGACGACCGCCGAAGATGAAGGCGCTGATCGGAACCCCCTCGGGGCTCTCCCAGTCGGGATCGATCGTCGGGCACTGGGAGGCGGGAGCCGTGAAGCGCGCATTGGGATGCGCCGCCTTGGCCCCCGTTTCCTTGGCGATCGCGGGGGTCCATTTCTTGCCCTGCCAGTCGACACACTCGGCCGGCGGCTCGTCGGTCATGCCTTCCCACCACACGCCGCCCTCGGGCGTGAGCGCGACATTCGTGAAGATCGTGTTCTTCGCGAGCGAGGCCATGGCGTTGGGATTGGTCTTGTTCGACGTACCCGGCGCCACGCCAAAGAAGCCGGCTTCGGGATTGATCGCGCGCAGGCGACCATTCGCGTCCGGCTTGATCCACGCGATGTCGTCGCCGACCGTCCAGACCTTCCAGCCCTGCTGGCTGAAGTGGGCGGGCGGGATGAGCATGGCAAAGTTCGTCTTGCCGCAGGCGCTCGGAAACGCGGCCGCGACGTAGGTCTTCTCGCCCTTGGGATTCTCAACCCCGAGGATCAGCATGTGCTCGGCCATCCAGCCCTCATCGCGCGCCATGTTGGAGGCGATGCGCAGAGCGAAGCACTTCTTGCCGAGCAGGGCGTTGCCGCCGTAGCCCGAACCGTAGCTCCAGATCTCGCGGGTCTCCGGAAAATGGACGATGTACTTTTCCGGATTGCACGGCCAGGGAACGTCCTTCTGACCGGGCTTGAGCGGGTGTCCGACCGAGTGAATGCAGGGGACCACCCGCTTTTCCGCCTTGTCGATTTCCTTGTACACCGCGAGACCAACGCGCGCCATGATGCGCATGTTGACCACCACGTACGGAGAATCCGTCAGCTCGACCCCGATCTGCGAAATGGGTGAGCCCACCGGTCCCATGCTGTACGGGAGCACATACATCGTGCGCCCCTGCATGCAGCCGGCGAAGACTTCCTTGAGCTTCCGGCGCATCTGGAACGGGTCGACCCAGTTGTTGGTCGGTCCCGCCGTGTCCTTCGACAGGGAGCAAATATAGGTGCGGTCCTCAACCCGGGCCACATCGCCGGCGTCCGACCGGGCATAGTAGCAACCCGGCCACAGCTTCTCATTCAGCTTGATGAAGGTTCCGCTTGCAACCAGTTGAACACTAAGGGCATCCGATTCCTCTTGGGATCCGTCCACCCAATGGATTGCGGCCGGTTTGCAGAGCTCGGCCATTTTCTCGACCCAGCGGAGCAGGTGCTGATTTTCACTAAGGGGTACGGACGGATTTCTCGTCTTCATACGCCACGCTAACGCCCGGCCGACCGGCGAGTAAACCGCAAAGCCAGTCCGGCGCTATCGTATAAACCCCGAAGCGCAGTCGTAGAATCTGCCCGAATACCGGCAGATGCAAAACCGGTTGCGCCAACCCTTTGCTTTGACTCACCCGCCTTACTTGGACGCGGGTTCGATGTGGACCATGACGTCAGTGATCCGCAGCGGGGAGCGCAGGAGCGCATGCTTCACCGCCCCGGCGATGGCGTGGCCCGCACTCACGGTCAGCTCGGGATCCACCTCGACATGAATATCCACGAGATGACTGAGCCCACTCTTGCGCACCCGGCACTTGTCGAGACCGCGGACGCCGGCGACCGCGGACGCCACCGCCCGAACTTCCGTTTCGTAAGCCAGCGGCACCGCGAGGTCCATCACGTCGCCCAGCGCCCGGTTGAACACCTCCACGCCGTTGAAGGCGATCACCACGCAAGCGAGCAACGCCGCCCAATCATCCGCCGCCTCGTAGCCCTCTCCGCCGAGCACGGCGATGGCGATGCCGACAAAG
>CAYZCV010000046.1:0-5867 GCA_964476965.1 uncultured Opitutus sp. | reverse complement strand
ATCCGCCGCCTCGTAGCCCTCTCCGCCGAGCACGGCGATGGCGATGCCGACAAAGGCGGCGGCCGACGTCACCGCATCGGCATAGTGATGCCAGGCCTCGGCACCCAAGGCCGTGCTGCCGTCCCGATCGCCCGCCGCCATCAGACGGCGCGAGAAGCGGTACTTCACGAAGACGACGAACGCCACGAGCGGGAGCGTGCCCCAGTGCGGGCCTTGGTGAGGGGTGATGATCTCGCGCACCGCGTGAACCGCAATCCACCCCGCGGCCGCAAAGATGCACAGCGCAACCGCCATGGCCGCGAGCGGCTCCGCCTTGCCGTGGCCATAGGGATGATTCTCGTCCGGCGGACGCGCCGCGACGCGAATGCCCATCCAGACGAGCAGCGAGGAGAAGATATCCAGCATCGACTCCACCGCGTCCGCGATCAGCGCGTACGTGTGGCCGAGGATTCCCCCGGCGAGCTTCAACGCGGCCAGAAAGCCGTTCAGCGCCACCCCGCGCAGCACCAGACCCGCGGCGAGCCCCGCGCGGCGGGAGACTTCTGCATGGTGCTCAGGGGAGGCCTCCTTCATCGCCGCCATTGCGCCGCACCCGGGCCGCCGACGCAACCCTGACGACCCTGAATCGCGTGGCCGCAATCTCGGCGGGTGCAGCCAGCCCCGCCCGTTCGCCGAACTCGGTTCAGGGGGTCAGCTTGACGGGCGTCTTGAGTTCCTCGGCCGTCCACAGGTCACGACGCTGCCGGGTTGCGGCCCGCACGGCGCGGACTTCCGCATCCGCCACCGGGGAGGCATCGTTGCCGAAGCTCTGGCGCAGATAAGTGAGCACGCTGGCAATGTCCGTATCCGAAAGTCCCATGACCGGCGGCATCACGCTGTCGTAGGTCGACCCGGCCACCGTGATCGGGCCGGTCAGCCCGTGTAGCACAATCCGAATCGCCGCCGACGGATCGCCCGTGATCCATTCCGAGCCGGCGAGCGGCGGAAACGCACCCTCAACGCCCTTTGCATCCAGGCCATGGCAGGCCACGCAAGTATTGCCGTAAACCTGGGCTCCCCGCTGATGCACCAAGGGATTGGGCGCAAACTGCGCCGCCACGACGGTCGGAGTGGCGGGGCCGGCCAGACCCGCCGCCACAAACTCGGCAAAGGCATTCGCCTGCCCCCGCGCGGCGGCCAGGACGGCCGTCCGGCGCTCCGGTGACGCGCCCGTGTACCAGGCCACCACGGGAAGGATCTGGCCGGCCAGAGTCTGGTCCGCCTGCTTGAAGGGCAGATTCGCCGCCAGAGCCGCGTCAATCACGCCGCGCGCATGCGCTCGGGCCGCCAGCTGCCAAGCCTCCGCCATCACCGTGTCCTTGACCAGGGTTGGCTCCAAGGCCAACCCCGTGGCAAAGATGCGCGCGCCCAGCGCCGGATCCGCTTCCAGGCGCGAGACAGCGCCCAGCAACTCGAGGAGTTCGCGGGGATTCGCAGCCGTCAGGGCACCCGTGCCCGCCATCACCTGCCCGCGCAGGAAGGTCGGATTCTCACGGGCGGCGAGTTCGCGACCCGCGCGTCGCAGCGCCGGATCCTCGGAGCGCCACGCGAGCGCCAGAAGGTCGGTCTCGATCGGCCCCAGGGCGGCCAGCGCCTGCAGGGCGTGGACCGCACCGATTCCTCCCATCTGAACCACGCGACGCAACTCAGGCGCCGCCGCGCGATGGCCGCCCTCGACCAGCAGGCGCTGGGCGTGCAGGCGCCAGAGCTGATTTCCGTGGGACAGGCCGGCCACCAATGTTTCCGGACGCGCCGGATCCAGCGTCGGCATCGCATCGTTCGCGCTGCCGCGCGGATAAACCCGCCAGATGCGGCCGTGTGCGGTGTCACGCAAAGGCGTTTGGTAGGCATTGCCGCGCCCATTCTGCGCGTCGACCCCCGAGGAGGCCGCGGTCGGGGTCGGGTTGTGTTGAATGATCAGGTTGTACCAATCGGCGATCCAGAGCGCCCCATCGGGGCCGACATCCGCTGTCACTGGCGAGCTCCAGGCATCTGCGCTGTTGAAGATATTGTTGGGTCGCTGGCGGGCGGTGAAGATTGCGCCGGCCGGGGCCACGTCAAAGGAACCGACCAGCTTGCCCGTCGGCTCGGTCACGAAGGCGACCTTGTTCTGATAATCAGCCGGAAAGCGGCGCGCCGTGTAGAACGCGTGGCCCGCCCCCGCCGTGTACTTGTCGTGCACATCGACCTGACGGATGTCCATCGAGCTCGGATAGTAGAACGGATTGTCATCCGCCCGCGGCGTGCGCTGCTGCGCCACGCCCAGGGCCCGGAAACGCTCCTGCGGCAGGGTATGCACCCAGGACGGGTTGCCGTTCGCCGTGGATCCCATGATCGCGAAGTCCTCCATGAAGCCGAGTCCCCAGGTGTTGTTCGTCGTGGGCTGGAGGTACTCCAGCTTGCTGCCATCGGGCGTGAAGCGGAAGAGCCCTTGGGCAAATTCATGCTTCACCCCGCCGACCTCACCCGCGAATCCCGAGTAGCCGATCGTGGCGTAGATCCAGTTGTCGTAGCCGTAGCGCAGATTGGACACGCTCGCGTGCGTGTCGTGCATCTTGAACCCTTCGATCACGACTTGCCGCACATCCGCGCGATCATCGCCGTCCGTGTCCTTGAGGAAGAGCAGTTGGGTGCCGTTGGTGCACAGCACGCCCCCGTTCACGAAAACCAGCGACGTCGGAATCGAGAGGCCTTCCGCAAAAACGGTGAACTTGTCCGCCCTCCCGTCACCATTCGTGTCCTCGGCGATCTTGATGCGATCATGGCCGATGTTCCCCGCCTGCAGATTGTTCGGGTAGTCAATCGTCTCGACCACGAAGGCGCGGCCGCGGTGATCCCAGCCCACGTAGATCGGGTTGATGATGTCTGGCTCGGCCGCAAAGAGGGCAAACTCGAAGCCCGGAGGCACCTGGATCATCTTGGCGCTTTCTTCGGGCGTCAGCGGCATCTGGGCCTTGGTGATCGGCTGCTTGCGCAGATAGCCCGGCATCACCACGTCCTGTTCCTTCAGCACCGGCAGCTGCAGACGAGTCAACCGGTCCGAGGCCTGGGCGCCCACGGCCCACTGGATGCCCTTGATCAACAGCTGATGAAACGCCGGCTGGTTCCAGACCCGCTCATCATGGCCCGAGGCGGTGTAAAACACCCGACCTGAACCCTGCGTGCGGACCCACGTCCACGGCTCCTCGCCCTCGGCATGCTTGCGGACCTGCAGCACGGTCCGGTCACCCCCCAGACGATCGTGGACATAAGTCTCATCCCAGGCCTCCAACGGCGCCAGTCCGGCCATGGTCGGGTGATCTGGCTGGATTGTCGCCGGCGTGAAGACCTCGCCCCCGTGCCGCTGGAAGCGGGCGCCAACCAGGGCAATGAAGGCATCCGAATTGCCGAAGCAGGCCGAGGCCGAGTGCACCGGGATGAATCCGCGGCCGCTCTCCACATAGCCAAGCAGGGCGCGCTCCTGCTCGGGTTCAATCCGCGGCCAGTTGCCGTACAGCAGCACGGCGTCGAACTGCGCCAGGAACGCGGGCGTCAGCGCCTGCTCCAGGCTCTCGCTGTAGGTCAGATTGATGCCCGCCGTGCCCGTCGCCCGCTTGAGCATCCGGTAGCGCGTGATCGGGTCGTGCGCGGCATGGCTCGCGGTCGGCGAGCCGAGGAAAAGCACCTCCAACCGACGGGCGTCGGACTGGGGATGAACCACGGGCGCGGCCGCAAATGCGGCGCCGCCGAGAAGAACAAAGGCAAGAAGCACGAACCGGATCAGGCGCATGGGCAGGAGGGGGTAAACGGGTAACCGACGGCCTGCACTCTACCAGAACCCCCGTTGACACGATAGGAATGAGGCGCTCATTTCCGTGTATGCAATCGCCATCGCAGCGCCTCCGTCTGCAGGAAGCGTGGGCGCAAAAACTGCCGGCCGGCCAGTTCCGTCAGCTCTTCGAACATGCGGGGAGCATCCTGTTCTTCGCCAAGGACCTCGAGGGCCGGATCATGTACGCCAACACGGCGTTTGCCCGTCGGTGCGGCTTTGCTTCGGAAACCGAGGTCGTGGGTCTGAGCGATGATGACCTCTTTCCCGCGGCCCTCGCCGGCCACTATCGCGAGGGCGACCGGCGCGTGATCACGACCGGGCAGCCCATTCTCGGCATCATCGAGCTTTTCCCCAATTCCGCCGGCCGGCCGGAATGGTGTGAAACCAACAAGCTGCCGCTGCGCGATCGCGACGGCCGCGTCTGCGGAATTTGCGGAACGGTGAAAAGCTACGAGGGCACCCGGGCCGCAATCCAACCCTACCTCGATCTCGCCCCCGCCGCCGACCACCTGAAGGATCACTTCGCCGAGAAGCTGGATGTCGAACACCTCGCCCGGCTGTCGCGCCTCTCCGTCCGCCAGTTCGAGCGGAAGTTTCGCCAGACCTTTCAGATGAATCCCCGGACCTACCTGATCCGCATGCGGGTCGCGATCGCGGCCGAGCTCCTGCGCACCACCGACCGGCGTCCGACGGAAATCGCCCTCGAAGTCGGCTTCTACGATCACAGCGACTTTTCCCGCCAGTTTCGCCGCGCCATGGGGATGCCGCCAACGACCTACCGGCGGCAGTACCTCACCAGCGCCTGACCTTTGAAGCCGGCGACGCCCGGACGGCCCCTGTCGCAATCATACACCGCAAATGCACGGCTGCGTCCTAGACCCGGCCGGGGTCGGCGTGGCATACTGGCGCCTCGTCCCCCCCGCGCCGCGCCCCTGCGCTGCGCCCGCCCCACCCTTTCCATGATCATCGGCGCCACCACCTGGCTCTGGGTTTCCCCGCTCACCACCGCTGCGGCGGAGGAGCTCATTCCCCGCATCGCCCGCCTCGGCTTTGGCGCGGTGGAGCTGCCGCTGGAGGATCCCGCCCTGCTGGACGCCCGCCGCATCCGCCAGCTCCTGTCCGACCACAATCTCAAGGGCTCCGCCTGCGGCGCCTTCGGCCCCGGTCGGGATCTAACCCACCCCGACTCCAAGGTGCGTCGCTCCACGCTCGACTACATCGAGCGCTGCCTCGATTTCGCGGCGGAGATCGGCGCGCCCGCGGTCTGCGGCCCTCTCTACTCCGAAGTGGGCAAACGCCGGTACCTGCCCGATGCCCAGCGCCAGGCCGAGTGGTCGCTTGCCGTGGAGGGTGTGCGCGCCGCCTGCATCATGGCCTCCGCCCGCGGAAAGCGCATCGCGATCGAGCCGATCAACCGCTTTGAAACAGATCTGGTGAACAGCGTCGCCGACGGCGTGCGCTTCGCCCGGGATGTCGCGCACCCGGCCGCGGGTCTGATGATCGACAGCTTTCACATGACCCTCGAGGAGGATAACCTGGAGGCGGCCATCCGCGCCGCGGGCGATCTGCTGGTGAGCGTCCAGGTTTCCGAGAACCAGCGCGGCGTGCCGGGGACCGGCCTGACGGACTGGTCCGCCTTCGCCCGCGGCCTCGCGGCCGTGAACTACAACGGGACGGTGATCATCGAAAGCTTCACGCCGGAAAACCGGGACCTCGCCGCCGCGGTCTGCATCTGGAAGCGCCGCGTTCCCGATCAGGACACCTTTGCACGGGAGGGCCTCGCCTTCCTGCAACGCACCCTCGCCCCCCGCTCCACTCCATGAAAGACCGCAAAATCAACGTTGCCATCATCGGCCTCGGCTTCGGCGCCGAATTCATTCCGATCTACCAGGCCCATCCGCAGGCCAACCTGGCCGCGGTGTGTCAGCGCTCCAAGGACAAGCTGACGGCTGTCGCTGACCACTTCGGCATCAAGGGCCGCTACCAGAGCTACGACGAGTTGCTTGAGGATCCGTCG
>CAYZCV010000045.1:0-24634 GCA_964476965.1 uncultured Opitutus sp. | reverse complement strand
CAATGAACAATGACCAATGGCTAGGATGGCGGATGGTAAATCCGAACGACGAAATCCGAATGACGAAGGTGTGTGCGCGGCGGCCGGAACGCGCGAGGCCGGATCGAGGGCATTGGTCATTGGAAATTGGGCATTGGTCATTTGGCAGGCCGCTTTCGTCACGGATACTTCACGGCGGAGGGCGGGCTGGCCTCCGGCTTCTGGCCTCCAGCCTCTGGCTTCACCGCGGCCTCTGACTTCGATCCCTTGCCCTCCTCCTTGAGCCCGAAGCGCTTGATCACTTCCTTCGCGAGGTTCCGATAGGCGGTGGAGCCCGGGGAGAGCGGGTCGTACGCAAAGATGGTCTTGCCGAAGCTGGGGGCCTCGCTGAGGCGGATGGTGCGGGGGATGACCGTCTCGAAGATCTTGTCGGGGAGGTGCTGCTTGACCTCGTCAACGACCTGCCGCGAGAGATTGGTGCGCACGTCGAACATCGTCATGACGACGCCGCCGAGCTCGAGCTTGCCGTTGAGTCCTGCGCTCTTGATGCGCTCCACATTGCGGAGGATCTGGCCGAGGCCCTCGAGGGCCATGTACTCGCACTGGAGGGCGATCAGGAGGTAGTCGGCGGCGGCGAGGCTGTTCATCGACAGCATGCCCATGGAGGGGGGGCAATCGATGATGATGACGCGGTAGCCGCCGGACGCGCGGATCGGCTCGAGCACGGTCCGGAGCTTGGCGAGGTAGTTCTCCGACTGGGCGATCTCAATCTCCGCCGCCGCGAGGTCCTCCTCGCTCGGGATCAGGGCGAGGTGCTCGTAAGGGGTGGGCGTGATCATCTCGAGCGCGGAGCCCTCGCCCCGGAGGGGGCCGTAGAGACTGCGGCCTTCCTGCTTCTCGACGCCGATCGCGCTGGTCGCGTTGGCCTGGGGGTCGAGGTCGATCAGGAGGGTGTGAATCTTCTTCTCGGCCAGCGCGGCGGCGAGATTGACGGCCGTGGTGGTCTTGCCGACGCCGCCCTTTTGATTGGCGATGGTGAATACGAGGGTGGACGACATGGTGGGTGAGGAGAAGAGGAATGACAGCAAGGCGATGAACGTGTCCATCCGTCAATACCCCTGAAAACCGGCGCTCCCCGGGATTCGTAAAGTCGGGCTTGCGCGCCGGTGGGAATCCCTGCAACTTCCGACTCCTGTCTGCTGACGGCGCGGTAGCCAAGTGGTAAGGCCGAGCTCTGCAAAAGCTCTATGCGGCGGTTCAATTCCGCCCCGCGCCTCCAGATGTCCCCGAGAGTTGCTTTAGGAACGGGGTGGTGGAGGAAGAATGATTGCAAGGCGGCGGGCGCAAGCCTCGGGTCGGTGTTTTCCGCTGCGATTCCAGCCCTTGGAGCTTCGGGCGGGGTGTCCCTGAGCCGAGATCGGCCCCACCGTTCTTTTGGGGGGCGGCAACCGGTGGGCAAGAACCCTCCTCGCCGCCTGTGCGGTCATCGGGCCCAGGACGGCAGGGTGTCGAACTCGAGGCCGAAGACGAGGGGACCGAGTAGCAGGACGAGGCCGACGATGATCGGGACGAGGATGACGTTGAGCCACATGCCGGCTCTGGCCATCTGGGGCAGGGTGATGTGCCCGCTGCCGAAAACAATGGCATTGGGTGGGGTGCCGACCGGCAGCATGAACGAGCAATTGGCGGCGAGCGCCGTGGGAATCAGGAAGAGCAGCGGGTTTTGCCCGAGGCTGATGGCGATGGCGGCTACAATGGGCAGGAAGGTGGCGGCCGTGGCGGTGTTGCTGGTCAGCTCCGTGAGCATGAGGATGCCGAAGCAAACGAGGCAGAGCGTGAGGAGCATGGGCACTCCCTGGAGCGCCCCGCTCAGATCGCCGAGATAGTTGGAAAGACCATGTTTCTGGATATTGCCGGACAGGCTGAGTCCGCCGCCAAACAGCAGCAGGACCTCCCAGGGGATCGCTTTGCAGGAATCCCAGTCCATCACGAAATCACCGCGCCGGCTGAGGGGGATCATGAAGAGCAGCAAGGCGCCCCCGATGGCGATGGTGGTGTCAGTGATCATCGGCAAAGTCCGCGCCAGGAGCGGCTGAAAAATCCACCCGACGGCCGTGAGCACGAAGACGATGAGCACGGCGCGTTCGCCGCCGCTGAACGCGCCGAGGCGGGACTTTTCCCGCGCGATGAGGGCGGTCATGCCCGGGACTTCCTCGCGGTCCAGCTTGAAGGAGAATCGGGTCAGGACGTAGTAGACGACCGGCAGGGTCACCAGAACCACGGGCACCCCGAGCAGCATCCATTGGCCGAAGCCGATGGTGACATTGTACACCTTGCCGAGATAGGCTGCCAAGAGCGCGTTGGGGGGCGTGCCGATCAGGGTGCCCATGCCGCCGGTGGTGGCACCGTAGGCCACCGCCAGCAATAGGGCGGTGGCAAACGCCTTGGTCTCCGGTTTGTCGGCGGTCTCCCGCGGCAGCAATTGCACGACGGACAGGGCGATGGGCAGCATCATCATTGCGGTGGCCGTGTTGCTCACCCACATGCTGAGCGCAGCCGAGGCGAGGAGAAATCCGGCGATGATGCGCGAGGGCTGCGCGCCCATGAAGCCGATCAGGCTGATCGCGAAACGGCGGTGGAGATTCCAGCGCTGCATCGCGAGGGCGATCACGAAGCCGCCGAGAAAGAGGTAGATGATGGGGTTGGCGTAGGGCGCGGCGCTTTCCTGAACGGAGCCCAGGTTGAGCAGGGGAAAGAGGACGAGGGGAAGGAGGGCGGTGGCGGGCAGCGGAATGGACTCACAGATCCAGAAGGTGGCCATGAGCAGAGCCACACCGGCCGTGTGCCAGCCGGCGACACTGAGGCCGTCGGGCGGGGGTAGGACTAGCGTGAGCAGCAGGGCCCCGGGGCCGAGCAACCAGCCGGCCCATTGGCGGCGACCATAGTTTGGGCCAAACGGGACAGAAGATTCGGCGGGAAGACTCACGGCAAGAGATGACGACGGGGGAGGGCGGAAGATCAGTGGCCGACGGCAGCGTTGGTGCGGCGCGGATCGGCATACCCCGTGCGGGAGCCATCGGGATTGAGGGTCACGGCATTGACTCCGCCGAAATGCCGTCCTGTGCCGGGATCCTCGCGCAGGTCCACGCGCCACCCGAGGGCGCGCAGTTCATCCGCCACATTGGCACGGAAGGACTTTTCCGCCTCGATCGTGTCCGGATCGCTCGCGGCAACGGGATTGAACCAGTGGATACGGGTGTCGCCGATGGCCTCGGCGAGCGGGCGACCGAACTGCAAATGATCGAGAAGAATTTGGAGAACGGCGGTGGGGATGCGCTGGGCACCGGGAACACCCAGCGCGAGGACCGGTTGCCCTTCGCGAAGGACCAGGGTCGGGGTGATGGTGCTGCGTGGCCGGCGGCCGGGGGCGATGAAATTGGGACTGGCCGCGTCAGCGTAGGAGAAATTGCTCATGCTGTCGTTGAGGATCACGCCCGCGGCCATGACGCCCGCGCCGAAGTGCAGGCTCAGGGATTGGGTCGCGCAGACAATGTTTCCGTGACGATCCACGACGATGAAGTGGGTGGTGGCATCGTTGAGGCCAGTGGCATCCGGACTCCTCGCGGCCGAAGCGCCGGCGGGAGCGGCGTCGCCCACGGAGGCCTGCACGATCGGGAGGGCCTCGCGCCAGGCGCGGCCGATGCGGTCAAGGTTGGCGGCGGATCGCAGCGGGGGCACCAGCGGCTCGTCGCCCAGGCGCGAGAGAATGGCAAACACCAGGGTGGCCCCTGAGGTGGGCGGCGGACCGCCCAGAAGCTCATGATCCGCGAAGCGCGTGCGGACGGGATCGTCAACGCGAGCCGCATAGCGAGCGAGATCCTCCGCCGTGAGATGACCGCCCCCGGCTTGCGCGCCCTCGGCAATAGCAGCCGCGATCGTGCCGTGGTAGAAGGCCTGCATCCCCTCGCGGGCGAGGAGTTCGAGCGTGGCGGCCAGCGCGGGCTGCGGGAGGCGCACGCCGACCGGGGGCGGCGCACCGCCGGGCAGAAAGAGCGCCGCGAGGGCGGGATCCTGCTGAAGCTTGTCGACCCGCTCGGCGATCAGGTCGCGGGTTTTGGGCAGGATGGTGGCTCCGTCCCGAGCCAGCTCGGCCACGGGGCGCACGAGTTCGCCCCACGGCCGGGAACCCCAGCGCATATGAGCGAGTTCCAGCGCGGCGGGCAGACCGGGCACCGCCACGGACGACCAGCCATCGGAACGCCGGGCGGTGGGAAGTTTTCGGTAGGCCTCCACGTCAAGGGAATGCCCGGCGGCATCCATGCCATCCACTGCGAGGGTGCTGCCCGTGGCGCTGTCGTGATAGAGCAGCATGAGCTTGCCCCCGAGACCGGAGCCATAGGGTTCGGCTACGCCGAGGGCGAGGGATACGGCGACGGCCGCGTCCATGGCATTGCCCCCGTCCGCCAGCACGCGGGCGCCGAGGGCCGCGGCCTCGGGGTGGCCGGCGACGACCATGCCCCGCGCCGCGGTGACCGGCTCGACGGTTACGGCGGCGGGCGCCGCCACCAGCAGGGGGACGGCCAGAATGAAGCCGACGAACCCCAGCCAACGGGAGAGGCCTCGGGACGGATGGGACACCGGTTTGGCTACGGTCGATGAGGACGTTGCGCGTGAGCGGGAAGCCAGGGCGGAGCGGGGTCCTTACAGGGACTTGGTGATCTGCAGCGACCAGGAACGACCGCGCGCCATCTGGTTGTAGAGCGACGGATCGTAGCCGCGGGAGTCGCTCGCGAGCGGTGGGATCTTGTCGAACAGGTTGATCACGCCCACGCGAATGGAGGTGCGGTTGAGCAGCTTGTTGGAGTGGTTGCGGAAGTTGTAGCTGAGGTAGGCGTTGTAGTCGATCGAGTCCCGCACGGTGAAGCGGTAGACGGTCGTGCCATTGGTCGCGACGGGTGTGATGTAGCTGGGACGGCCCAGCGACTCGTAGATGGCGGCGGTGGTGGTGGCGCCGCTATCGGTGTAGGAGCCGAGGTAGTTGGCGGAGAGGCCGGCGGTCCAGCCATTGTTGCGCCAGGTCACCGTGCTGTTGCCGCGCCACTTCGGGGTGGCGCCGGCGATGGCGGCGTCATTGGTTCCGCGCAATTCGGTGCGGGAGGCGCCGGCGCTGGTGTAGGAATGGAAGTCGTTCAGGTAGGACCACGTCGTGTTCAGCGTAAAGTTGCCCAGCGCCGTGCGCGGCAGGCGGTAGGTGGCGTCGAGGTCGTAGCCGTTCACGAACTGGGATGCGCGGTTGAAGTAGGTGGTACGCAGGAAGTCGATCCCGCCGACCACAGCGCGCTGATTGCCGGGTGCGCGGGTGGCGTTGTAGGCCGCGAAGAAATCGCGGTCGGCCTGAGTAACGGGCAGGCGGACCACAGCGGGGTCGCCCTTGTAGGCGGCGGTGCCCGAGCCGAGATCGATGCTGCCGATCGCTTGGCCCGCGCCGAGGGCGGCGGCCGTCGCGGCCTGGAGGGCGGCGGTGTCGTCGGCGATGGAGCCGGAGGAGGAAATCACGCTCGTCTGGCGGATTTCCCAGTAGTCGACGGCAAAGGAGAGGCCCTTGACCCAGGGAAGATCGAACACGATGCCCGCGGACTTGCCCTCGGACTCCTCGGGTTGCAGATCGGGGTTGCCGGCGGCGATGCTGCGACGGTTGGACGGACCGTCGGTGGGCAGACCGGTGACGGGGCTGCGGTAGGTGTCGTTGCTGCCGGTGACCGTTCGGGTGAGCGTGCCGGTGAAGAGCTGGGCGAGGTTGGGAGCCTTGAAGCCCTCGTTGTAGGAGGCGCGCACCATGACCTGATCGGCGGGGCGCCAGATGAGCCCGAGCTTGGGTTTGGTGGTGTCACCGAAGTCGGTGTAGTTCTCGTAGCGGGCGGAGGCGGAAACCTCCAGTTCCTGAACGAGGGGGAGGGTGAACTGACCGCCGACGAGGGGAACGCGGACCTCCGCGTAGGCCGCGGTGACATTGCGGTCGCCGTTCGTGTCGGAGTTGGGCGAGAAATTCATGAAATCATTGGTCGTGGGGTCGAGGCCCGAGCCCGGGGGATTCAAACCGGCGAAGGGGGGCCGGGAGTCGACGTAGGTCTCACGGCGATACTCGCCGCCGAAGGCGAGATTGACGGTGTTGCCACCCCAGAGGTCGAAGGCCTCGCCGCTCGTATTGAAGTCGAGGCTGGTCAGGCTGGTGCGACCGAGACGGACGAACGTGTCCATGAAGGACTGGATGAGCGTCGTCGGATTCTGGTAGTCGCCGGTCACGACGAGCGTGCCGTCCCGGACGGCGAAGGTCCGAGTGAAGGGATTGAAGGCCAGGTTGGGCGAGGTCTGGCTGAGGGTGGGCCGGAAGAGGCTCGCGCGGGGAGTGTTGGATTCCTTGTCGGTCACCTTGTTGTCCGCGTGGAGGAAGGCGCTTTCCCAGCGCCAGGTGTCAGCCCACTGGCCGCGCAGGCCGACGACGCCGCGGAGGACGCGATTGTCGATCTCGGCGACACGGTCGGGGAGATCGGTGAGCCGCTTGTTGCTGATGCGCACATCGCCGGGCGTGCCGGTGAGCCGCGCGGTGCCGTCGGCATTGGGCGCGCCCGTGGGGTGCCAGAAGCGGGTGCCGAAGGGGTTCCAAGGATTGGAGGCGGGAACGATGTAGTCGCCGTCGGTCGCGAGGGTGATGGAGGCCGGCTCGCGGAAGGTGGTGGAGTCAGCCTGATACAGGCTGAGGTCGGCGAACAGCTGGACCCGGTCGTTCAGATCAAAGTCCACCGAACTGAAGATGTTGGTGCGAAACGACTCGGGCTGGAGGACGCGATAGTCGTTGTTATTCCAGTAGTAGAGATTGGTGACGCCGCTCCGGGGAGGTGTGGTCGTGCGGAAGCCGACGCCGCCGCCGTCGACTGGACTGAGGAAGAAGGCGCCGTTGGCCGCCGCGAGCGCGGCCGGGATGCCCGCGGGGCGGGCGGTGGTGAAGGTGCCGGTGCTGCTGACCGTGCCGATGCTGTAGCTGCCGAATTCGCTCGTGGCGGAACGTGCGTTGAACTGGGTGTTAGTCGAGACGTTCCACGGCGCGGGTGCGCGGCCGGTGTGGTCGCTCTCGACCATGAAGTCGCGGTTGCGGGCGAAAATCGCCTCGCGGTCATACAAATCGATGACGACCTGGGCGCGGCCACGATCGCCAGCGAAGGTGAGGCCGTGGGTGAGGGTGGCGCGAAGTTCGCGCCCGTCACCGATCTCGGTCTGGGCGTAGCGCAGGGCGACCTCGGTGCCAACGAAGTCGCGGCGGGTGATGTAGTTGATCACGCCGGCGACGGCATCGGTGCCGTAGATCGAGGAGGCGCCGTCACGCAGGGCCTCAACCTGCTGGATGCCGCGATTGGGGAGCTGGTTGGAGTTGACCGAAAGGGTGGGCACGCCGGCCTCGCCCTGGCTGATCCCGTGAGCGGGGAGGCGGCGACCGTTGAGCAGGATCAGCGTGTTTGAGGAGGCGAGGCCGCGCATGGCGATGCTGGCATTGTCACCGCGGGCGGTGGCGCCCAGCGTGGCAGTCTCGTTGCCGGGGATGCCGGTGACCGCGGGGAGTGATGCGAGCAGCTCCGAGGGTTGGGAAGCGTCGCGCGCCTCGATCTGATCCGTGCTGACGATCGTGATCGGCAGAACCTTCTCGACGTCCATTCGGCGAATATTGGTGCCGGTGACCGTGAAGGCTTCGAGCGTGACGGGCTCTTCGTTCGCCGGAGGGGTCGTGGGCTGCGCCCACGTCAGCGGGGTGGACAGCGCGAGCAAGGCCAGAGGGGGGCTCAGCTTGAAGAGGGGTTTCATGTTCGGAAGACGGGGTTGGTTTCGCGTGGGGTGCAGGGGTCGAGGCAGGCCGCTTGGCGCTTTTACGTTGGTTTCGGGCCGAGGGCAGACAAGGACGGGACATGGCGTACTTCTACGCCATTGGCCGCCGGGACCCTGGCCGCGGGTGATTGTCGCTCGTCATTCCGACCCTCTCGTTGTACAGTCGGGGCTCATGAATGAGGGACAGGCATCACCCAGCATTGTTTTGGTGGATGATACCGCGACGTACCGTCTGCTCCTGAGGGAGACGCTGCGGAAAGCCTTTCCTGCGTCTGAACTGCGCGATTTCGCGTCCGGCGAACAGGCCATGGCGGCGTGTCTGGAGCGGACGCCGGACCTGCTCGTCACGGACCTGCGTTTGCGCAGCATGGATGGTCGCGGCGTGGTCCGGGGACTGTGGGAGCGGGGATGTCGGCCCCGGACGGTCGTACTGACAGCCTATCCAGAGTCCGGTTTGCCGGGTGAACTGCTGGCGCTCGGCGTGGCGGGATTTGTGGACAAGAGCTCCCCTATGGAACAGGTGGCGCACGCCGTGCAGTGCGTGTGGCAGGGCGGGATGCATTTTTCCGCAACGGTGCCCCCCCCGATGCCGGTCATGGCGGATCCTGCCTTGCCCTGGAGCGGGGCCGACTCCCTGAGCGAGCGGGAGCGCGAGGTGGTGCGTCTGGTGGTGCGTGGCCTGCTCTCCAAGCAGATTGCCGCCGAGCTGGGCCTGAGCCCGCGGACGGTGGAGAAGCATCGCGCCCGGATCTGTGCCAAGTTGGGCATGCACGATGTGCCGACCCTGGTGCGCTGGAGCTTGCGCAACGGCTTGGGCTGAGGCGATCAGGCGGCCGGGAAGAGCACGCGGAACACCGCGCCCTGGCCCGGTTGCGATTGCACCTCCAGCCGGCCGCCCTGCAGATTGAGCAGTTCCCGCACGATCATCAGACCCATCCCGCTGGTGCCATCGTTCGTCGGCGAGGCCGGTGCGGGGCTGAAGATCCGGGCAAAATCGGCCGCCTTCAGGCCGGGGCCGTTGTCGCGGACCTCCGCGAAAACCCAGGAATCCTGCGTGCCGAAATCGACCCGGATGTTGCCGCCTTCGGGCGTGAACTTGAGCGCGTTGCCCAGCAGATTCTCGAAAATCTGGCGCAAGCGCGAGGCATCCGCCCGCACAGGGGGCAGGGGCTGGGGCGGCGCCGACGCGGAGAGCTGCTGCCGTTTCTTCCGGGCGAGAGGCTGGAGGGCTCCGGCGGTCTCGCAGGCGATCGCGGCCAGCTCGACCGGGGCGGGCGAGAGGTGCAGGTGGCCCTGTTCCACGGCGGAGAGCTCGAGGAAATCCCGGACCAGGATTTGCATCCGGGCGGTGTCGGACTGCATGTCGCTCGCCCGGCGCCGCACGCCGGCGGTGTCCTCGGCCTGCTCGGCAATCTGCCCCGCGGTGGCATGCAGCGCCTGAAGCGGGACCTTGAGGTCATGCGAGGCCATGCGGAGCAACTTGGTCTTGATCTGCTCGGCGGCTTCGGCGCGGCCGCGGGCATCCTCCGTGGCGCGCCTGAGCCGCTGCTCGCCCCGGAGGCGCAACAATTGGAAGAAGCTGAGCGCGACGAGCAGGGTGATGCCGCCACCCAGGGCGGTCACCAGCGCCCATTGGCGGGAGCGACGGCGGTCGGCCTCGGCTGATTGAAGGGCCTGGTCGCGGCGGAGTAGCTCAATTTCCAACTCCTTCTGCTCGGCCCCGTAGCGGGCGCGCAGCTCGGCCATGCGGCGCCGATCCTCGGCGCCGCGGAGCTGTTCCCGCAGGTCGGCGTGGCGGCGCTGCGCGGCCAGGGCAGCGGCCAGATCGCCGCGGGCCTCGTGGGTCAGGGCGTATTCCTGGAGAATATCGGCCATCACATCGTCGCTCTGCAGGGTCGCCGCGTAGCGTTCGGCGGAGGCGAGGCTGACGAGTGATTCGTCCATCTGGCCGGCGTTGCGCAGGACCCGCCCGAGCCGCCGGTGGGTATTGGCGATGTAGCGACGGTACTTGAGTGCCTCGAAGGTGACGAGCGCCCGGCGGAGGTACTCGAGCGCCGTGGCATGCTCCCCCCGGGCATCGGCGACGAGCCCCAGATTGGTCAGGGTCTCGGCGATGGCTCGCGCATTCCCGGACGGCACCCGGATGGAAAGCGCTTCCTCATAAAGCTCAGCCGCACGGTCCAACTCGCCGCGAGCGAGGTGGTAATTGCCCAGACTATTGAGCAGGCTGCCGCGGATGCGCTGATCCGGTGCGCGCGCCGCAGCGGCCAGGCCGAGATGGAAGTGGTACAGCGCATCCTCGGCCCGTTCATAGCGCTGATAGGTCAGGCCCAGCCCGCCATGGGTGCGGGCGAGCAGGAACGGGTCTTCAAGTTGCTGGACGAGCCCCAGCTCGGTCAGGTGCACTTCCAGCGACCGGGGATAGTCGGTGAGGTTCCAATAGATCCGGCCCTGCAGGTAGAGAAATTCAATCTGCAGCGATTTGTCGCCGAGGGATTGGGCCCGGGCCAATCCGTCGCTCGCGCCGGCCAAGCCGTCGGCGTAGTCGCCGCGGCGCCGGTGCAGGTTGACGATGGTGGCGAGCGCGCGGAGCGCCGACGGCTCGTCGGTCGCGGCCGCATAGGCGGCCTCGGCTGACGCCAGGTCCTGGTCGCCATCGGGCAACTCCGTCAGGATCGATTCGGGCTCGTTGGAGGCCAGCAATGACGGAACCGCGAGGAGCAGGAACCACCACCAGTGCCGGGCCTTCATGCCGGGGAAGAATGCAGTCCGGGCTGGCCGCTTCAACGCTGCATCTGCCCGGCGCCAAACACGGCGTCCGCCACCTCGGGCACGGCAAACATCTTGGCCGCGTTGTGGTCGACGCCGGGCGTGGTCACCAGACGCCAGTTGAAGGTCCAACCCTTCGATTGGGCGAGGGTCTGCGCCGCGCGGTAGCAGGCCATTCCGCGTTCATAGCGCGACGCGCCCTGCGCGAGCGCGGGGGGGCTGCGGTCGAGCGAGCGGTGTTCCGGATCATTGTCGCCCGTCCCGAGATACAGGGTGAGCGGAGCGGCGAGGTAACGCTGCAGGGCGGCATCGTCGCTCAACTCGGCGGGCAATCCGCCAAAGCCGTAGCCGTACTCAGCGTCCCGAACCGGAAAGAGATGGGATCCGGGATTGGCCGCGATCAGCCGCTCCGCGCCGAGGGTTCCGGCGAGACCGGCCAGCCGTGCCACGAATTGCCCGCCGGCGGAATGTCCGACGATGTAGAACGGGCGGGCCGGATCCCCCGTCAGGGCGCGCAGTTGATTGATGAGGACACCCAGGCGCGTGAAGGTCCAATCCTCACGCGGTCGCACCACGCCCTCGCGCAGGATGCCGCCTTGCTGGTAGTCATTGTAGGGAAAGCGTTCCCGGTCGAACAGCGGCGCCGCCACGATGCCGCCGAAGCGCTCGGCCATGGTGATGGCGAAATTGCGATAGTCCTCCGCATTGCGCTGCACGCCGTGCAGGATGATCAGCAAGGGGCCGTTGGCATAGGTCGGCGGCTTGTAGGTGAAAACCTCAATGGCATCACGTTCGCCCAGGAGGACGCGGCCCGGGCCGACCGGAAGTTCAGCGGAGGCAGGCTGCAGGAAGAGAACAAAGAGCAGAAGGGCGAGGCAGCGGGAGGGCATGCGGCGATGCAGGATGAACCCGCTGGCGGCGACAAGTCGCCGGCAAGGCGTACTTCTACGCCATCGCGCCAAGCTGGTCCTCCTCGATTGAGAGCCGGGCGTGGCTTGAGCCGGTCACGGCGAAACGCGCTGCGACGATCCCGCGCCAGTTGTACGTTCGCGAAACGGGGACTAGGCCCCGGCTGGACCCGGGCTCAGGCTGGGATTCGGCTGCGGCTCCGGAGCGCCCACGGGCGACCTGGAATCGCCCTTTTCGTAGTCAAACTGGACGCTGAAGCGGAAGGTCGAACCTTCGCCGGGCGTGCTGTCGACCGAGATTGCGCCGCCCATGAGTTCGCAGAGGCGCTTCGAGATGACCAGACCCAAGCCGGTGCCGCCGCGGCGGCGCTTGGAGGAGGCGTCGACTTGGCTGAAGGGCTTGAAGAGGAGCGAGACCTTGTCCGCGGGAATGCCGATGCCGCTGTCGACCACGGTGAAGAAGACCCGGACCTGGTTGCGCGTGGTGCCGGGGATGACTTCGCCCCGGATGCAGGTCAGGTTGACCGAGACCGAGCCGCGCTCGGTGAACTTGATGGCATTGCCCACAATGTTCGTGAGCACCTGCCGCAGGCGGTGCGCATCGCCGTTGACGATCACCGGCACCGCCGGGTCAATACGCAGGTCGAGCTTGAGCCCCGCGGCCCGGGCGCGGGGCTGGAAGAAGGCGATGACTTCCTGCACCCCGTCGCGCAGTGCGAAGGGCGAGGACTCGATTTCAATCCGGCCGGCCTCGATGCGGGAGAGGTCGAGAATGTCGCTGACCAGCACTTCGAGCGCCTGCCCGCTGTTCTGGATCATCTCCACGTAGTCACGCTGGTCCGGGGTCAGCGTCGTTTCGCGCAGCAGCTTGGCAAAGCCGATGACCCCGTTGATCGGGGTTCGGATTTCGTGACTGACCACGGCGAGGAACTCGCTCTTGGCGCGGTCGGCCGACTCAGCCGTTTCCTTGGCGCGCAGCAGGGCGGACTCGGCCTCCTTGCGCAGCGTGATGTCGTGGCCGACGGCCTGGTACTCGAGCACCGTGCCCTGGCGGTCCTTGATCGCCCGGTGCGTCCAGTGCAGGCTGACCGTCTTGCCCGAGGCATCCGCGATCTCGCCCTCGAAGGCCGCGTTGTCCGGCAGGGTCGAGCCCGACTTGGGGTAGCCCAGCGTCCGCAGGGGAAAGGGTTGGCCAAGCAGCTCGGCCCGCTTGCGGCCGAAAAAGCGGAGATAGGCCCCGTTGACGAAGGTCAGTTTTCCGTCAGCCCGGTAGCGGCAGATCAGGTCGACCTGATCCTCGACAATGCCGCGATAGCTGGCCTCGACCTTCTGCAGCGACTGCGCCATCCGCTCGATTTGGCGCGCCAAGCCGATCACCTCATCGGCGTCGGCATCGGCGTCGCTGTCCAGTAGGGGCGTCTCGTCAGGCCCATCCGACTTCGCCACCTGCTTCATGTCCTTCAGGCGCTGGAGCAGCGTGCGATCCCACACGTAGCCGGCGAGAACGAGCAGAACGCTGCCGATGATCGCGAGGCCGACCACCCAGTAGGTTTCGCCGAGCCGATCGCGGAGTCCCTCGTCGAGAGCGATGGTAATGAGCGCGGCGACGAGGCTGAACGCCAGCGCCAGAATCATCACCGTCTTACGCCTGAGGGCCGAGAGCATGTGCGAAAGCGAGGATGCCGCCAAGCCCTCCAAAGTCTAATGAAAAAAGATGTAAAGCGGCGTCCTGTCGCTGGATAACACCCATTCGGGCCTAGTCAGTCCGGCCTGAGTTCATTGAGCGGACGGAGGGTTTTCAGCTCGGGAACGCGGCGGGCCACCACGAGGACAACCAGCAAGGTGCCAACCCCTCCCCAGACCACGGCGCCGACGGGGCCAATCAGGGCGGCCATGAGTCCGGCGCGGAGGGTGCCAATCTCATTCGAGGACCCGATGAAGATCTGGTTCACGGAGGTCACGCGACCGCGGAGATGATCCGGCGTGAGCAGTTGAACCAGCGACTGGCGCACGACGACGCTGACATTGTCGAAGACGCCGGTCGCGACGAGGGCGATGAAGGAGAGCCAGAACCAGGGGGACAGCCCGAAGACGATGATGGAAACGCCAAACCCGGCCACGGCCCAAAGCAGGCCGAGGCCGGGCTTGGCCATGGGGCGGCGGTGCGCGATCCACAGCGCCATGCTGAACGCCCCGATCGAGGGCGCCGCGCGCAGCCAGCCGAGGCCGATGGGACCCACGTGAAGGATCCGGTCGGCGTAGAGGGGGAGCAGGGCCACCGCGCCGCCCAGCAGCACCGCGAAAAGATCGAGGCTGCTCGCGGCGAGAATCACCTTGCGGGACCAGATGAATTCCGCGCCCGCCAGCATCCCCCGGGCGCGTCCCTTGGCCTCTGGCGGACGGGGAGGGGCCTGGAGCTTGATGCCGGCCAGCATGACGACCAGCACGGCGGCGGCCACCGCGTCCAGCAGGTACACAACGGGAAACCCGAACCACGCGATGATGAAGCCCCCGATGGCGGGACCCGCCATGGTGGAAATCTCGAACATGCTGGAATTCCACGTCACGGCATTGCTCAGCGCCGTGGGCGGCAGCAGCAGGGGAATGATCGACGACCTCGCTGGCCATCCCAGGATGCGCAGGACCGCGATGGCGAGCAGCAGTGCGTAGACAATGGGCAGGGCCGGCCGGGAGAAGTCGAGGGCCTGGGCACCGGGGTCGCGTTCGAAGCGCTCCGCCAGCTGACGGAGCGATTCATTGGCGGCGTCCAGGATCGGCAGATGCGGGATTTCGGCGGCACGCCAGGCCACCCAGGCCAGCAGGAGCGACAGGACGGCGATCCCGCCCGTCGTGAGGGCGATGACCCGCCCGCGATCCGCCCGATCGGCGAGCACGCCGGCCGGCAGGGAGAGGGCGAGGAGCGGCAGGACGTTGATGGCGCCCACCAACCCGAGTGCGGTCGCGGAGTGCGTCCACTGATAGATTTGCCACGCCACGGCCACGGTCGCCATCTGGCGCCCGAGATTGGCGCAGAACGCACCGATCAGGTACCGGCGGTAGCCGGAGTGCCGCAGCGCGTGGTAGGGATCGTGATCCGCCATGAAGGCCGAGACATGGCCGGACGGCGCACGGATGACCAGCGTGTTTCGGTAACGCTTCGGTGTCGGCGGCCGTTCCCCGTCCTCGTGCGCTCGGCCTGGTCGAGGTTGGAAGAGCCCGCGGACCTAGCGCCCGCCCCGCATCACTTCGAGCGCCGTCACCGCCGCAGCGGCGCGGGTCTCGCAACCGAGTTTGCGGAAGATGTTTTCGACGTGCTTGTGAATGGTCCGCAGGCCCGCCCCCAGAATCGTCGCGATGTCGGGATTGCTCTTGCCGCGCGCGATCCAGAACAGGACCTCGGATTCCCGGGAGGTCAGGCCGAGCACGGTGAGGACGGCCGGCTGCGCACTAGGGACCTTCTCCTCGAGGACGATCAAGGTGAGGTCATCGCGGCCGTTCTCGGCGAAGCGGCGGGCGTTGAGGGGCGACTCGGGCCGGGCGAGGCTGGGGGGCAGACGACCGGCCGCATAGTCGGGACAGTGCTGGTGCAGAAGATCCTCCGCGAGACGGGTGCTGAACACGATGGCGCCGGCTGCATCCGTGATGAGGACGGCCCGGTCGAGTGACTGGCGGAGCTGATTCTCGGCGTCAATGCGCAGGCTCAGTTCCTCCTCGAGCGCCCGCTGGAGCCGTCGGATTTCAATATGGGCGCGCACGCGCGCCAGCACCTCGGGCGGATAGGCGGGCTTGACGATGTAGTCGACCGCACCGGCGCTGAACGCGCGGACTTTCTCGTCCGGCTCGTTGAGCGACGTCATGAAAAGGACCGGAATCCCGCTCCAGGCGGGATTGGCCTTCAGGGCCGTGCAGGTCGCAAAGCCGTCGAGTCCTGGCATGATCACGTCGAGGAGGATCAGGTCCGGCAGCCCGTGTTCCAGCTGCTTGAGCGCGCTGCGGCCGCTCTCGGCCACCCGGACCTGGTAGCCGGTCTCGCCGAGAGCCTCGATCAGGAGGCCGATGTTGGCCGGGGTGTCATCGACGACGAGGACGGAAGGAGCAGGCGTCATGAAGCGGGAGGAACGGGGTTGGAACGGAGCGCGCGTTCGATCTGTTGAACGATGCGGTCCATCTGATACGAGGAGGCGAGTGAATCGAGTGAGGCGGAGAAGGCGGCCGAGGCTGGGTCGTCGGTCTTGAGGACGGCGAGCCGGGCCCGGAAGGAACGGACGTCGCCGCGGCGGGCGAGCGCGAGAAGTTCGGAAAGCACGATCGGCGCCGGAAGGACCGGGTCTTCTTCGGGGGCCGCCGCGGATCGTCCCGGCTCGCTGCTGTGGACCCAGGTGAGATTCAACGCAGTGCCCATCCGGGCGACGAGGTCCGCCTCGCGGAAGGGCTTGGGCAGGAAATCGTCGCAGCCCGCAGCAAAGGCGTCGTCCCGGTTGAAGGTGAGGACGCTGGCGGACATGAGGAGGATCCGGATTGATTCGCCGCGGCGCTCGCGCAGGTGGCGGGTGAGTTCGAGCCCGTCCATGCCCGGCATGCGCAAATCGAGGATCACCAGATCGGGCCGAAGTTCGTCCAAGCGGGCCAGGGCCTCCTCGCCGGATTCGGCGGAGTCGACCGTGAATCCGAGCGGCGTCAACAGATCGGCGAGCAGGCTGCGATTGACGGCGACATCATCCACGACGAGGACGCGGCGGCGGGGGCCCTCGTAGCCCACGACGGCTTGCTCCCTCTCGGGGGCGGCGGCGGCGTCCATGGACTCGAGAGGAACGGCGAAGGTGAAGCGACTGCCGACCCCGGGGGTGCTTTCGACGGTGAGCGCGCCGCCGAGCAATTGGACGAGCCGCTGGCAGATCGCGAGACCGAGCCCGGTGCCGGGCTCGGGCGGGCGACCATCGACGGCCTGCTGGAAGGGTTGGAAGAGCCGGGCCTGGTCGGCCTCCGAGAGGCCGACGCCGGTGTCGCGGACGATAAATTCGAGGCGGCCCTCGCCGGCCGACGCGATCTTGAGCTCGACCTCGCCCTCGGGCGTGAACTTGACCGCGTTGGAAAGGAGATTGTCCAGAACCTGCCGCAGCTTCTGGGCGTCACCGAGGAACATCTCGGGCAGATCCGGGGCGCACGTGATGACGAAGGGAAGGCCCTTGGCTGCGGCGCGGGGCTGGAGGGAGGCGGCGATGTCGCGCAGGAGTTGGGGCAGATGGAAGGGCGCGGGCCGCAGCTCGAGCTTGCCGGCCTCGATCTTGGAGAAGTCGAGCACCTCGTTGATCATGCGCAGGAGGTGCTCACCGCTGGAGCTCACGACCTGCACGCGCTCCCGGTTCCGGCCGGACAGCTCGGGGTCCTTCATCAGCACATGGGAGTAGCCGATGATGCCATTGAGCGGGGTGCGCAGCTCATGGCTCATGTTGGCGAGGAAGAGGCTCTTGGCCCGGTTGGCGTCCTCCGCCTGGTCCTTGGCCACGGCGAGTTCGGCCGTGCGCTGCGCGACGACCTGCTCCAGCTCGCGGCGCTTGCGCTCGCCGGTGGCAAGTCGCCACCGGATGAATCCGAACACGCCGCCGGTGAAAAGCAGCGCATAGACCGCGTACGCGCCGCGGCTGCGCGACCAGGGCGGGGAGACGGTGAAGGTCAGCTCCGCCGTCTCGCTGACATGGCCCTCGGCATCGACGGCCCGGACCCGGAAGGTGAAAGGTCCACCTTCGAGATTCGTGTAAGCGGTGCTGGTCGCATCTGACAGGGCGGTCCACTCATCGCTGAAGCCCCCGAGCGAGGTTTGGAAGCGCAGGACGTCGGCGCTCGCGTAGCGCGCGGCTGAGTAGGTGAAGACCACGGGATCGCGGGAGTAGTTCAACCGGGCGGGTTGTCCCGTGGCGGGACCGGCGAGCGACTGGGTTTTCCCCTCGGCCTCGAAATTGCGGATCAGGGCCGCCCAGGGCCGGCGGTCGGGCTCGGCTCGCGCCAACTCAATTCGCACCGTGCTGTTGTAGCCACGGGCCCAGAGGACATCGCCCTGGGCGGTCGATTCCACAAACATGACGGCGGTGCCCGCGAAGCCAATCTGCTGCTGGGCATCGGCCGGTGCCGGGAGCCAGACCATCGAACCGTCGGGTTGGGCACGGAAGCGGCCGAAAGGGTGTTCCGCTGTGAGCATCGATTCGGCAAAGAGGGTCGTCCAGACCTCGCCCGAGGCGGTCATGGCCAGAGGCGTGGGCTTGAGGTCGCGGCGGCCGTTCACGACAAACCGGTCCTCCGGCACGAAGGTCTGCTTCGCGGAGTCGAAGCGGAAGGCTCCCTTGTCAGTGCAAAAGGCCGTCCCGCCGGGCGCCGGATAGACCGTGGCCCAAATGTAGGTCTCCGGCAGGCCGGCGCGCAGGTGAAAGTGCTCGGGACGCACGTTCGTCCAATCCGTGATCGCGGCCGCGGCGGGCAGGCGCCAAAAACCGCGGGAGTAGGTCGACATCCAGAGGGTGCCATCCGTTTCCTCCACGAGATTGTGCACATCGCCCAGGCCGAGAATCTCGGCGCGTTTGATCCAACCTTCCGCGGTATCCTCGATCACGGTCAGTCCGGTGGTGCCGCCGAGATAGAAGCGATTGGGCCGGAGCTGCGAACGCACCATCCAGAAGGGGCTGTTCACGCCGGTATCGACCAGGCGCTCCGGGGTCAGATCGGGCGTGAGGCGGGAAAGCCCCTCGCGGCTCGCGATCAACAGCTGTCCGTTGTAGGACTCGATCCCGAAGACATTGGTGAGGCTTCGGACGATGCGCTCAAAGCCAGCGCCACGGCCGGAGACCGGGTCCGCTGGTCGCAGCCGGTAGAGGCCGTCATAGCAGCCGGCGTAAAGCTGCCCCTCGTGCCGGCCCCAGATGTCGATGGTGCCGTGGGCGGGGCCATTGGTTTCGTCGAAGACCGTGACGGCGCCGCCCACGTCAACGCGGGCCGCGCCCGAGTTAAAGCCCATCCACAGAGCTCCCGCCTGGTCCTGGGTGAGACTGAGGATGACATTATCGCCGAGCCCGGAACGCCGGTCGAGTTGGCGGACCTGCTGGCCGTCGGCCGAAAGGAGAAGGAGGCCCTGATTGACGGTGCCAATGGCAATCGAGCCGTCGTTGAGCCTCAGGGCGGTGCTCACATCGACGCCGCTCAGGAGGGCATTGGCGGGGGAGGCGAAGCGCGCGGGTATCCCATCGGGCCCAAGCGTAAAGAGGCCCTGGGCGCCAAGACCCCAGAGTGTCCTTCCGTCCACCAGCGGGACCGCAATCATCGGATCCGGGCGCTGGAACTCGGGGGCGGTTGACGCCATCACGAGCGTCTCTCCCTCGATGCGGTGGAGACCGACGCCGGCAATCGCTGCGTAGAGGGTATCGCCCACGGAATGCAGGGTCACGCGGGTCGCATTCAAGGGCCAGACGTGGAAGCGTCCGTCCTGCCAGCGGGCGATGCCGCGGGCGCTCGAAAAGTAAACGGCGTCGCCCCGTTTGACCAAGCCGCGGACGCGGCCGAACGGTTTCATCTCCGGCGGGAGATCGCGGGCGAGATCGCGGTAGATCCATTCACCCGCGGGCGTCGGCACGAAGTGACCGAATGTGTCGTTGCCGGCCGCCCAGAGACTCCCGTCCGGATCGGGAATGATCCGATAAAGGTTCGATGTGGGCGCCGGGTGGTGCCTCCAGCGGGTGCCGTCAAACTCCACCATGCCTTCCTGATTTCCGAGATAGACGAGGCCATTGCGGGCAACCGCGACGGCGAACACCTGCGGGTGGCCGCGGTACTCGGTCGGCCGGTAGTTACGAATGATGGGTAGGCCGGCCTCGGGGGCGGCGGGCATGGCACGAAGCCCAAGGGGTGCCAGGAGCAGCCAAAGGGGCAGCGCGAAGCGGATGATCATGGCCGGCAGCCTCATGCGTGAACGGGGATCCAATCCGTTCACCCTGCTCGGTCAACCCTTGCGGCAGGGCGTACGCAGCAATGCGTACGCGTATTTTCAGTGCGGGGCCTTGGCGGCCGCTTCCAGGATGAGGCAGATGCGGTCCATCTGGTAAGAAGACGCCAGCGAATCGAGGGAGGCGGTGAAGGCCTCCGAGGTGGGGTCGTCGGACTTGAGCGCGGCCAGGCGGCCGCGGAGGGCGCGGACATCCCCGCGGCGGGCCAGGGCGAGAAGTTCCGCGACGACGACCGGCGCGGGCAGGACCGGCGCCTCCTCGGTTGGGGCCGAGGTCTGCCCGAGCGGGAAAGGGGACCGCGAACCGCCGCGGAGCCAGCGGAGGTTGAGGGCGGTGCCGATGCGGGCGAGGAGATCGGATTCGCGGAAGGGCTTGGGCAGAAAATCGTCGCAGCCCGCGGCAAAGGCGTCGTCGCGGTTGAAGGTCAGGACGCTGGCCGACATCAGCAGGATGCGGATCGACTCGCCGCAGCGCTGGCGCAGATGGCGCGTGAGCTCGAGTCCGTCCATGCCCGGCATGCGCAGATCCAGGATAACGAGATCGGGTTTGACCGTGTCGAGGCGGGCGAGCGCCTCTTCTCCCGATCCGGCCGCGCTGACTTCGAACCCGAGCGGAGCGAGGAGATCGGCCAGCAGGTCGCGATTGATGGCGACATCGTCGACGACGAGCACGCGGCGCCGGCGGCCCTCGTAGCCGATTACGGGCGCCTCGGTCGCGGGCGCGGGCCGCCCGTCGATCGGATCGAGGGGGAGGGTGAACGAAAATCGGCTGCCGGCGCCGGGGGAACTCTCGACGGTGAGCGTCCCGCCCAGCAGCTGGACCAGCCGCTGGCAGATCGCGAGGCCGAGGCCGGTGCCGGGCTCGGGGGGACGGCCGTCGACTGCCTGCTGGAAGGGTTGGAAAAGCCGGGCCTGGTCGGCCTCCGAGAGGCCGACACCGGTGTCGCGGACCGCGAACTCAAAGCGGCCCCCGCCGGCCGGGGTGATCCGGAGCTCGACCTCACCTTCGGCGGTGAACTTGACCGCGTTGGTGAGGAGATTGTCGAGGACCTGCCGAAGCTTCTGCGCATCGCCGATGAACATCTCCGGGAGATCCGGCGCGGCGGAGATGACGAAAGCCAGGCCCTTGGCCGCGGCGCGCGGCTGCAGGGAGGCGGCGACATCGCGCAGGATTTGCGGCAGGTGGAAGGGTGCCGGCCTCAACTCGAGCTTGCCGGCCTCGATCTTGGAGAAGTCGAGCACCTCGTTGATCATGCGCAGGAGGTGCTCACCGCTGGAGCTCACGACCTGCACGCGCTCCCGGTTCCGGCCGGACAGCTCGGGGTCCTTCATCAGCACATGGGAGTAGCCGATGATGCCATTGAGCGGGGTGCGCAGCTCATGGCTCATGTTGGCGAGGAAGAGGCTCTTGGCCCGGTTGGCGTCCTCCGCCTGGTCCTTGGCCACGGCGAGTTCGGCCGTGCGCTGCGCGACGACCTGCTCCAGCTCCCGGCGCTTGCGCTCGCCGGCCCGCAGCCGCCAGCGGATGAAGCCGAGGACCCCGCCCACCAGGAGAAGGGTGTACAGGGCATACGCGCCCTGACTGCGCGGCCAGGGCGGCGCCACCGTAAAGGTCAGCTCGGCCGGCTCGCTGAGGCGTCCGTCGCTGTCCCGGGCGCGCACCTGGAAGGTGAAGGGCCCGCCGCTCAGATTCGTCAGTCGCGTCTCGGTCGCGGTTGAGAAATCGGACCAGGTTTCCTGGAAACCGAGCAGGCGGGTCTGGTACTCGAGCGGCGCGCCGGCGTCGTAACGGTTTCCTGAATACTGAAAGATGAGCGGTTCGCGGGAATAGGCAAATTCCGTGGGCCAGCCCGGTCCCGCCGGGGCGTCCTCGTGGGGATGCAGGACGGCGCGCAACCGCACGGACCAAGGGAGCGTCGCCGCCGGCGCCGCCGCGGGCGCGGTGTCGATGCGCAGGGTGGCGTCGGGTCCGCTGATCCAGAGGGCCTCACCGGCCGGGCTCCGATCCCAGAAAAGCGTGCGGGCACCGCCGTAGCCAATCCGGTCGAGCAGCTTGCGCGGGGCGGCCGTCCACGGATGGGGATCGCTGCCGTCCGGTGCGAATCGTCCCAGTCGCAGCGAGACATCCGCTTCGTCTGCGAATTCGGTCTGCGTCCAGATCTCGTTGCGGTCGGTCACTGCGACCGGCTCGAGGAAGCGGCTCGCCCGGCCGCCGATGTTGAAGCGCGTGGCGCGACTAAACTGCCCGGTCGCCGCCTCGCGGAGGTAGGCGCCATTGCGGGTGGCGAACACGATGCCCTCGGGCGACGGATAGACCATCGTCCATCCCTGGTCCGGCGGAAGACCGTTGGTGCCGAGGAAGGCCTCGTGGACGGCGTTCGACCAATCAGTCGGATCCGCCGGTGGGGTGATGCGGATGGCGCCGCGGGTGGTCGTGCCCAGCCAGATGGAGCCATCACTGTCTTCGGCGATGGAGCGGACCTCCGCATTGAAGCCGGCGAGCCGGCCGGCGGGCTTCCACTGACCGCCCTCATTGCGCATCACGTCGAAACCGATGCCGCGGCCCACGAAAAGCAGGTCGGGATTCCGGCGCGAGAGCAGCACGGCCAGCACCGCGTCCTGGACGGGTGCGACGAGTTCGGTCGTGCCATCGGCGCGCAGGCGGTGCAGGCCGCGAGTCGCGCCAATCAGCAGGCCGTCCGGGTGACTCGCAAATGTCCACAGGACGGTGTTGTCCAAACCGGCCGGAACGAAGCGGGCCGGATCGCCCGTGACATCCTCCGGTGCCTCCAGCCGCGCCAGGCCAGTGGCCGTCGCGGCGTAGAGCTTTCCCTCGTGGCGCATGAACGCCCGCACGTAGTCGCGGCCGAGGCCATTGGTGCGGTCGAACACGGTGTGGGCGTTGCCGAATTCAGCGCGGGCGACGCCATTGTTGGTGCCAAGCCAGATGCTGCCATCGCGATCGCCCGCAAGAAAGATGATCCGCTGGTTCGCGAGGCCGGTGTCCTCGTCGAGACGCTGCGTGACGGCGCCGGCGGGTGAGAGCGTAACGACGCCGGAATTGTTGGTGGCAACGACCACGGATCCATCGGAGAGGGGCAGGGCCTCGGTCACTCCGGCGCGGCGGATCCAGTCACCCGCCGCGATCACGCGCTCGGTCCATTGGCCACCGCGTTGCTCCAGCCAGCGGCCGTCGAGCAACACCGCCTGAAGACGTCCGTCGGCCTCGAAGAGGGCGGCCACCTCCCCGTTCGTCCAAATGGGGTCGTCGCTCGCTCGTGCGAACGTCTCGCCCTCGAGGCGGTAAAGACCATCCCCGGGAATGTGAAGCCAGAGCGCGTCGGGAGTGGGGAAAAGCTGCTGGCGCGGTGCGCGGGGAAAGGGCCATGCCTTGAAGGCCGAGCCGTTCCAGCGGAGGACCTTTTGCGCCGTCGCGAAGTAGACCGCATCGCCGTGCGCCGCGACCGACCAGACCACCCCGATGGCTTGGTCCGCCTCCGCGAGCCGCGACTTCAAGGAAACGTAGGTGCGATCGGCGCCGACCCGAGGTTCGAAGTAGCCGATCTCATCGAGACCCGCGGCGTAGAGTTTTCCGTCCGGGGAGAAGGCCAGCCCACGGATGAAGCTGGTGGGGACTTCGTGGCGGCGCCACTGCGTGCCATCATAACTGAGCACGGCGCCGCGGTTGCCGAAGTACATGACACCGTCGGGATCCTGCACCGCGGTCCACATCTGGTTGTGACCGCGATAGGCCCGCGGCGTGAAGTTCTCCACGAACGGCCGTCCGGTCTCACGCGGCGCGCCGAAAGCGGTCGCCGCTTGGAATCCCACGATCGCCGCCGCCAGGACCCCGAGCGCCGTGCGCCCGAATCGTCCGCGGATAAAGGAAAGGGCTGGGATCTGCGGGCTCGACGCCATGCTCGCGTCGAGCCAAGGCGGCCGGTCACGCCGGGTCAACGCGCCGCTGGCGGCCTGCGTAAAAAGGCGTAGGGGGCTTGGACGCTGCCTAGGCTCGTGGGGCAAGGGTGGCACCGGCCATGGTGAGAAACGCGGCGAGGGCGGGCTCGGGCGCCGGATTCTGGGGCCAGCCGATGACCAGACGGCTCTCCGGTGCCGGACCGGTGAGGGGATGGAAGGTGACGTCCCCGGGCAAATGCTGGGCTTCCGAAGCGGTCATGAAGGTTGCGCCGACCCCGGCGCGTACAAGGCCGACGCCGTTGGCGCGGGGCCAGACCTCCTCGGCAATGAGCGGGCTCACGCCGGCGTCGCGAAACGCCGTGAGCACGCGGTCGTAGAATCCCGGGTTGTTTTCCCGCGGAAAAAGCACGAAGGGCGTCGTGGCCAGTTCCCGCAGACGGAGGGCGCGGCGGCGGGCGAGGGGATGATCCGCCGGGAGTAGGATGCCGTTCTTCTCCTGCAGGAGCAGGTGGGTGGAGACGCCGGGGGAGGGTTCGCCCTCGGGGTGGAAAAAGCCGCAGGCGAGCTCGCCGGCGCGGAGCGCGGGGAGCTGCGCCGCGGTGGGGGATTCATTCAGCTCGAGCCGGATACCTGGATGCCGCTTGTGAAACTCGCGGAGGATCCGGGGCAGCACCGTCGCCATGGCGAGACCGGTGAAGGCCACGCGCAGGTGGCCGACTTCGCCGCCGGCCACCGCCCGCAGTTCGCGCGGAATGCCGTTGAGTGCGCGCAGGAGCGGCTCGATGCGCTCGAGCAGCACCCGCCCGGCCGGGGTCAGCTCGACGCGCCGCTGAGTGCGGTTGAGCAGCTTGGCGGTGAGCGACGCCTCCAGTTGCGCTATCTGTCGGCTGAGTGCCGGCTGGGCGACGCCGAGGGATTCCGCTGCCTTGCGGAAATGCAGGGTCCGCGCGACCTCGCGGAAGTACACGAGGTGGCGAAGTTCGAACGGAAATTGATACTCACGAGGCATCAAATAATGCCAAACAAGTATTTTCAGGCATGGCAAGGCTGTGCTAGGATGGGCGTCCATCAGAACGCGGCCGGCCGCATCCACCTTCCACCTCCTCCTTCACGACCATGGCAAAATCACTCTTCCAGAAAGTTTGGGACGCGCACACCGTGCGCACGCTGGCCAACGGCCAGACCCAGCTCCTCATCG
>CAYZCV010000044.1:6336-24945 GCA_964476965.1 uncultured Opitutus sp. | reverse complement strand
CGGCGCCGCCGAGGGCAGGCAGCGCGTCAGCAGCCAGCCGGGCACCAGCAGCCCACCCAGACCGAGGGTGAGGGCCAACAACCAGGCGAGAACGGAGGCGGATTCCGCGGTGGCGGCGAAGATCATGGCCAGCGAATGACCAGCCACTCGCCCTCACGTACGCGCTCCGCTCCTGGCGGCGCAAGTCGCGCGGCGACGTCCCACTGCATCGCCGGTGAAGGAAAGGCCATGGCCCTCATGTCCGGCGGTGTGCCGGCTCGCGCGTGCTGGAGGGAAACCGGATGACCGGTGATGAAGCGGACATACAGCCCGTCCTCCGCGTGGTCGAACCGACCTTCCGCGAAATAGGTGACGAGCGGATTCCATGGCAGCCAGAGCGCGCCCGGCTGCGCCGCGAGAAGGGTTTGCGCCTGCCGGACCTCGGCGACCGCCGGCCGCAGCGGGGCAAAATCGGCGAGACCGATGCGCGCGACCACCGCGAGCAGGATGGCGCCGGCAAGCAGGATTGGGGCGCGGACCGTGATCAGCTTGGGCAAAGCCAACAGAAGAAAAGCTGGCAGCAGGTATTGGTAGCCTTGGAAGGAATTGATGGTGCCGCCGGTGCTCAGCACCCCGGCGAGACCCAAGGGCAGGCTGGCCAGAAACGTCATCATCGCGAGGGCCGTTGCATCGCCCCTCCGGACCAGGACGCGACGGGCGGCGGCAACCACCAGCAGCGGAAGCGCGGCTTGCAGGACCAGGTGGGGTCCCATGGCGGCGAGGCGCGCCGCCCAGTCCTCGACCGCCGGGAGTGAACTGGGAACAGTGACCAAACCGAACCACAGCTCGCGCGCTCCGAACTGGGCCATGGCGAGCCCGAGCAGCACGAGCCCGCTGGCCGCAATCCGGCCGAGGTGGACGCAGGCGGCGCGCGGGCTCTGGGCGAACCCGAGCCAGATCACCTGCGCCACGGCTAGCCCGAGGGTGGTTTGCTTGCAACCCAGCGCGGTCGCGGTGGCCAACGCCGCGAGCCAGGTGCGCGTCTGCCTGCCGCCCGAGGCGGGAGCCGTCACCAGCAATAAATTGGCCAGCAACCCAAGCGCCACGGCGACATTATCGGCCTGCAGGAAGCGGAAGGCGTGATCTGGCCAGAGCGCCAGGCAGGCGGCGAGGGCGAAGGCGCGTTGCATCGGCGAGATGCCCGGCGCGGGCCACCATCGGCAGGTCGCGGCGAGCGCCGCGAGCGTCAGCAGCGCATTGAGCAGACCGACGGACAGGAGGGCGCTGAGCGCGTCCCCCGCGAGCGTGGCGGGCCACCAGACCCAGAGCGGGACGGGACCGTACATCCAGGTGCTCAGAATCCCCTCGCCGGGCAGGGTGTAGACGGGGACGCCCTCGGCCGCCATGAACACCGGGGCCAGACGAACGTCATTCCAAGGCGAGGCCGGGAAGCGGCAGACATTGATCCAGACCCACGCGGCGGCGGCCGCGAACGCGAGTCCCAGCCAAGTCAGGTTCGCGAGGGCGGCCGGCGGCTTCGATGCGGGGGGCATGCGAGAAGGCAGGATGGCGGTTCCGGGCGGAAGAGAAAGCGCTTTGAGGCCGGCCGCCGCGATTGACCGGACCTTTACCGCCTCACCGGAACAGATTGTACTTCACGATCGCGTACAGGGCCCGGAAGCCGTCGCGCCAGCCGATCTTCTTCCCTTCCTTGTAGGTGCGGCCGTAGTACGAAATGCCGACCTCGTAGATCACGCACTCGAGTTTTGAAATCTTGGCCGTGATCTCGGGCTCGAAGCCGAAGCGATTTTCCTCGATCGTGATCTGCCGAAGAATGTCGCGGCGGAAGACCTTGTAGCAGGTCTCCATGTCCGTGAGGTTCAGATTGGTGAACATGTTCGAGAGCAACGTGAGGAACTTATTGCCCATCATGTGCCAGAAGTAGACCACGCGGTGTGCATCCCCGCCGGCGAAGCGCGAGCCGAAGACCACGTCGGCCTTGCCGTCCTCGATTGGTTTCAACAGCCGCGGGTACTCGTTCGGATCATACTCAAGGTCGGCGTCCTGCACGACGACGAGATCGCCGGTGGCGGCGGCAAAGCCCGTGCGGAGCGCGGCCCCCTTGCCCTGGTTGACCTCGTGGTAGAGGATTTGGCTCACCAGCGGGGCAATCTCCGACCGCAAAATGTCACGGGTACCGTCTTGGGAGCAGTCGTCGACAATGATGATCTCCTTGTCCGCCACGGGCGCCGCCCGCACGCGGTCGACGATATGGCGAATCGTCTTCGCTTCGTTGTAGCAGGGGATGACAATGGAGAGCTTCATGCGGGCCGGAACGGGACCCTAGTCGGACTGGGTTCGGACGGAAGCATTTTCCCGGACCGCCCGGGCGATGGTGTCGTCGCGGACGGCCACGACCGTGTGGAAGGTGAAGGGCAGGGATCCGACGCGCCAGGAACCTTCCTCCGTCTCGTGCCAAACCAGCGCGTAGCCCGCCTCCCGCCAGACCCGGCTGAAGCGCTCCCGCGAAAGGATCCACGCCGGATAGCTCGCGGGATAGATGGAGGCGGGCACGCGTTGGAGCACGGGCAGGTCCGCCGGACCGCGTTCGTGAAAAGGGGTTCGCGTGATCACCACGCGGCGCGCTTTTTGGGCAAGGAGTTCGCGGGTGACGGCGGACGGGTCCTCAAGGTAGGCGAGCACGCTGCCGAGCAGAAAGAGATCCGGGGGGAGTCCGTCTCCGAGGGCAGCGGGCAGGCTCTCGTGAAAACGGAGTTCGTCTGTGCTGAACTCCCGCCGCCCCGCGGCGACGAAGTTCGGCTGCTCGACGACGCGCCAGTCGACGCGCACGGCGGAAGGGAGATGCGGCCGGTGCTGGTGGTAGCTGCTGCCGAGCGATCCGCCAAAATCGAGGACGCTGATTCGGCTGTTGCGGATGGCCCCGGTGAGCTCCGCCAGCAGGACCGGGTCGGCGGCCGGCGTGACGAAGCCAACGGAGTCGCGCTCGTATGCGAATTCTCCGTTGCGGACGGCCCGCGAGGTGGCGATGACTCGCTCCAGGATGGCCGGCGAATCGTAGCCGGAAGCCCGGGCCGCGGCGAGGGCCCAGGAATCGAATGGGCCGGAGAAGCTCACGCGTTGCGAGCGGGTCAGCCAGGCGACCAGGGGGGCCGGCAGCGTCCGGCGGAGAAGACGTTTCAGTCCCCGAATCATGGGGTGAAGTGCTCGCGCAGAAGGGTGTTGTAGCGTTGCGCGGCCTCGCCTTGCTGCGCGCGGAGGCGGGCGGGATCCGCGGCGAGTTCCTCGAGCCAGGCGTTCGCCGCGGCGGCAGTCGTGACCTCGCAGAAACCCAGATCGGCAAAATCCTGCATGAACGAACGCCGACCCGTGAGGTTGGCAATCAGGCCCGGCTGGCCCGCCCGCCAGGCGTCAATCAGGGTCGCCGAATACTCGGAGACGAAGGCGTCGCCCTCGGCGAGGTCACTGGCCCATGTCCGGGCGGAGAGCTCGAGATTTGGCCGCGAGCAGGTTCGGATGAACGCAGCAACCCGGTCACGCGCGCCGGCCCCGTCGTGCGAGGGATCATCCATGGTGGGATGCAGGCGCAGGCGGAAGCGGAGGCCGGGAAACGCGTGGGCGAGCATCGCCGCGAGTTCGACCAGGCGGTCGTTGTCCGAGCGGTCGATCAGCGCGCTCCAATCACCGCCATGGCCGCCGAGGATGACCACGGTCGAGAACGCCCGGGTGGGGAGGGCCGGGGCGGAGAAAGGTCGGGCCTCGATGAAGCGCGGTGGCCGCACGGCGCGAACCCCGCAACGCCGGAACCACCGCGCGGCAAACGGATCGCAGGCGACAAACTCAACCGCACCATAGCTGTCGAGGTAGCTGCGCGAGTAATTGGAGGGGAGGTAGCCGTCGGAGAACACGCGGACGGGCCGGCCCAGACTGGCCACCGAGTGCGGGTGATCATGGAGCGTGGTCGCGACCCAATCCGCGCGGGCCGCGGTCTGGCGATTCAACGGAACCTCGGCCACGGCAGTCGCCGGGACGAGCGGAAGCCGGCGGAGGCTGGCTGCAAAGAGATAGGTCCCGTCGCCGCCGTCCAATTGAATGCCCTTCGTCGGCGTCCGTCGCCGGGCGCGCCAGACGGCGAACGCGCGCCGGATCGCGGATTGGGCGAGCCGCTCGCGCCATGGAATCGGGGTGAGGGAGCGGGCGCCCTGACTCGCCCAATAGCGCCAAGAGATCCCAAGACCGTGTGCCGCGAAGATCGCAGCTCCCGGCCGGCCGGCCGGCAGTCGCTGGTGGGCCGCGGCATTCCGCCGCTCGAGCATGCGTTGTTGGAAAGTCACGACCTGGACTTCGGCCGCGGTGCCGGCCGCCTGCAGTTCAGCCGTGGTGGCCTCGTCAATGCCTGCGAGCGCCGCGTCATCGAGCAGGTCGGGAAAGGTGCTGAACGTGACGCGGGCGGGTGCGAGCGCTGCGGCGATGGCGGCGTACTCGGGCGGAAAGGGAAGGTGGGAGCTCAGGACGTGGACATGCCTGCAGTCCACCCCGATGCGGGTGAGGGTCGCCGGCGCCGTGCGCTGATTCAGCACGACGAGCGCGTCCCACGGCTCGCTGGGTTCAGTCTGGACGGATGCCATTGCGCTCAAGCCAGTCCTCGCAGAGGAGCAGGTCCCGCTGGAGGTGCACATCGACGGACTCCTCAACGACCAAAGGCGAGACCCGCGCGCCCATGAATGACCAGGGCGGATCCCCGGCGCCATTGCGTACCGAGCGCGCCAGGTTGAGCGTCCAGAAATTATGGCACAGGTAGTAGCAGTCGGGTAGATCCTGCCGGTTGGTCGAGATGGACTTGCCCTGCAGGTCGAGGAAGCTGGCCAGCGTCCCATCCGGTTCGATCCGCTTGGCGCGAAACGGGTGATGGTCCTGGTCCTCGTAGACCGGAACGACCGCGCTGATCGAGCGGTCCGCCCGGATCCGGGCGATCGATTCCGTGATCCACTCGGTCTTGATCGAAATATTGTTTGCCAGGAGCACGACCAGCACGTCCGGCGTGTAGCCGTCGATCCGCTGCATCTCATCCAGGGCATGGATGATCGCATCCACGTGCCGTGACTGCGGCTGGCAGAGCTCCGCCGGCCGGATGATCGGCTGATAGCCCAGCGCAGCCGCGGTCTCGAGAATCTGCGGGCTGTCGCTGCTCGCGTAAAAGCGATCCACCTCCGCGCAGCGGCGCGCCGCGTTCGCCGGGTAGTACATCAGGGGCTTTCCCCGGATCGGAAGGATGTTCTTGTCGCGAAGGGTGTTGGATCCCTTGCCGGTCAGGAGGGCGGCGATTTTCATGAGGACGACACGGGAGCGCGGAGGAGGAGGGCTCGAATCTGCAGATGAAAGATCGGGCGGGTTCGCGGGTCGAGCGCATTGGCAAGCACATGGGCAATCGCGAAGGCCAGGACCGTCGCGGTCGCGGCTCCGGTTAGTCCCCAGCGCGGAATCAGGAGGAAGTTGAGTGCCACGTTGCAGGCGGCCCCCAGCAGGTGTCGCCACATGGCGGGCAGCATCAGTCCCTCGTTGAGATACCAGGGAGAAACCGCGACCCCCAGATTGGCGAAGAGTAACCCCCATGCCAGGATTGAAACGGCCGGCGCAGCCTCGCGGTAGTCGGACCCGAAGAGGCCGCCGGCCAGCCAAGGCGCGGCGACCGTGAGGGCGGCCGCAAGGACCCACGCGGAGCCGGCCAACAAGCGAGCCATCCGCGCAATCTCGACTAGGTAGGCAGCGGGGTTTTCCTCGCGGAGCCGTGTGATCAACGGTGTAGCCGAAGCAACGATCGTCATGGGCAGGATGTACCAGACCTCCACGCAGAGGGCGGCCGCATTGAAAAGCCCGACCGACCGCTCGCCATCAAGGTAGCCGAGCATGATCCGGTCGACTCGCATATACGTCATCATCGCCAGCCCCGAGATCAGATTGGGCCAGCATTCCCGCAGGTACGCGCTCCCGCGGCCCGGGGCGGCCGGTGACGCGCTCGAGGCGAGAGTGCGCCACGGGAAGACCAGGGCCATCCCGACCGTCGTGAGAAGCGCCTCGATCGCGATCGTCCAGGCGAAGGCAACCAACGAGGCCTCGTTGAGGATCAGGATGCCCCGGAGAAGGGCCGAAGCCAGCAATCCGGCGCTGCGGCCAAGGGCCGCCGTCCGTCCCTTGACCTCCGCCTGAAACCAGAGGTCGAGCACGTCGCCGATCCCGGCAAGCAGGCTCAACCCACTGATGGCGACGAGCAGAAGCGTTTGTCCGTCAGGCGCCAGCGTCGCCGCCGCCGCCAGCGCGAGCAGATAGCCGATGGATCCGCCGACCAGACGGAACCAGACCGCGGTCACGAGGATCGGCCGGCGGGCCGCGGGAGTCCGGACCAACTCGCGCACGATCACGCCCTCGGCCCCGAGAAACGCGATGCTCGCCAAAACCGCGACCACCGCCTGGGCGTAGCCCAGTCGTCCGTAAAGGTCGGGACCGAGATAGCGGGCAAGCCAGACGCCGACACTCAGGCCGACCGCCCAACGCACCCCTTTCTCCACCAGCAGCCAACCCGCGTTGATGCCGATGCGCCGCCAGTCGGACCGGGAATCCAGCCATCGGCGGAGGGGGGCGACAAGGGCTGCGGACATGTGATGGGAGCATCGCCCACGCAACCGGATGCGACAATTCTTTTGCGTTCGAATAGGGCCGAACATTGGCTGCTGGCGGGCCCACCACATGACTCAACCTGCGTCACCTCAGCGCCAGATGCTTCGTTCCTGGTGGGAA
The DNA here is from genome assembly GCA_964476965.1 of uncultured Opitutus sp. GTDB lineage: Bacteria > Verrucomicrobiota > Verrucomicrobiia > Opitutales > Opitutaceae > CAMAXB01. Next base: position 18,153 of record CAYZCV010000044.1, on the reverse strand, counting down.
CGACAGCAGTTTGCTCCGGGAAGATTTTGGGGAGTGCTCGTGAATCCCTTCTACTTCGCGCGCCGCGCCCTGCGTCGGGAGCTGGGCGGCCTGGCACCGCGGGTGACGGGTGAACTTCTCGACGTCGGCTGCGGGCGCAAACCCTATCGCGACCTCTTTCCCGGTGTCACCCGGTACGTGGGAATTGATTTCGACACGCCTGTCACGCGCGGGCTCGGCTGTGCCGACCTGCTGTATGACGGCCGGCGCTTTCCTCTGGGCGACGCCACCTTTGATGCCGTGCTCTGCTCGCAAGTCCTCGAGCACGTGTTCACCCCGGAGGAATTTGTGCGTGAACTCCACCGGGTGCTGCGCCCGGGCGGGCTGCTCCTGCTCACGGTGCCCTTTGTTTGGGACGAGCATGAACAGCCCCACGACTATGCAAGGTACTCGTCGTTCGGACTTGCCGACCTGCTTCACCGTGCCGGCTTTGAGATCGTCGAACATCGGAAGACGTTGCCAGATGTCCGTGCGCTGGCACAGCTTGCGGCGGCGTATGTCTACAAGGCCTTCGCGCCCTCGCGTTTCCTTCTGCGGCTCCCCATCCAGGTTTTTTTGATCACCCCGTGCACCCTGCTCGGCGTCATGCTCGGCCCGGTGCTACCGCGGAACGAGGACCTTTTTCTCGACCATGTCGTGCTGGCGCGAAAGCCGTCCAACGCTTGAACCACTACTGCACCTACTTCGACTCCGGCTTCCTTCGGCAGGGGCGTGTGCTGTGGGCCTCACTCAAGGCCCATGATCCCGAGGCGGTGCTCTGGATCCTGGCCTTGGATGCGGAGGCGGTTGTTGCCGTGGCGGCTTGGAGCGATCCTCAGGTGAAGGTTTTCCCCTTGGCCGCGGTTGAGGATGGCGACGCGGAACTCGCGTCCGCCCGGGCGAACCGCAGTCGCATCGAGTACTACTTCACGCTTTCCCCGTGCTGGCCCCGCTGGTTGCTGGCCCGTGAGCCAGCGATCGAGCGCCTCCTCTACCTCGATGCCGACCTGATGTTTTTTTCCTCACCCGCGCCGATCTGGCAGGAGCTTGCGCAGGGCTCGATTCTGGTCTGCGCCCATCGCTTCCCGAGCGATCTGCGCCACTTCGAGCGGCATGGACGCTACAACGTCGGCGTGCTGGGCTGGAAGCGCGATGCCGAGGGTCTGGCCTGCCTCGAAGACTGGCGCAGGCGTTGCCTTGAGTGGTGCTACGACCGGATCGAGCCCGGGCGCTATGCCGACCAAGGCTATCTCAACGAATGGGACAAACGCCACCGCGGCGTGATTGCGTGCAAGCACCCAGGGGTGAACGTGGGGCCGTGGAACTGGCGGACACACCGCATCGGCATCGCCGCGGACGGGGCTGGCGGGATCTCGATCGATGATCGGCCCCTCGTCGTCTTTCATTTTGCCGCGCTCCGTTTTCTCGGAGGAGCGCGCTGGGATTCGGGGCAGTTGGACTATGGAGTCATGCCGCGGGGTCTTCGCGGCGCGATCTATGGGCCGTATCTGGAGGCATTGCTCAGCGCAGGCGATTCTGCCGCCACCCGGCCTGCACGGCGCCGGCTCCGCCTCCGGCGTTGGCTGCCTGCCTTGGTGTTCGGCTCCGTTTGGCGCCGGGGTGCCGATGGATCCCTCCCGTCCGTCGGGTGGGAGAAGCTCGGGCCGCGGTCGGGATCCTGGCTCGCCCGCTGGCGCCGGGAGGCGAGGGAGTCATGAGGCTGCTGGTCATCACCCCGAGTCTCGCCCCGGGCCCTTACCTCGAAGAAATGCTCGCGAGTGTTGCCGCCCTCGGCCGCGGCGTGACCCACCGGATTGTCTGCCCGAAGGGCTCCGCCGACCTCTATCGACGCCGGGTCCCCGGGGCCGAGATCGTGTCCGACGACCGGCCCGGGGTGTATGCGGCGCTCAACGCCGGGCTGGCCGCCCGCGGAGCGGAGTGGGACGCATTTACTTGGATCAATGATGACGATCTGCTCGATCCGGCCGGCGTGAGCGCAGCCCGGACCGCGCTGGCGCGGCTTGGAGCGGGAATCGTGTATGGAGATGTCAATTACTGTGACCGTCGCGGCGCTGCGCTAGGACCACTCCCGGTTGAACGCGATCCGGGGCGTCTGCCCGCGCTTTTTGCCGCGGAGCTTCCCGGGCTCAGCCAGCATGGGACGCTCGTGGCCCGCGCGGTGGCGGACCAGTTGGGTGAATTCGACGAACGCCTGACGTTGGCGGCGGATTTTGATTACTGGGCGCATGCGCTGAGCCGCGGGATCGCCTTTGCCCACGTGGGCCGCACCGTCGGGACCTATCGACTGCGGCCCGGCCAGCTTTCGGGAGAGGTGGAAGAGGTCGCGGCGCAGATAGCGCAAAGCGCCTCCCGGCGGCTGCCGCGGCCCACCGCCGCTCGCCGGCGATGGGTGCGGGCCCGATTTCGCTGCGAGCACATTCCGGGACTGATCCTGCGCTGGCGCTTGACCGGCTGTGTGCGCACCAGCGCCCTTCATCGTTTGGCCGCGGCGGAAGGAGGGAATCCGCCATGAGCGAACCCTGGTGCGCGGTGATCGTCGCCCACAATCATGGTGCGACGCTCAGCGCGACGCTCACGTCCCTCTTGGCGCAGGAGGCCCGTCCCGAAAGGATCGTGGTTGTCGACTGCGGCTCTTCGGACGCGCCGTCGTGGAGGGATGCCGGGTGGACGCGCGCCCCGGGCGTTGAAGTCATCACGACCGGGAACCTGGGTTTCACGGGAGGCAACAATCTCGCTTGGGAACACCTGGCCCCGCGTGAGGGCTGGGTCCTCTTTCTCAATCCGGATGTGGTGCTCCCGCCGGGTCTGATCCGCGGCTTGCGGGAGCGGGCCTCGGCAGCCGCCTGCGCTTCCTATGCGCTCCTTGCCCCGCGGTTGGATTCCTACAGCTTCGCTGCGAACGCCCCGTCCGGCACGATCGACAGCGCAGGAGTCTTCCCGTCGGCGACGGGTTGGTTTGATCGGCGCTCGGTCCCGCCGGACGCGGCTGGAGTGGAGACGGTTCCTGCGTTGTGCGGAGCGTTCCTGCTCGCCCGGGTTTCCGCCTTGAGCTCCTGCTTGCGACCCGCCGGCGGGGTTTTTGACGAGCGGTATTTTGCCTACAAGGAGGACATTGAACTATCCCTGCGTCTCCGGGCCGCTGGTTGGCGCGTGGGTCTCCTGCATGGGGCGCACGCCTTCCACGGACGCGGCTGGAATCCGGATCGCACCCAGATGCCCCGCCGAAGCCGATTGCTTTCCGCCCGCAATGAGCTCCGGCTGCATGCCACCTATGCGCCGTGGCGTTTGCCGGTTTCGGCCGCAAAATGGCTTCTGGTTGCCCTGCTAAATCGCTAGAGTGATGACGACCTGTCCTTTGCTCTCCGTCATCATTGTCGCGTACAAGTCACGCGACGAGATCGCTGCCTGCCTGGCCTCGATCCCTCATCATATCGATGGCGGGGTGGTCGAGACGATCGTGATCGATAACGCCGCAGGCGACGGGACCGGGGAAATTATAAGGCGGGATTTTGCCCACGTCACCTATATCGATCCGGGCGCCAATCTGGGCTTCGGGCGCGCAAATAATCTGGGCTTTCAGCGCTGCCACGGGGCCTTCGTGCTCTTCCTCAATCCTGATACCGTCAGCAACCTGCCGGCGCTGGCCCACTGTCTCCGGCGACTCGAGAGCGAGGCGGCTGTCGGATTGATTTCGCCAAAACTGGTCCAAGTCGATGGATCCATGGACTTCGCCTGCCGGCGCTCCATCCCGACCCTGTGGGCTGGTTTCTGCCGGGCGAGCGGCCTGGCCGCGGCCTTCCCGCGGGTCGGCTTCTTCGCAGGCTACAATCTGACGCACCTGCCCGAGGACGGCACCTACGATGTCGGCGCGATCAACGGCGCCTTCATGCTGGCACCGCGCGCGGCCCTGCGCGCGATCGCCCCGGACGGACAGGTCTTTGACGAGGCGTTCTTCATGTATGGCGATGATCTCGACCTGTGCATCCGCATGGCGAAGTCCGGCCGTCGCATCATCTATGACGGGCGCGTGAGCATCGTCCACCTCAAGGGTTCCAGCGTCGCCAAGGACTTCGACGCGATGTCGACGGCGATCTTCGATGCCAATCGCGACGTGTACTTGAAGCATTTTGGGACCAACCCCGTGGCGCGGATCACGTACCGCCTGATGTTCGGACTCTGGAAACGCGTGGCCCTAGCCCGCGCCCGCCGCCGCGGCCACCGCCGCGTCCGCCCGGTCTAGCCTCGATCATTTTGGTTTGCGGTAGCCGGGCTCGCTGAGCCCGGTGTCCGACATTCGGTTCACAGGCCGACGGACCGGGGTCAGCGACCCCGGCTACAGCGGACGTGTCACGTATTACGTGACACTTGGTTTGGGCGTCGTCCGCGGGGAGGCGCCGCGAGGAAATCAGGCGGCGGTGTGGTTGCGCCAGCGGACGAGGGTCAGCAGGAGAATCTGGACGTCGAGCCAGAGGTTCCAGTTCTCGATGTAGTAGATGTCGTGCTGGATGCGGCGTTCGATCGAGGTGTCGCCGCGGAGTCCGTTGACCTGAGCCCAGCCAGTCATGCCGGGCTTTACGAGGTGGCGGGGCAGGTAATGCGGGATTTCGGCGGACAGGCGGTCGACGTGATACGGCCGTTCCGGGCGGGGGCCGACGAGGCTCATCTCGCCGCGGAGGACGTTCCAAAACTGCGGGAGCTCGTCGAGATTCCAGTGGCGCATGATCGCACCGATCCGGAGCAGCCGCGGGTCGCCGCGTGCCGTGCTTGGGTGGGCCGCGTCGGCTTCAGCCGCGTCGGGTGTCATGCTGCGCAGCTTGTACAGGGTGAACGGCCGGTGGCCGGCGCCGATCCGTGTCTGGCGGAACAACACGGGGCCACCCGGCGACTCGCGCTTGATCAGCGCGGCGAGTACGGCGATCACGGGCAGGGACAGCGCGAGGCCGACGAGGGCGCCGGTGAGGTCCACGAGGCGTTTCAGGCCGCGATTGAAGAAGCGGGTGATGGGGAGCTCCTCAATCCCGAGCACCGGTACCCGACCGATCGTCTGCAGGCGCAGGCCGCTGAGAAAGATGTCGAAGGTGCTCGGCACGATCTTCCACTCGACGTAGGCGCGCTCACAGGTCTCGACGATGCGCTGCAGCTCATCGCGGGGCAGGTCGAGTCGCGTGATGATCAACAGATCCGCTCCGGCCTTGGCCAGCACCTCGGCGAGCTGCTCGCTGGCGCCCAGCCACGGCGCGGGGCCCGAGCCGGTGTCATGCGTTGCGCGACCCTCGTCCGCCGGTTCGACCGCCGGGGCGGTGGCGAAGGGCGGCGTGGTGTCGGCGCGCGTGACGATCCCGGCGAGGGCAAAGGGGTGGCTGGGATCGCGGGCAATCTCATCCGCAAGCGTGCGCGCCTCGTCGTTCCAGCCAAGGATGACCGCGCGCCGGCGCAGGCGCGCCAGCACCGCGGTGCGGGTGAGCAGGGCGTACACCAGCGAGCGCCAAGCGTAGAGCAGCACGACCACAGCGGCGAACGCGAGCAGGACGAAGAGTCGCGAGATTGGTGGGTCGAACTTGAGGACGAGCGAGAGTCCGAGGTAGGCCACAAGCCAGACCGAGGCGCCCTTCAGGATGGCGTTGAGATTCTGGTAGCGACGCAGCAGCAGGCGGGTGTCGTACAGGCCGAACTGGACAAAAGCGGCGAGCAGGAGGCCGACGCCGACGAGGAGAAGCGGCAGGTAGCGGGGGAAGGTCGCGTCGGTGACCTCCAGGCCGATGCGGCCGACGGGCGATTCGTAGCGCAGCAGGTAGCCGAGCGAGAGTCCGGCAAACGTGACGACCGCATCACCCATGAGAAGCGCGAGCGGTAGGGTCGTGTCGCGCCAGCGGTCCCGTCGCGGCGACGGTCGGATTGGAGAATGAGCGGGTTCGGCCATCGGTGGGGACAGAGCATGTTCGTGCGCCCTTAAGCCGGCGTCGAGCCGCTTTGGACCCTTCGGCATTCTGCCTTTTCCGTGTTCCGTGCTCGAAATTCCGCACTCCCCATTCCGCGATCCGCAATCTGTCGGAGGGCCTCGCGGCTACGGCAGCAGTCCGGCTTCGTGCCACGCGTGGCCCGGAATCCAGCCGCGCGCGGGGAAAAGCGTGCCCGTGTGCGGTGCGAGCAGCAGGTTGCGCTCGAACACGGGCACATCCGCCGCGACCGGGGCGTCGGGATGCCGCATGATCACGCGATGGCCGCCACGGAGGGTCCGCTCGGCCCGGCGCCAGCTGGAGGCCTCGCCGAGGGGAGCGCTGACGAAGGCCAGAAAATCCGGCGACGCCAGCAACCGCGTCGTGAGCTGCGCGGCTTCGCGGCCGGCGACGGAGGTCGGCACCGCCCCGGTGGCCCAGGCCTCGCCGAGCAGGCCCCACGCGTTGGCGCCGGGCCAGACGCCGGCGCCGCGGCCCGGCGCGGCGATGAGGGCGCGTAGCAGGGCGGCGCGGTCCGCGGGCAGGCGGGTCGCGATCGCCTCGGCAGTCGCAGGATCGGGTTGCAGCCACCAGGCGATCAACGCGGCGTGGGCGCGTAGCGCGTCGCCCTCCGCCGGGTTGTCCAGAACCGCGGCCAGCTGACCCGCCTGGGTGGTGAGGCTCGCGCTGACCGCAGGGATCATCGCCTGCAGCGTGGGCTCCTGCCACCATGCCTCGGTGACAATTGTGGGATTGGCGAGGCACTCCCGGGCCAGTGCCCGGATGGCGGCCAAGGTATCGTCGCGGCGCAGCGCCGCGAGGGCCTGACCCAGGTGCACGCCGCGCCGGTGAGGCGCGAGGCGCGCGGCGGCAGCGAAATGGGTGGCGGCGTCGGAGCCGGGTTGCGCGGACTGAAGCTCGAGCCAGGCGAGATTGTAGAGGGCAAACTCCGAGGGCCAGGGATCGGGTCGGGCCACCACGGGACGCAGAGCCTCGGTGGCGGCGCCTTGCGTGGCGGGGTCGCTCCATTGCCAGACCGCCGCGGTTTCGCCGTAGAAACGATCCCAGGGTGCGAGCATCTGGGCGTGTCCTAGGGCGCGCAGCGCGCTCACGGGCTGACGCGTGTCATGCGCGTGCACGGCCCCGGCAAACGCGGCCCGGGCGGCCACGTCGCGCGTCCGTTGAAACACGGGAGCCACCAGCGCCAGGACCGCGAGGGCGACGGCGATCTCCTGACGGACCGCCACGGTTGAGGCGGACGCCTTGGCGGGGACGGGGGCGGTGACCGGGTCGGAGGACTCGCCCGCGAGGAGCCGTGCGACAGATGCGAGCAGGAACACCTGCACGAACGGGACATCGAGTTGGTGGTCCGTGAGGGCGAAGAGGGCGTAGGCCAGCAGGCCGGCGGCGGCCGCTGATTCGCCCAGCGGAGCGGTGGCCCGCAGGGCGCGGACGGTCGCGGGGAGAAAAGCGGCAATCAGCACCAGCAGCGCCGCGGCTCCGGCGACGCCGGTGGTTGCCCAGATCTGCAGGGGGACCGAGTGAAGCTGCAGGGTGCCGTCCGGTGCGCCGACGTAAGGCGAATGTCCAGCCAGCGCGCCGTAAGCGAGCGGCGTGGTACCGGGGCCGGGGCCGAGCAGTCCGTGGGTCGAGCCCAGTTCGACGGCGGCGGCGGCGAGCGCGGCGCGCTGCGTATTGCTGGCGGCGGCAACTGCGTTCCACTTTCCCTCGGTGACGAGGCTGCGCAGGCGCTCATTGCTTAGCACCGCGCCGAGGCCGACGACGATCACCAGGGCGGCGCCAAGCACGGCCTCGCGGCCGCGGCGGCCGCGGTGGAGCCAGAGGCTCATGGTGAAAAGGCCGAGGCCGGCAGCCAGCGCGGCCACGCCAGCACGGCTGCCGGACGAGATCACGAGCAGCGCGGCGAAGCCGGCGCCGAGGAAGCGCCAGGATTTGCCCGCGGGTTCCGCGCGGAGGGCGCTGGCGGCAAGCCACGCGGCGGCGAGGAGGCCCGCGCCGGCGGTGTAGTTGACGTGTCCGAACGGAAAATCATTGCGGAAGGCCAGCGTGCGCACGTGGGCCAGACCCTCGCTCACCGCTGGCCAGATCCAAAAGAGCAGACCAGCCGCCACGACCCCGACCGCGCTGAAGTCGAGGGCGGCGCCGAGGCGCTCCCGGGCTGGTCCGCGGAAGCCGCCGACGAGTGCGTACAATCCGGCGATGCCGGCCAGGGTTCCAGTAACGGCCGCGAGGCTGCCGCCGCGCCAAGGGCTGGCCCAGGCGGAGATCAGCGCGACCAGACCGAAAAGGACGAGGGCGAATTCGCGCCGGAATCCGAGGCGCTGGGTTCGAGCTTGGGCCAGGCCCACGACCATCGCCGCGATCCACCCGGCGAGCAGCCAGCCGGCGGCCGGCCAGGTGTCGATCCGGGTCGCGGAGGGCGGAAGGACCGACAGTCCCACAATCCACGCCGCGAGGACGAGGGGCGCCAGGCGCGGGAGCGCGGAAGGGACGGGCGGCATGGGTAAGCTGTTAAGCCACGCGAACAAGCGGCGGGCAAGCCTCCCCCGAACAGGACGGGTGTCTGGCACCACGCTTGACGGTCTTGCTCGGCGTCGGGCATCGTGGCCCGATGGTCCCAACGGATCCCCAGGTTTCCCGGGCGCGGCGCATGCTCGCCCTCAAGGTTCTCGTCGTCCTCGCCGTTCTTGGCGTGGGTGGCCTGCTCATGCTGCGCGGCCTGGACGTGAAGGTGCTGTACACCCAGACCTTGGACCTGATCCGCAGTTTCGGCCCGGTGGCGTTCTTTGGCGCGATGGCCATCCTGCCGGCGATCGGCTGCCCGATCTCGATCTTTACCCTGTCGGTCGGCCCGGTTTTCGGGGCCCAGTTGGGGCTGCCCTGGATCCTGGTGATCTCGGGTGCGGTGATCATGTTCAATCTGGCCTTTGCCTACTGGATCGCGCGCTTTGCGCTGCGCCCGTGGGTGCAATGGCTGTTCACCTGGCTGGGCTACACGCTGCCCCAGGTGGCGACCGCGGATCGGCTCTCGCTCACGGTCCTGGTGCGCGTCACCCCCGGACCGCCGTATTTCGTGCAGAATTTCATCCTGGGCCTGACGGGCGTGCCCTTCGGCCTGTACATGATGGTCTCGAGCCTGATCTGTATCTCGTTCTCCTTCGCCTTCATTCTCTTCGGCGACTCGATCGCGCAAGGGAAGGGGAAGGTCGTGCTCCTCTCGATTTCCCTCTTCATCGCCCTCTCCTTTGGCGTGCAGTTCGTCCGCCGCCATTTCGCGCGTCGGCGCGAGGCCAAGTAAGTTGAACGCTGGGTGATTCGCGGCCATGGCTCCTCCTGAAACCCCGGAAATGGACCTCGGCGCTTCCGGCTCGGTCGAGACGGTGACGCAGTTCACGCGCCGGGTGAAGACGCTGCTCGAGGGCGGACTGCGTTCGAGCTGGATTCGCGGCGAGGTGTCGAACCTCCGGGCGCAGGCCAGCGGTCATGTGTATTTCTCGCTCAAGGACGGCGGCGCGCAGTTGTCGGCCGTGCTTTTCCGCGGTGACGCCGCCCGCCAGAGCGTGGTGCTGCGCGACGGGCAGCAGGTGGTCGCGTATGGCGACGTCAGCGTGTACGAGGCGCGCGGCCAGTATCAGCTCATTGTGCGCGCGCTGGTCGAGGATGGCGTGGGCCGGCTGCAGCGCGAATTCGAGGCGCTGAAGCGACGACTGGCGGCGGAAGGCTTGTTCGAGGAATCGCGGAAAAAGCGACTCCCGGCGATGCCGGCGACCATTGGCTTCGTGACGTCGCCCACCGGGGCGGCGGTCCAGGATTTCATTCGCATCCTGCAGCGCCGCGGCTGGCGCGGGCGGCTGGTGGTGCTCCCGGCCAAGGTGCAGGGCGACGGCGCGGCCGCGGAGGTGGCGGCGATGATTGAGCGGGCGCAGAAACTCGGGATCTTCGACTTGCTCGTGGTCGGACGCGGGGGCGGCAGCCTCGAGGATTTGTGGGCCTTCAACGAGGAGGTGCTGGTGCGCGCGATCGCGGCCTGCCCCATCCCGGTGATATCCGCGGTTGGGCATCAGATCGATTTCACGCTCTGCGACTTCGCGGCCGATGTGCGGGCGGAGACGCCGAGCGCCGCCGCGGAGCTGATCTCGAGCCTGCACCTTGCCTGCATCGAGCGCTTGCTCGCCGCGGCCGAGGCCATGGGGCGTCACGCGGATGACGCGGTGGGCGACGCGCGGGACCGTACGGCCAGCCTGAAAGCCCGGCTGCGCCTGCTCGCGCCGGCGGCGCAGGTCGAACAGGGCTGGCTGCGGCTGGATGATCTGCGCAACCGGCTCGGCTCGTCCCTGGTGCAGAGCGTGCAGAAGGCGCGGGGCCGTCTGGCCGAGGCCAAGGCCGGCCTGGCGCAGCGCTCGCCTGAAACGCGCGTGCAGATCGAATCCCATCGCCTGCTCGCCCTGTGGAAGCGCCTGCAATCGGCCAGCCCGGCCTCGGTGCTCAATCGCGGCTTTGTCATCATGCGTGACGAGGCGGGGCGCCCGGTGCAGCGCCGCGAAGAGATCGCTTCGGGCCAGACGCTGGCCGCGGAGTTTGCGGACGGGTCGGTGCGCGTGAAGACGGAGTAGGCCGCCGCGGGAATCGTCCTCGAATCACGCGAACGGGCGTGAGTGCAAACTCAGCAACGTGGTCTGCGTCTCCGTCGGCGCCAGTGCCACCAGGCGCTGAGACCGCCGCCGGAGGCGAGGAGCGTCCAGGTCGATGGCTCCGGGACGGGCGTGAACTGACTGAGCTGCAGGGTGGTCGCGTTCTGCGTCACGAGGAACTTGGCCAGATTGTCGCTGGTGTGCAGGAACTGTCCGGAGGTAACATTGGAAAACGCCCCGGTAAAGCTGCCGGATCGCAGGATGGTGAAGGTATCGGCGTTGGTGACCGAGCTGCCGAAGCCGTTGACGAAGGAGAGCGTGAGGGTGCCGCCGAGGGTGGTCGCGCCGCTCACATCGATGAAGTCGTAGCCGGTCCCCTGCGTGGTCCCACCCAGTTCGATCTGGGTCACGGCGGTGGAGAGGAGGGTGAGATTCCCGGTGATGGTGAGCTGTCCCGGAGAGCTGCCGACATTGAAGGTGACGGGTGAGGCGGCGAGATTGCCGCCCAGCGACACATTGCCGGTGAGGGTGCCGGTGCCCTTGAGCGTGCCGCCCTGCAGGCTGAAGGAGGAAGCGCTGACGTTGCCATTGTTGGGGAAAAGGGAACCCGCGGTCTGGGTGTAGCCACCGCTGAAGGCGAGCGTACCGCCGTTGATCTCAACCGTGCCGGCATTGGTGAACGGCACCGAAAAGGTCGTCGTTCCGGTGCCGGTGCGGGTGTACGTGCCGCTCGACGCGTTGGTGAAGCTGGCGGCGTTGCCGAAGGGATTGACGAAATTGGAAGCGGCGGAGTCGTTCCACGTGGCGTTGTTGGTGACGGAGCCGCCATTGCCCGTGCGGAGTTGCCCGGCCTGCCAGTTGACGGTGCCGTTATTGACGAGGGCCCGGGTGTTGAAGTCGTGGTCAGCGGTGCTGGAGATGGTGAGGGTCGACCCGGAGGGGATCGTGGTGGTGCCGCTACTGTTGAGGCTGGAGCCCTTCCAGGCCGTGGCCCCCGTGAGGGTGTGGGTGCCGGCGAGGGTGCCACCCGCGAGCTCAAAGTTGGAAACACTGACGCCGCCCGTGACCGTGAGGGTGTTGCCGTGTAGGCGATAGGTCCCCGCGCCAGACAGCGCGGCGCCAGCCGCGAGGGAGAAGGCGCTGTTGAAGTAAACGGTGGTGCCCGTGGCAGCGCTCATCGTTCCGGTGGA
>CAYZCV010000044.1:0-6236 GCA_964476965.1 uncultured Opitutus sp. | reverse complement strand
GTGGTGGTGCCGCTGGTGCTGAGGCTGGAACCCTTCCAGGCGGTGGCTCCGGTGAGGGTGTGGGTGCCGGCGAGCGTGCCGCCGGCGAGTTCGAAGTTGGAGATACTCACGCCGCCTGTGACCGTGAGGGTATTGCCGTGCAGACGGTAGGTTCCCGCGCCGGAAAGGGCGGCGCCCGCCGCGAGGGAGAAGGCGCTGTTGAAGTAAACGGTGGTGCCCGTGGCAGCGCTCATCGTTCCGGTGGAGGCGAAGGAGCCGCCGCCCTGGAACTCGAAGGCGCCAGCCGACAGGACGATGGCGCCCTCGTTGGTGAACGGGACGTAGAAAGTCGTCTGACCTGAGCCTGATCGATTGTAGGTGCCGCCGGAGGCATTGGTGAAGCTGGCGGCATTGCCGAAGGGATTGACGACATTGGATCCGGCGGAGTCGTTCCACGTGGCGTTGTTGGTGACGGATCCGCTGTTGCCGGTGCGCAGTTGGCCCGCCTGCCAATTGACCGTACCGTTATTGACGAGGGCCCGAGTGTTGAAGTCGTGGTCAGCGGTGGTGGAGATGGTGAGGGTCGATCCGGAGGGGATGGTGGTGGTGCCGCTGGTGCTGAGGCTGGAACCCTTCCAGGCGGTGGCTCCGGTGAGCGTGTGGGTGCCGGCCAGCGTGCCGCCGGCGAGTTCGAAGTTGGAGATGCTGACACCCCCCGTTACGGTGAGGGTGTTGCCATAAAGCTGATACGTCCCCGCACCGGAGAGCGAGGCGCCGGCCGCGAGCGAGAACGCGCTGTTGAAATAAACGGTGGTGCCGGTGGCGGCACTCATCGTGCCCGTGCCCGCGAAGGAGCCGCCGCCCTGGAACTCGAACGCGCCGGCGGAGAGAACCATGGCGCCGGCGTTCGTGAAGGCGGTATAGAACGTGGTCTGCCCCGTGCCCGAGCGGGTGTAGGTCGCACCGGAGGCGTTGGTGAAGCTGGCGGCATTACCGAAGGGATTAACGAAATTGGAGCCGGCCGAGTCGTTCCACGTGGCATTGTTGGTCACCGCCCCACCGTTGCCGGTGCGCAGCTGGCCCCCCTGCCAGTTGACCGTGCCGTTGTTGATGAAGGCGGTCGCGTTGAAGTCGTGGTCGTTCGAGGAAACGATATCCAGCACATCGCCGGTGCCCACGGTTGCCGGATTGATCACGGTCAAAAGGCTGCCGGACGACCACGTCAGCGTCGTCAGAGCCGAGGTCCGGTGTGCGCTGACGATCAACGCGGCGCCTGCGGCAAGAATGCGAAGCGTAACGCGGGGGGCGGACGCGCGGTCCAGCCTGAGGCGAAGCCTCGACATGCGATTACTTAACAATAGCGCCGAAGCGCTGTCGAGCGCCTACCTCCCGCCTTAATTATACAACCAGTAGCGCCGGCTTTGCTGCTGGTAGACGGCCGCCTTCTGGCGCCAGTCGGCGAGGTAGGCCTGCAGATTGATCCGGGCGCCATCGCGCTTGAGGGCGCGGTAGAAATCCTCCGAGCCCATGTGCCGGAGGAACCCGCCGGCCTGCGTGTCGGTCAGCGCGGCGACGGGGTTGGCGGGCTTGAATTTCGGGGCGAGCGCCATCAGGTGGAACGAGAGCTCAGTCGGACGCCAGTCATCCCAGTCGGTGACCTCGACGTAGACGCCGGTGGCGTTGCGACCATCGGCCCCGGGGACGCTGATGCGGCGGAAACCGAGCCCGGGCAGATCCAGTGCCTTCAGTTCCTTCTCGAGCACTTCGCTGCGGACCGACGTGTGCGACAGGCCGCGGAACGCGTATTGCGCGCCGACCCCATGGCGGAAGCCGAGGTCGAACTTCTGGTTGGGATCGAAGTAGGTGCCGAGACCGACCATGGCGTAGCCGACGCAGGCGGCGAAATCCTGCACGTAGGGGGACGTGGGCACAAAGGTGAGCCCCGTTTCCGGCCAGCGCATGCTGCGGCGCCAGCCGCGCATCGGGATGACCGTGAGCTTGCCGGCGAGGCGGTGCTTCTCGGAAATGTTCAGCGCGTTGGGCACCTGCATCACGCCCGGCGCGTCCTTGGCCATGCGCGCGAGTTCACCGATGGTCAGCCCATGCACGTACGGCACGCGGAATGCGCCGACATAGCTCTTCCACTGCGCATCCAGCGGCGGGCCGTCGACCTTGAGTCCGCCGAGAGGATTGGGGCGGTCGAGCACGATGACCTCGACGTTGTTCTCAAAACAGGCGCCCATCGCGTAGAGCATCGCGCTGACATAGGTGTAACTGCGCGTGCCGATGTCCTGCAGGTCGATCACCAGGGCATCGAGGCCCTTGAGCATGGCGGGCGTCGGCTTGCGATGCGTGCCGTAGAGCGAGTAGACGGGCAGGCCGGTGCGCGGGTCCTTGCGGTCCGGGATTTTCACCTCGGCCTTTTCGTCGCCGTAGATGCCATGCTCGGGTCCGTAGAGGGCCACCAGCTGCACGCCGGGTGCGCGGCGGAGGACATCGATCGTGGTCACACCGCGGCGATTCACACCTGCCGGATGGGTGAGCAGGCCGATGCGCTTGCCCTTCACGGCGGCGAAGCCGTCGGCCTCGAGCGTGTCGATGCCGAGCATCACGGGGAACACGGCGGCGGGCCGCGTGGATTGCAGCGCCGGCACGGTGACCGACGGTGCCTTGACCGCGACGGGAGCCTTGGTGGGCGCTTGCGCGGCCGGTCGGGTGGGGGCCTGTTGGGAACTCGTGGCGGCGCAGCCGAGGAAGCCGCCGAGCGTCAGCCCGAGCAGGGAGAGAATCGACAGGAAGCGATGCGAGCGGGGGCGGCCGGCCATGGCGTGGTTACTTTGTGATCGCGCGAACATCCGTCGAGCCGGAACGGTGGTTTCCTGACGAGAACCCGGTGGGGCCCGGTCAGAACGCGGCGCGAACGCTGGCGCCGAGCCGCTCGCGGGTCTCGCGCAGCGCCTGGGCCAGCGGGATGCCGGGCGCGGTGATCGGGTGCAGGTGGAGGCCGGGGGTCGCCTGGGCTTCGACTTGGCCGGCAAAGACATGGACCGTCTTGCCGGCGGCGATCGCCCGGGCGGCGATCGCGCCGGGGCCCTTGCCGCCAAGGGAGCTGGCGTCGAAGCGGCCCTCGCCGGTGATCACGAGGTCGCAGGCGTGGATGCGCCGGTCGAGGTCGAGCCAATCGGAAACCAGATCAAATCCCGGCAGCAACTTGGCCCCGACCCCCGCCATGAGGCCGAAGGAAATCCCGCCAGCCGCACCCGACCCGGGAGCCGTCATGAGGCCCGGGTCGCGGCCAACGTGCGCACAGAGTTGGGCCGCCACCGCGGCGCTGAGCGCTTCCAGGCGATCGCGGTCCTCT
This sequence comes from uncultured Opitutus sp., assembly GCA_964476965.1. Classification (GTDB taxonomy): domain Bacteria; phylum Verrucomicrobiota; class Verrucomicrobiia; order Opitutales; family Opitutaceae; genus CAMAXB01. Next base: position 2,896 of record CAYZCV010000044.1, on the reverse strand, counting down.
GGCTTCAGACCTTTCTGCGGGGCAAAGACCGTGGCGGCGCCCCGCGGACCGAGGAGGGGGTTGTCGACGTCGCAGGCGATGAAGACGGGCGGAAAGGAGGCGGGAGGCCCGCCCTCGATGCGGGCCAGGCGCGACCAGTCGGCCGGGAGCGCGGCGCCGAGGGAGCGGCCATCGCGGTCGAGGAAACGAAAACCGAGCGCCTGCAGGGCGCCGAGTCCGAGATCGTGCGTGGCGCTGCCACCGACGCCAAGCAGCAGGGCGCTCGCGCCGGCCTCGGCGGCGATGCGCATGAGTTCGCCCGTCCCGGCCGAGGTGGCGGTCCACGGATCGCGCTCGGCCGGCGGCACGAGCGCGAGCCCGCTGGCGGTCGCCATCTCGATGACCGCCACGAGGTCGCCCTGGCCGGCAATCCGGCTGCGGGCTGCGGTGGGGATGCGGGCGCGAGGGACGGGCGCCCAGCCAGCCTCGATCGGTGCCCCGCGGGGGCCCGTGACCGTCGTGCGGACGGCGAGCGTGGCGGTCGCCTCGGCCAGGATCCGGGCAAAGCCGTCGCCGCCATCTGTCAGCGGAGCGGATTCGATCACCCAGTCGGGATGCCCTGCCTGCAACGCCTGCGTGGTGATTGCGCAGGCGTCATGGGCGCCGATGGCGTCCTTGAACTTGTCGAAAGCAACGAGAACGCGCATGCCGACCGGGCGGTGGGGCTGCAACGCAGACGTCAGGCCGGCCCGATGTAAGTGAAACGCGGCACCTTGCCGGTGGGCGTGTCGACCATGCTCATGAAGAGCTCGCGCGAACGCACCCACAGGCCGAATTCGTCGTACAGCGGACGGTAGACCACGAACTCCTCCTCCGTCTCGGAATGGCGGGCGACGCCGAGGACGAGATAGTCCTTTTCCTTGTAGTGACGATAGCGTCCGGGCTGCGGACCGTCCGGGTGGGCCGGAAGTGGGCGTTTCACAGGCAAGAGAATGGAGACAAGGCGGGGATGGATCAAGCTAACGCCAGTACGGTATTACCCCTAAGCTTGCGACGCCGGTTAGCTTCGCTCTGCTGGGAGTCATGCCCTCCGCCCCGCTGCGCCTCGCAGCCCTGACCGCCACGCCGCTGGATATCGCGCTGCACGCCCCCTTTGGCATCTCGGGCGGAGCGCAGGATGTCGCCCGCAATGTGTTGGTCGCGGTGAAGCTTGCGGATGGAACCACCGGCTACGGCGAGGCCGCTCCGCTGCCAGCTTACAATGGCGAGACCCAGGCCCAGGCCCTGGCGGTTCTCGCGGCCGGCCGGGCGGCGGTGGAGGGTCAGGACGCCCGGCACTGGCGGGAGGTTGCGGCGCGTTTTCGGGCGGCCGGTGGCGCGGCCTGCGGATCGGCGCAGGCGGGTTTTGAGCTCGCGCTGCTCGATGCGCTGGCGCGCTCCGAGGGACGGTCGCTCACGGCTTTTTTCGGCGGCGCGGGGGCGGAACTCGAGACCGACATGACCGTGACCACGGGCACGGCGGCCGAGGCCGCGGACGCGGCGCGCGATATCCGGCGTCGCGGGATCCGGCTGATCAAGGTGAAGGTCGGGGGCAAGGGCGGCCCGGCGCTCGATCTGGCGCGGCTTGCGGCGATCCACGAGGTGGCGCCGGCGTCACCGCTGATCATTGATGGCAACGCGGGGCTCTCGCGGGCCGACGCGAGCGAACTGGTTCGCGGCCTCAAAACGCGGGGCATTGTCCCGGCCGTGCTGGAGCAGTGGCTGGCGAAGGACGACCTTGCCGGGATGCGCGCGTTGGGCAACGAGTCCGGCTGGCCGGTGGCGGCCGATGAAGCTGCCTGCACGGCCGACGACGTCCGGAAGATCGCGCGTGAGCGCGCGGCGCAGATCGTGAACATCAAGCTGATGAAGGCCGGCGTGGCCGAGGCGCTCGATCTGGTCGCAGCCGCGCGCGAAGGCGGACTCGGCCTGATGATTGGGGGCAACGTGGAGTCGATCCTGGCGATGACGGTCTCCGCCTGCTTTGCCTGCGGCCAGGGCGGGTTCACCTATGCGGACCTCGACACGCCCCTGTTTCTGGCGACGAACCCGTTTGCTGGCGGCTACGCGCTCGACGGCGGCCGGATCTCGGTCGCGCACATCACGGCCGGCCATGGCGTGGTGCCAATGTAGCTGGCCTCGCTGAGGCCGGCTCCGAGGTCTGCAGGTGGGTTGCCTAGATTTCGCGAAGCGAGAATCTCGGATACGTATCGGCCGCCCCCTTCAGCGCCGGCCTCAGCGAGGCCAGCTACAGGAGACACTCCACCTACTTCGTCGCCAGCGTGACCTTGGAGATCACGTTGTGGACCCCGTCCGTGTCGAGAGCGAGGGCGACGGCGCGGCCGAGGTTCTCGGCGTTGGTGACTGTGCCGGCGAGGGTGACCTCGCCATCGCGGCACTCGACGCGGATGTCCATGGCGGAGAGGTCGCGCTCGACGACGTACTTGGCCTTGATCACGGCGATGATACGGGCGTCGGTGATTTTCTCGCCGGCAACCTTGGCCTTTGAGCGGACGATCTCCCCTCCGCGGGCGAGGTCGCGCTTGATCGCGTCGGTATCGAGATCCCAGTCCTCCAGCTTGCGCGTGAGCGAATCGCGCGCATCGGCGGCGGTCTCCCGCGCCTTGTCGGCCAGGGAGGTTTTGGCCGGCCGGTCGGCGCCAGCGGTGGCAACCGGCGGGCTGTCCTTGTAGAGGTACAGGCTGACGCCGCCCGCGATGGCGCCGAGGAGGAAGAAGATAAAGGCGGTTTTCATCGATGGATTGACCGCTAACGGGCGCCTTGGTTCGCCGCAAGCGGGCAGTGGCGGACGTTGGGGCGCGCTTCCGGGGGACGAAAATGCTTTGAAGCGGGGGCGGGTGGGGTCTTGCTTCAACCG
>CAYZCV010000043.1:0-25049 GCA_964476965.1 uncultured Opitutus sp. | reverse complement strand
GCACGGATAAACAGGGCGGTGGCGCTCATCGCCGCCGGAGCGGGGTGGGTCTCGAACGCGCGAAACTCGACCAACCCAAGGCGGCCGTTGCCGGCAAAGGGATTCCAGAGCTTGTCGACGCTGATCTCGGCGCGGTGCGTATTGCCGGACCGGTCCATGAGCAGGTCGCGGAACAGGAGATCGAATAGCGGCAGATTCTGCGGCGATCCGATCTGCTCGGCGCCCGCGCAGGCAATCTCCAGTTCGTAGAGGGCCTCAAAGGTCGACTCGTCGATCCGGGGAGCCTGCGAACTCGGTCCGAGGTAGGCGCCGCTGAAGGCGTAGCTCAGCCCGGGGTGATGCTGGAAGTAGCGGATGACCGAGGGCAGCAGGGCGGGAAAGGCAAAGAACGGCGACGTCAGGCCCACGGGACCCCCGAAGACGAGGTGCGCGCCTCCGCCGGTGCCCGTCTCCCGGCCATTGAAGTGAAGTTTCCGCGCGCACAAGCCGGTTTTGGCCGCGGCGGCGTAGAGTTCGGCGACCTGCCGGTCGTAGTCACGCCAGGTTGCGCAGACCGCCAGATTGACCTCGATCACGCCCGGGTCCGAGGCGAAGCCGATGGTGGGCAGCGCCGCGTCGGTCGGGGGCGCATAGCCGCCCAGAACGCAGTCGGTGAGTTCGAGGCTGGCCAGGACGGCCTCAATGCGCGGCACGAGGTCGAGGTAGGCGGTGAGCGTCAGCGGGGGGATGAACACGGTGACGCTGCCCTCGCGGATTTCCACGGTGAGCGCCCGCCGAAGATTCTTCTCCCCGAGGCGATCAAGGGGCAGGCGAAGCCCGGCCAGACTGTCGCCCGAAAGGAGGACGGCGGCGGCAGCCCCGAGGGCCGGTCGCCAATCGTCGGAGAGCCAGGCCGTGCCGTCGTGATCGAGGGGCAGCACCCAGCCCGACGTCTCCGTCGGCTTGGCCGCCTCGGCCAGCGGCAAGGCGAGGCGGAGGTCGAGACCGAGCGAACCGGCGAGGGCCCGGACGACAGCGGCCGCCTGGGCGGTCGTGTGCTGGCCGGGCTCAAGGCCGGCCTTGAGCCGGGTTGGCTCCTGCCACAGCGGAACGCCATCCGCGCGCCACTGGACGAGGAGCGCCCAGCGGGGCAGGGGTTCGCCAGGGTAGTGCTTGCCCGCGGTCTCGAGGACGACCGCACCCGGGTGGGAATCCCGGATGAGTTGCCGGGCGAAGCGCCGGGCGAGATCCAGCTTGGTCGGACCCAGCGCGGCGACACTCCACTCGGCGCCGCTGGGCTCGAGCGGGATGAAGGTGGGCTCGCCGCCCATGGTCAGCAGCACGCCACTGCGGGCCAGCAGCGCCTCGGTGGCATCGCCACAGGCGGAGATTTTTTTCCAGCTCTCGGGGGCGTAGGGCGCGGACATGATTAATCGAGCTTCTCCACTCGGACGTCGGTGTGGAGGGTGGAGGCCACGGCGGTGGCGTGGTAGTACGAACCTTGAATGGGATTCACGCTTTCCGCCTGGGCCGCGTGGGCCACGGGGATGAAGGCGTCATTGCACCAGAGGCCGTGCGTGGGATCGAGTCCCCGCCAGCCGGCGCCCGGGAGATAGACCTCGGCCCAAGCGTGCATCGCGCCCGCCGTGCGGTGATTGTCATCGGGCGGAGCGTAGAGGTACCCGCTGACGAAACGGGCCGCGAGCCCCAGCGTGCGGCAGAGCTCGACCAAGAGCACCGCGATGTCGCGGCAGGCGCCGGAACCGCGCTCAAGCGTGACCACGGACGGCTGGATCCCGCCCGTTTCACGGCGTTCGTAGCTGAGTTTGCTGAAGAGGAGGGAGTTGAGCTGGCTCAGGTAGGTGACCGTGTCCGCCGGCCGATCCACAAAGTGAGCATCGAGCCATGCGCGGAGCCGGCGCTGGGTCTCGTCGAACGGAGGCGCCAGGTAGGGCGTGAGGGCAAAATCGAAGACCGGCTCGTAGGCGAAAGGGAAACGGATCGCGTACAGCTTCAGGATGAAATCGAAGGGATTGTCGTCGAGGGTCTCGATTTCGAACTCCGTGCGGAGATTCAGCGCATCGGCCCGGTCCCAGAAATGCGCCCAGGTCAGGGCGTTGTCGTGGGGATCGCGGGTCGAAAAGATTTTGGCGGAGGGCGAGAGGTTGAGACTGAAACTGCGCAGCCGGTGCAGCGCGGACTCGCGCGGACGCACGTAGAGAATATGCGGGGAGAAGCCGACCTCGCGATCGTACTGGTAGCGGGTGACGTGGGAGACGCGGAGTTTCATCGGCAAGGGAGGGGAGACATCCGGTATAGCCTAAAGCTTGCCGTCCAGCGCGGATTTCAGGTCTGCGACAAAAGAATCGATGTCCTCTTCACGGGTATCCCAGGAACACATGAGGCGGCAGCCCTCGGCCCCGATGAAGGTGTAGAAGGCCCAGCCTGCCTTGCGCAGCGCGGCGGCCGCCGGGACGGGCAGGTTGGCGAAGACGGCGTTGACCTCGGGCTCCACGATGAGGCTGACGCCGGGCAGGGGACGGAGGGCATGGACGAGGCGCTCGGTCATGCGATTGGCATGGGCCGCGTGGCGCAGCCAGGCACCGTCCTCAAGCAGGCCGACCCATTGGGCGCTGAGAAACCGCATCTTGGAGGCCAGCTGGCCGGCTTGCTTGCAGCGATAGTCAAACTCGCGCGCGAGCGCCGGATTGAAGAACACGACGGCCTCGGTCGTGTTCATGCCGTTCTTGGTGCCGCCGAAGCACAGCACGTCGACACCGGCGCGCCAGGTGAAATCGGCCGGACTCACGCCATCGCGGTCGCGCAGGCGGGCCGCAGCGTTGGCGAAGCGCGCTCCGTCCATGTGCACCTGCAGCTGATGGCGGCGCGCGGTGGCCGTGAGCGCGGCGATCTCATCCCGCGTGTAGACCGTGCCCCACTCGGTGGATTGCGTCAGGGAGAGCACCCGTGGCTTGGGGTAGTGGATGTCGCTGCGCTTGAGCACCACGCGTTCCACCGCCTCCGGCGTGAGCTTGCCGTGGGGGCCGCTGGTCGTGAGAATCTTGGTGCCGTTGGAAAAGAATTCCGGGGCCCCGCACTCGTCGGTCTCGATGTGGGCGGCCTCGTGGCAAACCACGCTGTGGTAACTCTGGCAGAGCGAGGCGAGGGCGAGCGAGTTGGCGGCCGTCCCGTTGAACACGAAGAACACCTCGGCGTCCGGCTTCTCAAACAGCGCGCGCAGGAGATCGCAGGCCCGCTGGGTCCACGCGTCCGTGCCGTAGGATGGTACGCGGCCGGCGTTGGCCGCGTTGAGCGCGGCCCAGGCTTCGGGACAGATTCCCGAGGTGTTGTCGCTCGCGAAGTGGGGATTGGGCGCGCTCCTTGGCATCCGGGGATGAGAGCAGCAAAAGCGGTGCGAGGCTAAGGTTTTCTGCGGGCCGCCCCCGGTGCTTTGTGTTTGGCATTGCGGAGGCGCGTGCGTTAGGTCGACGGCTGAACGCATGACGCCGCCGACCAACGACGTGAATCTCTACCTCGTGGGCTTCATGGGCACGGGCAAGACCACGATCGGGCGCGCCGTGGCGCAGCGGCTGGGTTTCCAGCTGCTCGACAGCGATCACGAGATTGAGCGGATTCGCGGCAAGACCGTGGCGGAGATCTTTGCCCAGGAGGGTGAGCCGGCGTTCCGCGCACTGGAGCGTGATTTCATCCAGCAGGGTCACCCCGCCGCCGGCTGCGTGATCGCCTGTGGCGGCGGCCTGGTGATCCAACCCGGCCTGCTGGAGGAGATGCAGAAACGGGGCGTCGTGGTCTGCCTGCACGCCTCCATCGACACGATTCTCAAGCGGACCCAGGGAAATCGGACGCGGCCGCTGCTGAATGGCGAAGTCGATCCCCTCGTGCGCATCCGTGAACTCTACGCCGTCCGCGAGCCCATCTACAAGCGGGCGGGCACGGTGATTCTCACCGACTCGCGGCCGACGAGTGACATCATCGCCCATCTGCTGCGCTCCTACCGGCGCGAGGCGGATGAATGGAGGCGGGCCCATGGCCGCGCCGGTCGCTGACCCCGCGCGCCTCCGCCGCGCGCTGGAGGAACTGGGCTTCGACGAGGTCCGGTTCGCCCACGTTGCGGGTCCGGCGCCCGGGGCGGAGGGACTCGAGGCTTGGCTGGCGGCTGGCCACCAGGCCGACATGGCCTGGATGGAGCGGTCCGCGGCCAAGCGCCGCGACCCGCAGTTGGTCTTGCCGGGCGCGCGCTCGCTCATCCTTTTGGGGGTCAACTACTGGACGGCCGCGGCCCCCGGCCGGACGGGCGGACCGCGGTGGGCGCGCTATGCGCTGCACGAGGATTACCACGACACGATCAAGCCCGCGCTGATCGCCGCCGGCGCCGTGCTGCAGTCGATGTATGGGGTTTCTGGTGACGACTATCGTTTCTATGTCGACACCGGCCCCGTGCTGGAGCGCAGCTGGGCGGCCGAGGCGGGCCTTGGCTTCACCGGCAAGAACACAATGCTGATTTCCCGCCGGCATGGGAATTGGCTCTTCCTCGCCTCCATCCTGACCCGGGTCGAACTGCCGCCGGACCCGCCAATCCGCCCGCGCGCGCCGGAGCCGGGTTCCGGGGTGGGGTTGCTCTGCGGAAAGTGCACGCGCTGCCTCGACGCCTGTCCGACCCAGGCGTTCACCGCACCGGGCGTCCTTGATGCGCGCCGTTGCGTTTCGTACCAGACGATTGAAAACCGCGGGATCATCCCGCGCGAGCTGCGCGCGGGGATCGGGCTGCGGATCTATGGCTGTGACACCTGCCTTGAGGTGTGTCCGTGGAATCGTTTTGCGCAGGAAGGGCGCAGGGTGCTGCTGCATTCCCGCACGGAGCTCGCCGCGCTGACCCTGCGCGAGATCCTCGAACTCACGCCGGAGCGTTTTGCCGAGGTATTCCGGCGGACGGCGGTCAAGCGGCTCAAGCTGGCCGGGCTGTTGCGCAATGCGTGCATCGTCGCGGCCAACGCCCGGGCGGTGGAGTGTGCGGATGCCGTCGTCCGCCTGGCGGGCCATGCGTCGCCGGTGGTGAGGGCGCATGCCGTCTGGGCGGCCACGGTGCTCGGGGCAGGGCCGGCGTTGGCCGACTTGCGCGCGGCCGAGAGCGATCCCTTGGTGCTGGCGGAATATGCGACCGACTAGCGACCGGAGAATGCGCGGTCCATGGCCTCGACGAAGCGGGCAGGCGGGCGGACCGGTTTGCCGGTCGAGTCAATGAAGGCGTGGAGGGTCGAGCCGGTGGCGAGTACGTCGGTTCCCAACAGCACCTCGTACTCCAGGCGGATGCGGAGCAGGGGGCGCTCGCGCAGGGTGGTCACGATGGTGACCACGTCGTCGTAGCGCGCGGGCCGAAGATAGCGCACCGCGACTTCGAGGACGGGCAGGCGGAAACCACTGGCTTCGAGCTCGCGGTAGGGTAGGCCTTGCTCGCGGAGGAGGGTGGTGCGTCCGACCTCGAACCAGGGCAGGTAACTTCCATGGTAGACCACGCCCATCATGTCGGTTTCCGCGTAGCGAACGGCGACCTCGGAGCGGGATTGGATCATGCGGAAGCTTGCGGGGGCCGGTTGGCCCGCGTCAATCGCCCGAGTCGTCGGCCCCGGCGGGGCTGAACAGCAGGCGGGCGGAGTGAGACCAGTTGTGCTTGCGGGCCCAGTCGCGTCCGGCGGTACCAAGGCGCTGCCGCAGCTCACGGTCGCTGATCAGCTTCTCAAAGGCGGCGGTGAGCTGGGCGGGGTGGTGTGGGGGGACCAGCAGGCCGGTGACATGGTCGACGACGGCCTCGGAAACGCCGCCGACGGCGTGCCCCACGATGGGCAGGCCGTGGGCGGAGGCCTCGAGGTAGACGAGGCCGAAGCCCTCGACGCTATGGCCGTAGTCGATGCTCGTCATCGCAAAGAGATCCGCGCGCTCATACACTTGGTTGAGCTCGCGGTCCGGGAGGTCTCCCAGGAAGCGAACCGGGAAGTCGCAGTCGGCGGCGGTGGCGCGGAGGCTCTGCTCGTAGTGCGGCTTGTTGCCGGATCCCACAATCCAGTACTCGATTTGCTGGCGAAAGCGCGGAGCGAGGGATTGGAGCGCCTGCAGGGCGATCAGCTGACCCTTGCGGGGATGCAGACGGCCCACGGTGAGAACGATGATGCGGCCATCGCGCTTTTCCGGCGTCGAGTTGACGACGGCGAAGTCAGAACGGAGCGCGCCGGGCGTCAGAAACGTCTTGTCGATCGCCTCGGGAAAATGGGTCCACAGCAGCTGTTGAGTGTAGTTGCTCAGGACGCTGATGCGCGTGGCATTTTGGATCAGCCGGCGCGCGAGGGGGCGAATGAAGGGATTGCGGTGAAATTTCAGGATTTCGGAGCCGTGAAACGTGAGCACGAGCCGCTTGGGGCGGAAGGTCGAGAAGTGCTGCAGCAGCATCATCGCCAGCATGGGGCCCGGCTCGGGCAGGTAGACCGTGGCGTAGCGCAGTTTCCGGCGGGCGGCGATCAGTTGGAGTCCCAGCCGAAACTGACAGCTGATGTCATGCGTCCCCTTGATCGGCATGCGATGCATCCGGAACGGCCACGGCTTTTCCGCCTGTCCGGTGGTGGCCTGGGCCCAGACCTCGACGTCATAGCCCAGCCCGGCCGAGGCGCGGGCAATCTCCTCCGTAAACGTGGCGATGCCTCCGCGTTTGGGGTAAAATTCGTGCGTGATGAGAAAGACGGAATTCCAGGTGGACTGGCTCATTACGGTGGAGCTTTCACTAGGCCCGGCCCGGCGGGACGCAAGCCCGGTGAAGTTCGGGCGACTGGCCGCGGGTGGCGGCAAATCGGGCCGGCCTGCCGCTTGCGGGTGACGAACCGGCACGGTTGATCCAGAAGGAATGTGGTCCCGGCGGAACCGGCGCTCCGATTGCGCGTCTAGTCGGGGTAGACATCGTCCCGGCCGCTTCCGCTGACTTCCGGTTCGTTCAGATCAAGTCTCATTTGCAATCCGGTTGTGGCACGCGGCGGGCTTAGGATGACCCTAAGAATTGCGTTTACATCCAATTTGCCCGCAACTTACTACTTACATCATGGCAGATGCAGTCATCAATGGCCAAGGGTCTCGAGCCCCGTTCCAGGCCACCGCAAAACCCTTCACGCCCGAGGAAGAATCCACGCTGCGTGACTCGCTGAAACGCTGCTCTCCTGCCACGATTGAGGCAGCGCTGGCGTATCGTAGGACGCACGAGGCGAGCCATTTGCCCGCGATCATCATCGGGGTGATCGAGCGCTTTGTGGAGCCGGACCTGCGCGCCAAGCTGAAGGAAGCGGATGACGAGCTGCGTTTGGTGGAAGATCTGGGCATCGATTCGCTCACCATGATGGAGATTGTCATCATGGTGGAGGATGTGCTCCAGATGCAAATCAACAACGATGAGCTGCGAAATCTCCGCTCGGTAGGGGATGTGAAGACGTTCGTCGATTGCCGCGTGCGCGGTCTGCCGCCGCCGCGCCCGACCCAGTTCCTTCCGATTGAGCAGATCATTTCGGTCATGCCGATCCAGCCGCCCTTCCTTTTCCTGAACGAGGCGGCGATCAACAGCACGGGCGCCCAGGGCAAGTACAAGATTTCCGGCCAGGAATTTTTCCTCCAGGGCCATTTCAAGGATAACCCCGTGATGCCCGCCTCGATGATGCTCGAGGCCCTCGGGCAGCTTGCCGTTCTTTTCCTGATCGAGAGCACCTCGGGCGACGAGGGCAAGGCGATCGATCCTTCCAAGATCTTCTTCACCTCCTGCGAGGGCGTGCGCTGCCACCGGATGTGCAAGCCGGGTGATGTGCTGGCGCTGACCGTCAAGCCCAAGCGCACCAAGATGCCGCTTGCCACCTTCGAGGGTTCAATCCGCGTCGGCAATGAGAAGGCCGCCATGGCCGAGGAAATCACGCTGACGTTCGCTTACGTTGAGTCCGCCTCCCAGCCTTCTGCCAGCCCGGTTGCGCCCAAGGCCAACGGCAAGGAGCGACCGGTGAGCTCGCCGCCGCTCGCGGCTGCCTTCAACGCGTGAATGGCCGGCGTTGACGACGGAGCCATTGGCGCTCCATATCTCGTCAACGCCATCTAGGATGGCCGGGGTTTTCTCCGGCCCGGACTATTCGGCCGGCCCCCATGTCCAAAGTCTTTATTACCGGACTCGGTTTCATCACGAGCATCGGCAACGATGGCTCCACGGTGGTGGAAAGTTTGCGGACCCTGCGACACGGGATTGAAGCGTATCCCCCGTTTCAGAAGCCCGAGGTTCCGGTCAAGGTCGCGGCTCCGGTCCGAGGCTTCTTCACCGATTCCGTGGACCCGGAGGACTGGACCTATCCGGAGCGCTACCGGGTCAAGCGCGAGCATCTGCGGAGCATGGGGCCGCATGGCCTGTACGCATTTTGCGCGATGCAGCAGGCGATCGCCGACGCGGGGCTCGCCGAGGGCGATGTCTCGAACGATGAGACCGGCCTCTTCGCCGCCTCGGCGGGATCGCCGTACCTGCTCAGTTACTTTGTCCATCGGATGCATGACCTCGGCGTCATGCGTTGTTCCCCGCTGGGCATTGTTGCCTCGATTGCGGGCACGGTGCAGTTTAACCTCGTCGCGCAGTTTCGCATTCGCGGCGCCTCGACCGGCTTCGCATCGGCATGTGCGTCGTCCGCCCACGCCCTGGGTTACGCCTTCGACGAGATCAGCCTAGGCCGTCAGCAGCGCATGTTCGTCGTCGGGGCGGAGGACGGCAATGTCGACACCATCCTCCCGTTTGCCTCGATGCGGGCGCTTTCCCTGAATCCGGATCCGCAGACCGCCTCGCGTCCGTTCGATGTCGGGCGCGACGGCTTTGTTGGCACGGGTGGATCGACCGTCCTGATTCTCGAGAGCGAGGAGGAAGTCATGCGCCGGGGCGTCACGCCCTATTGTGAGGTCGCCGGTTGGGGGCAGGCTTCCGACGGGCACAATGTCGCCATCTCGCATCCGGAAGGCGCGGGCCTGCGCAACGCGATGGAGCGTGCGCTGCGGTTCTCGAAGATTGATCCGGCTGCGGTCGCCTACATCAATGCGCACGCCACTTCGACGCCGATCGGCGACCTGTCCGAGGCACGGGCGATTCGTTCGCTGTTTGGCGCCGTCAGCGCACGGCCCGCGGTGAGCTCGACCAAGGCCCTCACCGGCCATGGCCTCTCGCTTGCCGGGGCGATGGAGACCGGTTTTTGTGCGCTGGGAATCCGCGAAGGCTTCATGCCGGGCTCGGCGCATATTCAGAATCTGGATCCGGGGGTCGCCGATCTTAACATCCTGCAGCAGACCGTGGGCGAGCGCCCGGCCGTGGTGTTGAACAACAGCAGCGGCTTCGGTGGCGCGAACGTGTGCGTGGCCCTGCGGCCCGCCCGCTAACGTGGCTTCGCCCGCATTTTCCCACCGGACGGCATTTGTCACCGGCGCGTCTGCCGGACTCGGGCGCGCCTTTGTCCGCATGCTGCTGGCCGAGGGGGTGCGGGTGTGGGGAACGGCGCGAACAACCGACCGGTTGGGTGAGTTTGCCGGACAGGTCGGCTTCGTACCGGTCGCCCTCGACCTGGCGGACGCCAACGCGGCGGCGGCCGCGTTCACCCGGGCGGCCGCTGAGGCCGGCGGATTTGACGTGGTCATCGCCAACGCAGGCTACGGCGTCTTCGGCCGGTTCGATGCGACGGACTTTCCGGTCTGGCAGGCGCAGGTCGACGCGATGTTGACGACCACCGCCCGGATTTCCCATCTCGCCCTGCCGGGCATGCGGACGCGTGGGCGCGGCGCCCTCGTGCACGTGGCCTCGCTGGCCACGGAGTTTCCGTTGCCCTACATGTCCGGGTACAACATCGCCAAGGCCGGCCTGTCGGCGCTGAGCGAAAGTTTGATGGTTGAAACCGCCGGATCGGGCGTCACCGTCCTCGACTTTCGTCCCGGTGATCACCGCACCGGCTTTAACCAGACCATGCAGTCCCAGTCCATCGATCCCCACCGTGACCCGCGTTTGGCGCGGGCGTGGGAAACGCTCGAGGCCAACCTCCGTTCCGGTCCTGCGCCGGAGCGGGCGGCCGCCGACCTTCGGCGGGCGCTCATTCGTGGCCGGAGCGGGGTGGTGCGGAGCGGATCGTGGTTTCAGTCCACGCTGGCGCCGCTGCTCGCACGGCTCGCGCCGCTGTCCCTCAAGCGGGCGGTGATGGCGCGCTACTACGGAGTCTCCTGAGGCTGTGGCGAAGGTACGCATCCTGGTTCTGACCTCCAGCACCGGCGGCGGGCATGACGCCCGGGCCGAGGCTTTTGCGGAGTGGTGTTTTCAACTCTATCGCCACGACGTCGATGTCCGGATCGAGCAGATGCTCGAGAAATCCTCGGTCGTGAATCGCAGTGGCGTCGACATCTACAACTGGATCCAGCGCAAGCTGCCGGCCCTGCACACGGCGTTCTACGCCCTGGTCGAGCTGCTGGCGGTCCTCAATCGCCGGTCCGTCACGCTCGGCCGGGGATACTACCTGAAGGTGCTGCGGGAATACCGCCCGCATTTGGTGTTCAGTGTGCATGACTGCCTGAACCGGGGGTACTTCCAGCTGGCGCGGGACGAGTTGGGAGCGGACAAGGTGAAGTGCGCGACCTACTGCGGCGAGTTTTCCGGCGGGTGGGGCTATTCGATCAACTGGATCGAGCCCACGGTGGACGTCTATTTTTCCCGCACGCCGACGGCGCGGGACTTTGCGGTCAAGAAGGGGATTCCGCCCGAGCGCACGCGGGTCCGCGGGCATCTGATGAAGCCCCGGTCGCATCTCGAAGTATTCTCACCCGCTGAGCGAGCGGCGTACCGGTCCAAGAAACTGGGTCTGCGCCCCGACCTGTTCACCGTTTTTCTGGCAACCGGCGGAAACGGCGCGAACAACCACCTCCTTCTCCTGCCGCTGCTGGCGGCGCGCGGGGACCGCTGCCAGGCCATCGTGATCTGCGGACGAAACAAGGAGACGTACAACGAGATCATCCACTGGCGGGCCAATCATCCCGAGTTCAACTGCTACGTGGAGGGGTACTCCGACAATGTGCACCTGCTCATGCAGGCGAGCGACGTGGTGGTGACGCGCGGCGGGACGACCACCTGCGCCAAGGCCCTGCATTTCGGGTGCCCGATCATCTTCAATGCCTTTGGGGGCATCATGCCCCAGGAAAGCCTAACCTGGAAGTTCTTCGCCAACGGGGCGGGCTCGGCCAAGATTGAACAGGCGGGGCAGTTCGAGGCCCTGCTCGCGCGCTGGCTCTCGCCCGCGGACGGATTTGACGCCTACCGGGCTGCCTTTCTGCAGCTGCAGTACGAGGAGGATCCCACGCTGCTCATCGAGGAGCTCGTGGGGCTGGGGGCTCAGGCGGCCGGGGAGGGGACGCTGCGACGTCTGCCCTTTCCACCGGCCAACGGCAGCGCTCGCCACTAATCGCTTGGCCGCCGCGCCCAGTCCACGCAACCTTGGTCCATCGTGACGTCTCGTCCGCTGACCATCGCCTATCTCTACACGACGTTCCCCAAGTCCACGGAGACGTTCATGCAGCGGGAGGTCATCGCGATGCAGGCGCGCGGGGTGAACTTGCGCATCTATTCCCTGTTTGGCGGAGGCGGGGTCTTTGGCGGAATCGAGGTCACACGATTCTCGCTTTGGCGGCTGCTTGAGCTGATCTGGGTCATCCCGAAGGTGGCTCTCACCCGCTGGGACGTGTTCGGGGTCATCCTGCGCGGTCTCTTCACCCGGAGGCCGCCGTCGTGGATCAATTTTTGGGAGAACATGCTGGGCGCCGGCTTCGCCGGACTCTGGTACCCCGAGTTCCGCCGCAGCCCGCCCGACCTCATTCACGCCGCGTGGGGTGGGGCACCCGCCACCGCCGCTTGGATGCTCCACAAGTTCAACGGTCATCCCTACAGCGCGGCGGCCCATGCCTACGACCTCTATGAGCATGGTGGTGACTGGTGGCTCTACGAAAAACTGGTGGAGGCCCGCTTCATCCACACCTCGACCCAGATGGGCGCGAACACCCTCATCAGCCGCGGACTTCCGGCGGACCGTATTCATGTGATCCGGCGCGGGCTCGATGCCTTCCCGGCCATGAAGGCCCTGCGCCGCGGGCGCTCCCCGCTGCGTGTCCTTGCGGTTGCCCGGCTGGTCGCGAAGAAGGGCCTGCGCCACCAGCTCCGCATTTACGCGGCGGCGCGGGCGGCCGGATTGGAGTTCGAGGCCAGGATCGTAGGAGACGGGCCGCTGCGCGCCGAACTCGAGGCGCTGGCCCGCTCGCTCGGGCTCGGGTCGGCTGTCACTTTTCTCGGACACGGCGACCAGGCCCAGGTCTGGTCGCAGTTTGCGTGGGCCGATGTGCTGGTGCACACGGGGATCGTGGCACCGAGTGGTGACCGGGACGGGCTGCCCAACGTGATTCCGGAGGCGATGACGGCTGGCACGCTGGTCATCACCTCACCGGTGGCCGCCACCTGTGAGGCGGTGCACGCGGGGGAAACGGGTCTGGTCGCTGACGTGGAGAATCCGAACGCGTGGATCGAGGCGCTCCGGTCCCTCGCCTCCGATGATTCGCTGGCGGAGCGCCTGCAGCGCGGGGCGCGCCGCTGGGTCGAGGCGGAGTACGACGCGCATCGCAACGCGGAGCGCCTGCATGCGCTGCTCGCCGAGGCGGCCCGCCCATGATCTGGTTCGATCAAACCAAGTCGGGCCAGGCGGGCCATCGTTCGGGCCTCACGCGCGTGAGCGTGCGCCTGCGCGAGGAATTCGGGCCGGCTGCAGCCGCCGTCGCCTGGGGCGAATGGAACCGGGCGGCGCGTCCGGACGACTGGTTCCTTACGGCCGAACTTTTCTGTGAAGCGGAGCGTCCCGGTTTCTGGGCCTTCCTTCGTCAGCCGCCCTGCCGCCTCGCGGCCATCTTTCATGACGCGATTCCTCTCCGGCATCCCGGCATCACCTGGCCGCAGAGTGTGTCACGGCATCCTGAATACATGAAGATGCTGGCTTCCTTCGACCGCGT
Source organism: uncultured Opitutus sp. (assembly GCA_964476965.1). Classification (GTDB taxonomy): domain Bacteria; phylum Verrucomicrobiota; class Verrucomicrobiia; order Opitutales; family Opitutaceae; genus CAMAXB01. The sequence goes on along the minus strand of CAYZCV010000043.1, from coordinate 11,984 downwards.
CTTCGCGGTCTCGGCCGCCAGCCGCGATGAACTCGAGGGGTTCTGGCGCTGGCAGGGTGTCCGGCCGAAGGGGACGGTCGAGGTGCTGGCGCTGGGGGCCGACGCGGCGGCCACGCCCCGGCGGACGGAGCCCGGCGTCCCGCCCCGGCCCGCGCTGCTGTGTGTGGGGATTGTGGAGCCCCGCAAAAATCAGGCCTTTCTGGCCGACGTTTGCGATTCGCTTTGGGCGGACGGGCTCGACTTCGACCTGCATGTGGTCGGTCGGGTAAATCCCCGATTTGGAAAGCCGATCGAGGCGGAGCTCCGGCAGTTGGCCCGTCGCCGGTCCGGACTGAAGCTTCATGGGGCTGCGGACGATGCGCTCGTGGCGCGACTTTTCTTTGAGGTGAGTGCGCTGGCCTTCCCGACCATGGCGGAGGGCTGCGGGCTCCCCCTGTTGGAGTCACTGTGGCAGGGTGTTCCCTGTGTCTGCAGTGATCTCCCGGTCCTGCGGGAAAACGCGGATGGCGGCGGCTGTCGCGCCGTTGCGGTGGGTGACCCAGCCGCGTGGCGAAGCGCGCTGCGCGAGGTGATGTTTGATCCCGACCAGCGGGCGGCGCTGGCGAGGGAGGCCTGCGCTCGGCCCCTGCCGACGTGGTCGGCGGCGGCTGCGTTTCTGCGCGCCTCGCTGGCGGCGTGATTACAGCTTCTTCATGGCGTAGGCCATGGCGTCGCCGATGCGGTCGATCTGGTCGTCCGTGTGCATGGACGAGATCGCGGTGCGAATCAGGTCTTTGCCCGGGGGCACGGCGGGGGCGACGGACATGACGGTGAACACGCCCTTTTCAAGGAGCGCCTTCCAGAAGCGATAGACCGATTCCTTGGAGCCGAGCACCACGGGAACGGCGGGGGTTTCCGTACCCCAGGTGTCGAGTCCGAGGCTCCGCAGCATCTCGGTGTAGCGCTTGGTGTTTTTCCACAGGCGCTCGAGGTGTTCCGGCTCGGACTTCATGATTTCCAAGGCGGCCATCGCGCACGCGGCCTGGCTTGGGCTGAGCGCAGCGCTGAAGATCGTCTGCTTGGAATTGGTTCGGAGGTAGTCGATGACCTCGCGCGATGCGGCCACGAATCCGCCCGTGCTCGCGAGCGACTTGGAGAGGCTGCCGCAGATCACGTCGACCTTGGCGCCCAAGCCGAAGTGATCGGCCGTACCGCGGCCCTGGCGACCGAGGACGCCGAAGCCGTGGGCGTCATCGAGGACGGTGAAGCACCCATAGTCCTCGGCCACCGTGATGATCTCGGGCAGACGGGCGACATGGCCCTCCATGGAGTACACGCCCTCGATGACGAGCATCTTGGGCGCCGCGGGATCGACGCTCGACGCGACTTCCCGCAGGTCGAGTGGGTTGTTGTGCGAAAAACGCTCGGTCGTCGCCATCGACAGCCGGATACCTTCCCAGAGGCAGGAGTGGATGTTCTTGTCCGCGAGGATGACGTCACCCTTCTGGGCAAAGGCGGCCACGCTGGACAGGCAGGACAGGTAGCCCGCGGCGTGTACGTGGCAGGCTTCGCGGCCGAGAAACTCCGCCAGCTTGTCCTCCAACTCGACATGGTAGGATCGTGAGCCGTTCGAGGGACGCGCCCCGGTGGTGCTGGTGCCCCACTTCAGCAGAGCCGCCCGCCCGGCCTCGATGACCTTCGGATGGAAGGAGAGTCCGAGGTAGTCATTGCTGGACAGCATGATGAGATCACGCCCATCCAGCCGGATGTTGGTCCCATTCTGCGCCTCGATGGCGTGGTAGTAGGGGGCATACTTGAGCCGCATCTTGGTCGCGTAGTCATCGCGGCAGCGGTCGAGCAATGCCTTCTTGTTTTTTGAGAAAAAAGAGAGCGCCATGGAGGAGGGGAGAATTAGGCGACCGGAGGGTGGTTAGCAAATGGAAAGCCTGATTACCCGCGGCGCGGCAGGTCGGTCATCCAGGTCACCATTTCCTGTGCATAGCTCGCCCAAGTCTTGAACTGGCGCCCGCCGGCCGCCTGCGCCAGGGCGAGGCGTTCCGACTCGGAGCTGAGCAAGTGCCGGATCGCGTCGGCGAGGTGACGCGCATCGACGGCCTCAAGGGCCAGGCAGCCTCCGCCGCGGGCGGATTCGCCGAGGGCACCGAGGCCGGAGCAGATGCAGGGGCGGCCGTGGCGGAGGCTCTCCAGCACTGGGAGGCCAAAGCCCTCCATCAGGGACGGATAGACGGTGAAGGTGGCTTGCTGGAACGCCTGCTCGAGGGCGTGATCGGAGACGGGGCCATCGTAGCGAAGGGGGCGGCCGGCGGATTGGAGCGACCGGACGCGTTCCACGGCGAGGCGTCCGGTCTGGGCCTGGGCCATGCCAATCAGGTGCAGCTCGAAGTCCACGCCCTCGTTCCACAGGGATTCACAGGCCTCGAGCAGGGCGAGGTGATTTTTTCGCGCCTCGAGCGTGCCGACGGAAAGCACCACCGGTCGGTCTCCGCCCCTCGGTGGGTTTACCCGGGAATGGGCCGGGTGATCGTCGATTCCTAGGGGGATCGCCCGAACGGGCGGCGCCTTGTTCACTCCGAGCCAGGCCCAGTAGTCAACGAGGGCCGCCCGGGAATCCTCGGACACGGCGGCAATCCCGTCGAAAGCCAGCAGCTCCTGCAAATAGGACGGGAATCTTGCCACCGTGCCCGCGGGCGAAAGCTCGGGCAGGCGCAGGGCGATGGCATCGTGGAAGAGGGCAATGCGCGGGCCGCGCACGGCTTGGAGCAGGGCGGGCAACGCCTGCGCGGTGGACGGCGAGAAGATTTCGGGGACAATCAAACCGTCGGCGACTGGCAAGGGCGGGGGGCGCCGGCCCAGCCACTTTGCCAGCCGTCCTCGGACGCGCAGCCCGAGCGGCCAGCGCGCGCCCCGACCCCGGCCCGGGGCCGTGACCGAAAGCAATTGCAGCTCGCTGGATTCGAGCGTGCGCCATGAGGCGCGGAACGGATCATGGCAGAGGGCGGTGACACCGGTTTGGGCCGCGAGAGCGGTGTGCAAGGACCGGCACACCTTCTGCACGCCGGTGCGGGCGCGGGTATGGCTGGTGTGGGTCAGGTCGAGCAGGATCACGGGTTCAGGGTGAGAACAACGTTGCGTGGCGTTCAGGCAAGCCCGTCCGGGGGGAATTCGGCCGCCAGGGCCCGGCAATTCCTGCCTTGCTTCGTCCGCGGAGGAGGGATCATTTCAACGCCTTTGCGTGGTCACCAACCCTCTCCTTTCCCAACGCATGAAGGTCTCGCTGGTGAGCGCGGCCTATTTTGTGGTGGTGGCGAGTTTTCTGTGGGTGTTTTCCCAGTTTCACGTACCGGGCAAGGGCTTCACCTATGTCCTGATGTTCGGCGACCAGCGCAGTGCATTCTACCTGCCGGAACTGCGCGCGATCGACTACTACGAGATGGAGAATTCGTACGGCTATGATGCGCAGCACTACGCGCAGATCGCCATGCGGCCCAATCTTGAGGATCCGGAGCTGGCCCGGGCGGTGGACAATCTCCCTTACCGAGCGAGACGGATCCTGCTCTCGTGGGTCGCCTACGGGCTGGCGGGGGGCGATCCGGTGGTCGCCCTGCACATCTTCTCGCTCCAGAACATCGTGGCGTGGGTGCTGCTCGCCCTCATCATGCTGCGCTGGTTCCCGCCCACCTCGCTGCAAAATTTCATCCGATGGTCGGGGGTGCTTCTGTCCTTCGGGCTGTGCTTCAGCATTCGGGGCGGCTTGGTGGATGGGCCGAGCCTGCTGCTCATCGCGATCGCGATGCTGATGCTGGAGCGGCGCCAGGCGTGGGGTGCGGCCGGGGTCCTGGCGATGGCTGGTCTCGGCAAGGAGACCAATATTCTGGGCGCCGCAGCGCTGGCGGACCCGACCGCGCGCGGCTCCCGACGCTGGTTGAGCATGATTCTTCAGGGGGCGCTGGTGGTGGCGCCGCTGGCGGTATGGATGATCTATCTCACCGCCGCGCTCGGTAGCGGCGGAGGTGCGGGCGCGCGCAATTTCGCCCCCCCGTTGGAGGGATTCTTTGTGAAGTGGTTCGAGACCGTGGGCCAGCTCATCAGCGAGGGCTACAGCTCAATCGGCCTCTGGAGCCTGGTGATGATCCTGTCGCTGACGGTCCAGTTGCTCTACTTCGTCCTGCGTCCGCGCTGGACGGATCCGTGGTGGCGAGTCGGTGCGGCCTACTCCGTCTTGCTCGTCTTCCTCGGCGGCGCGGTCTGGGAAGGCTATCCCTACGCCGCGTCGCGCGTGCTGCTGCCGATGACGCTCGCGTTCAATGTGCTGGTGCCGCGGACGCGGGCGTGGCTGCTGCCGCTCTTGCTGGGCAATTTGACCGTGTTTGCCGTTTCCGACGTGCTGGGCCCGGCGGGCCGGGAGAGCTACCGGATCGAGGGACCCAAGGAACTCGCGCTGGACCCCGCTTCCAAGCGGAGCTTTTCGATTTCCTTCGACCAACGCTGGTACCAGGCGGAGCGCTCGCGGCTCGAGTATTGGCGCTGGAGTCCGGGCGATGCGGGCATCGTGTTTGAGAATCCGAGGGACCAGACGATCTACGCTGACGTCCAGTTCACCCTGCGGGTGGCCGACCGGCGCCGGGTGCGATTGCTGGAGGGTGATGTCCTGATCTGGGACGGGGAGATTCTGCCCGGCGAGGGCAGCGCCATCGTCATCCCGCGCCATGCCTACCCGGCCGGGATCACGCACTGGCAATTCGAAACGGACCAGCCCGCGATCACCGCGGACCAGGAGGACTTGCGCCCGATCACCTTCAACCTCCGGGAGTTGAGGATCAAGTTCGTGCCCCCGCCTGCGCCTTAGTCAGCGCAGAGCGATGATCTCCAGGCGACGGCGGTAGCGCGCGCCAATCACCGCCGGCGCAAAGCGCTGCTCGATGGTCGCGCGTGCGGCGGCGCCCAGACGCGCGCGTAGCGTGGAGTCTGCATGGAGGCGCTGCATCCACTCGGCGGCATGTTCCGGATCGGGTTCGGCCCAGGTCTGCCCTTTGGCGTAGGGCCCGACATTCTGGGTGAGCTTGACCAGCTTGGATCTGACCGGCGCCCCATTCGACGCGTTGAGAAACTCCGCCGTCGCAGACCAGTCCGTCGAGATGACGGGTTTGCCAAGGTACATGCTTTCAGCCACGGAAAGCCCGAAGCCCTCGCTGCGGTGAAGGGAAACAAAGCAGTCGCAGGCCGCCTGGAGAGCGTAGAGGGCCGATCGGCTCAGCGTGTCGCGAATGAGCGTCGTGCCGGGAAAACGGGCGACTTCCGCCTCGAGGGCGGCGAGTTCCCGTTCATTGCCGGCGGCGCCATGGACCTTGATCACAAGCGAGCAGCCGCGGGCGGCGAGCCCTGACGCCCGGAAGGCTGCGATCACCGCCTGGGGATTCTTGCGAACCGAATAGCTGTTCAGGTCGTAGAGAAACAGGAAGAGGAAGCGATCTTCCGGCAGGCCGAAGCGCTGGCGCAATTCGGCCGAACCGGCCTCGGGCCGCGCAAACGAGATCGCATGAGGCATGGTCAGAACCGGGACCGGCGACTTTGCCGCCACGGCCTCCCGCACGAACTCGCTCGGGCACCAGATCTCATCGTACCAGTCGAAGTAGGGGATCCACGAATCAGGAAATTCCGGCAGTTCCCACGCCCAGTAGCCGACATGATAGCGCCCTTGGCGAAAGGTGGAACCGTGATGGTGGTCAACATCGGGTGCTCCCGGCGGATCGAGATGGACCACGTTGACCGGGTGGGTGGGATCCGACTGCAGCCGGGCGCGGTAGGTCTCGTCGGACTGGGGGCTCCGGACCGGAAGCTTGAGATTGATCAGGGCGCACGGCAGCCCCGCGGCATCGGCGGCCCGCACCATGCAGCGGGCGGACTCTCCGATCCCCAGATCGGCGGTGAGGTAGCCGGCGACGTTGATCCCGAGCGACAAGGACCGTCGGACGATCGTCAGATTGCGCGGAGAATGGCGGTTGGAAAAATCAAAGGCGATCTCGCCGTTGACCTCGACCCGGTCGATCCGGAGCTGACGGTTCTTGTGCTGGTGGCGGTAGCGTTGCCAGCCGCCCAAGCCGGTGACCCGGCCGGCCCAAGCCAGGGCGTTGGTGCGGTCCACGCCGAGCAGCGCGAGCTGGATTCTTGCGTTTGCCCGGTCGACAGGAAATTCGATGCGGAACGCGCCGGGTTCGGAGGGTTGAACCCGGCGCTCGACGCCCGGTCCCTGCAGGAGCAGGCCGGGACAGCCGGCTTCCGCCTCCGTTGCCAGCGGGTGGGGGACGTAGCGACCGTGCACGACCACCGTACCGGATGAGATCGCGGCCGGCAGCACGATCTCCGCGGATTCGCGAATCCACGCGGAACCCGAATCAAATTCGTCGAAGAAAAGCCCGCGGAAGCCGCGACGATGGTTGAGGTCAGGTAGCTTGCGCCGATGGAAGGATTCTCCGGACACGGGTAAGGTGTTGGTTATGGCTCTTGATCCATTCCCTGCCAAGCCTTTGCGCAAAATCGCGCTTGCTCCCTTCCGGTCGCATCCGCGGAGTGGTGATCGCCCCCGCATCGATCGTCCCGCTCTTGATGCGTTTGTCCCTGCTTTTCCCTTTTTTTGCTTCGCGCGCTTGGGCGCGTGGAGCGGCGCTTTGCCTGATCTCGACCCTTTTGGCTGCATGGCAGTTTGGTCGGATGGATCCGGGAACCTGGAGCTACCCGACCGACTATTCGGGCGACGCGATGGAAGTGCTAGCGCGGATCAAAGCCGCGTCCGAGGGAGACCTCGTTCCCTTCACGCGCCAGACGATCTCGCGGCTCGGCGCGCCGTTTGGGACGGATTGGAGTGAGTATCCGGCTCCGGATGGCGTGCTGATCTTTCTCTTGGGCCAATTGGCTCGCTGGATCGGGGTCGGTGGGGCGGCCAATGTGGCGGTTCTTCTCGCCCAACTCACGGCGGCGGTTTCGTTTTATGCCTGCGCCCGCTGGCTTCGACAGCGATGGGAATGGGCGTTCGTGGGGGCCCTGCTCTTCAGTTTCGCCTTTCACTCGGTTTTTCGCGGACTAAGCCACCTTAGCCTGATCTTCACGTGGACGGTGCCTCCGGCGATCCTGTGCTGTGCGCTGGTGGCGCGGAGTCGCCGCCTGCGGGCGGGAAGCCCGGTGTGGGTGGGCTGCCTGGTCCTGTCGGCGGTGATGGCGATCAGTAACCCGTACAACCTCTTCCTTTTCCTGCAGCTGCTGCTCTGGTCCCTGCTGGCCCAATGGTGCGGTTCCCGCCGTCGGGTCAACCTGTGGCTCGGCGTCGCCTGCGGAGCGGTTTCCGTCGGAGTCCTTGCGCTGGTCCTGTTGCCTTCGTTCTACCTGCCGGCGCCGGAACACGGCTTGCCCTTGCTCACCCGCAATTACGGCGGAACGGAGCTTTACGCGCTCAAGCCGATTGAATTGCTGCTCCCGCCGGCGGTACATCGCAGCGAGTTTATGGCGTCGTGGGGGGACCGCTACGTGCGCTGGTCTGATCTCCGAGGGGAGGCGTTCTCCCCTTACCTGGGTCTGGCCGGTGGCTTCGGATTGTTTTGGTTGTTCGGCTTGGCTGTGGTCCGGCTTTTCGCGCGTCGTCCGATTCCCGGGCAAGCGCTTCCCGCGCTCTGGATCCTGGCATTTTCAGTGGTGGGGGGCGTCAACAATTTGCTGGCGTTCTATTTTGGCCTTCAGGTGTTCCGCGCGACGAATCGCTACAGCATTTTTCTATCGGCGTTGATTCTGCTCTTCCTGATTGGCCGGCTCGCCAACCTGAGCCGACGTTGGCCGCGTCCCCTAAGCTTGGGTGCAGCGCTGGCCCTTGGCGTCGCGGGACTGTGGGACCAACTCCCGCGCACGGATCCGCGGGCGGCCGCAGCGATCGCCGCGGTCGATCGGGATCGGGCCTTTGGAGCCCTCATGGAGAAGACGTTCGAGCCCGGGGCCATGCTGTTTCAGCTTCCGTACATCGAGTTTCCGGAGGGCCGTCCCAGGAATCTCTATTTTGAGTACGAGCATTTTCGGCCTTACCTCGCGACGGACTCGATCCGTTTCACCTTCGGTGCCCGCAAGCACCGTTCGCGCTCCCAGTGGCAGAGGGATTTCGAGGGGCTACCGCCGGCGAGATTGATTGATGCCCTGGAGGCCGCCGGATTTGCGGGCATCTATCTCAATCGGAAAGCCTATGAGGATCGGGGAGAATCGTTGCTGGATGCTTTTCGGCGGGCGGGGCGGACCGAGGTGATCGAGGGGCTTCATCGGCAGCAGGCGGTGGTGAAGTTGCGGCCTGCGCAGGACCTTCGTTTGCCGGCCGCGCGTGAACCCACGTATGGGCTCGGCTGGAATCCCCCTGAGCCCGGCCAGCGCGGGTTGCGCTGGTCCCACGGCACGGCCTCCTTTGCGTACTTCAATCCGCTGCAAACTCCGTTGCGGATCAGGCTCCGGATGGAGGTGGGCGCGATCGGGCCCAGGGCATTCCGCCTACGGCTCAACGGAAACGCGGTGGGACGTGAGTGGGTTGACGAACAGCCTCGCGCCTTTCAATGGAGTGATCTCGTTTTGCACCCCGGGAGCAATCGCTTCGACCTTGTGCCCGAAGGGAGCTCCGTCCGGCAAGGCCGGGAGCGCAATCGGCTGCGGAATCTCGTGGTCGCGGGTTTGCGGATTGACGTGCCTGCTGAGGCCGGGCTCCTGCAGCCGAAGACTAGTTTGGGTACGGGCCGTCCCTGACGGATTGGCGGTCGCTTAGCAGCAGAATCACGCCGCCGATCAGGCTGCACGCGAGGTTGGTCGCCAAGAAGAGCAGGGCAAAGGCGCCAAGGAGATCGGAGCCGAGGCCGGCCTCAGGTGCAATCCATGTGAGGGCGAGTACGAGGGCGCCTTCGCGCACGCCGTGTCCGCCCAGGCTGAGAGGGAGGAGCGTGGACGTGTAGGCGAGCGCAAGGGCCGACCCGACCTCCACGGGACCCAAGGACAGCCCCAGCGCCTGGGCGAGCACCCATCCGGAGAGAAAGTCCAGTATCCAGACGCCCGCGCTCAGGGCGGCCGCCCGTGCGGTCCCGCGCCGGTCGCCGTGGATCTGACGGAGCGGGAGGGCCCATGCCAGAGGCAGGCGGCCGGCTAGCCACGGAATGGCGAGGAAGCCAAGCCCAGCGAGCAGCCCCAGTGTGAGGAGCGTCGTGACCACAATCCCACCGTTGGAGGGCAGCCGGCCGGAGAGCGCGTGGGAAAGCAGTCCGGCGGTCGCGAGCAGCAGCAAAACCACGAAGCCGATGAGCCGATCGGCCGCGGTTGCGGCAGTCGCCGCAGCCCGTCTTTGGGGATGCTCGCGGAACGCGTAGAGGAGCCGAGTCGCATCGCCGCCAATTCCTCCCGGCAAGAATGCGTTGTAGAACTGGCCGATCCAAACCACGGCGTGAGCGCGACGAAACGAGAGCGGCGACTCGGTGGTGCGCAGCAGCGACCACCACCGCACGGCGCACAGCGGATACGCGGCGGCCGCGAGGGTGATCGCCACTGCAAAGGGAAGAATCCCGGCGTCACCCGCCGCCCTCAGCAGCGAGTCGCCGTCGACCTGGCTCGCAAGTAGAGCCAGCAGTCCGATGGACACGGCATAGCGCACCACTGTGGCGGTGCGGGATCGAAGGAATCGCGAAATGACGTCCATGCCGTGAGATACGCTTGATGCTGACTGGAGAATCTGGCCGCATCAGGCGCAGCGCAAGCTTACGCCCCACCATGCAAACGGATGAATACATCAAGCTGGCTGAGGTCGAGGACCAGATGTGGTACTTCCAGTCCCTGCATCAGCGAGTCATCGACGGACTCAGGCTGGGCGGGCGGGCCCTGCCCGAGGGACGGTTCCTCGATGCGGGTTGCGGCACGGGTGGGTTCATCAAGCGGCTGGCCCGCGCGTTTCCCGATCGCCCGGTCGACGGGATTGATTTCTCGCCGCTCGCCTGCCAACTGGCGCAGGAACGGACGGCGGCGGACATCCGGGTGGCCTCGATTACCGAGCTGCCCTTCGCGGATGAGTCCTATGCGGCGCTGACCGCGCTGGATGTGGTCGTGCAGGTCGAGGATCCCGGACTGGCGATTCGAGAGTTCTTCCGTGTCCTGCGTCCGGGCGGTCGCGTGGTCATTAATGCGGCGGCCTACCGGTGGTTGTGGTCCTACCACGACGACTCCTGTCAGACTCGGCATCGGTTCACGCGGCCGGAGCTGTCCGCCCTCGTCCGTGCGGCCGGTTTCGAGATCGAGCGCTCCACCTACTGGAATCTGATTCCCCTGCCGTTGATCGTGGCCAAGCGAAAGCTTTTCCGCCGACCGACCGATACGAGCGATGTGCGCCTCTACCCCCCGATGATCGAAACCATGTTCGGCGCCGCGATGGGCCTGGAGCAGGGGTGGATCAATCGGGTCTCCCCCCTGCCGGCGGGGAGTTCCGTGCATGTGGTTGCGCGCAAGCCTTAGGCTCCACCGGGAGTAAATTTGGCTTTCCGAAGACCTCAGGCGCGTATAGGGATAATCCCTCCCCGATGCTGTACCTCGTAGCCGCATTTTCCCTGCTGCTGCATATTGTATTTTGGGGCGCAGGGCTTGCCTTGCTGGTCACGCCCCGCCGTTGGCTCAAGTACTGGGCATTTTTTGCGACGGCGGCCGGAATCGCCCTGCAGTCGGCGGTTGTCTGGTTCGCGGCGGTCCACACCGACCTTCCCGGGGCCCAGTCCTACGGCCAGGCCAGTCTCCTGATTCCCATCGGTCTGCTGGCTTGGGCTTTCCGGCTGCGGGGCTGGATCGAGATGCGGGATGGCCTGCGACGCGCGGCCGGGCCGTATGCCTTGGCCGCGATCGTTCTGGTCGGTATGGTGATTCCGGCCTCCTCGGCTTCCAAGGTGCTGACGACCATGTCACTTGGCAGTTTAGATGCGGCGGATTATGCCGCGGGGGCGCGGGTCCTCGGCGAATTTGCCCGCGGCGATCGCACCGGCTTTCTCGGGCTGACGGAGGTGGTCCAGCTGCATTCAGTCGACAATTTTTTTGAGCACTGGACGCGCCTGAATCACTTCACGCCGGCCGCCTTGCTGGCCCTGAACAACGCGGTCTTCGGCTGGAAGATTTACGAGACGGTCACCGTGATGGCGGCGGTGCTCGTCGCCGCGGCGATTCCGCTGGTGTTCTGGATTGGCCGATCCCTGTTTGGCTTTGGTCCGATCGCCGCAGGCTGGCTGGCGCTGCTGTACGGGGTCAATCCGGTGACTCTCTACAGCGTGTGGCATGTTGCGCTGGGCCAGACGCTCGCAGCCATCGGCATCGCCTTGCTCACCTGGTGCGCGGTGGATGCTTGGCGCCAGCGCTTGGATTGGCGGCAGGCACCGGCCGTCGCCGGCCTCCTCGCGGTGTCTTTTTGGATTCTGCTGGGTAGCTATAATTTCATTCTCGTGGTGTGCCTCGTTCCGGCCGTTGCGTACGTTGGCGCTCAGGTCATCGGTTCCCGCCGGTGGCGTCCGGCCTTGGCGTGGGCCGGTGTGATCAGCATCCCGCTGGGTGCAACGGTCGTGGTTTTCTTCGAGCGCACGGCCGGGCTGGTCGAGCGCTTCCTGCTGTTTCAGCAGTATGACTTCGGCTGGAAGATCCCGCTGCTGCTGACCGATGGCTGGCTGGGGCTGGTCAGGGACATCCATCTCGAGCGCCATGATGGCGTCCTCGGCCTGGTGCTCACGGTGGTTTTTTCGGTTCTGCTGATTGTGGCGATCTTCCGTGGTGTGAGGGAGCGTGAATCCGGAGCCTTCCTCGCGCTGAGTGCCGTCCTGCCGATTGCCGTAGGCTACGCCTTCCTGCAATTTCGTGGTGCGAGTTTGGGCACCAATGCGAGTTACGATGCCTACAAATTGTTGGCGGTGTTTCATCCATTGGTGCTGGGCGGGCTGTGCTACTGGATGTCACGGCCG
>CAYZCV010000042.1:0-25246 GCA_964476965.1 uncultured Opitutus sp. | reverse complement strand
GCGCGGGAGGGTCTGCGGGTCCTTGGCGAAGCCCGCGCGAACTGCGGTGGCGAGGGCGCCGATCAGCCGGTCGTGGCGCCGGCCAAGATTCACCTTGGCCAGGATCGCCTCCTCCGCGTCGCCCTCCTCGGCCGCGAACGAAATCGCGAGCAGCAGGTCGTTGTTGCAGACCTTGAAAGGCGGGGTGTCCAGCCGGCGGGCCTGCTCCTCGCGCCAGTGCCAGACGGCGTGCAGCACGCCGAGCCCGCGACCGCGAAGGCGCTCGGATTTGCCGATGCGCCACGCCAAATCGTCATCGCGGGGGAAGCCGACGAGGGCGGACTCGATTTGCCGCTGACACTGCTGGTCAAGCCAGTCCAGGCGATCCAGGCGCGCCAGCTGGCGGGTGAGCAGGTCGCGCAGGTCCGGCAGGTGCCAGACATCGAGCGAGGCGTAGTCGAGCAGCTTCTGGGTCAGCGGCCGCTTGGACCAGTTGGCCTTCTGGGATTCCTTGGAGAGCACCACGCCAAAATGCTCCTCCAGCAGGGCCGCGAGGCCGATCCGCTGGCGGTTCAACAGCTGGGCGGCCAGCATGGTGTCAAAGATGCTCTTGGGCCGGAACTCGCACAAGTCGTAGAGCAGGCGCAGGTCGTAGTCGCTGCCATGCATCACCAAATGCTTGGTGGCCATGCGTTTCCACAGCGGATCGAAATTCAGCGGGGCGAGGGCATCGACGAGGAAGACCTTACCGTCCACGAGGAATTGCAGCAGGCAGACCCGGGTGCGGTAGCGGTGCATGTTGTCCGCCTCCGTATCGAGGAAGATCTCGTCGACGCGGTCCATCGCCGCCAGCAAGGGCTCAAGTTGGCCTGGCTGGTCGATGAGTTGGTAGGTCGGCGGAGACGGCTTCACGCGAATGCCGAGCAAACGTCTAACCGGGAGGGGAAGGAAGCGCGAAATCACGCGCCACGCTCCTCTCCGGTCCACGCGGCCAGGAAGGCCTCGATCAGAAGGGGAAGGTCCCGGCTGTACCCGCCTTCCAGCACGGCGGCGGCAGGGAGTTGGCTGGCCCGGAGCCAGGTTCCAAGGGAGGCAAAGTCTTCGCGGACAAGCGTCATGGCAGTGATCGGATCATGGACATACGCGTCGAATCCGGCCGAGACGAGCACAAGCTCCGGTTTGAACGCGAGGACCTCCTGCCAGGACTGCTCGAGCACGGCCAGATGGACCTCCCGGGGAGTGCGAGGTGCGATCGGGTGGTTTCGGCACCGGCCGAAGGAGGCGAGGCCGGTCCCGGGGTAGCCCGGGGACTGGTGAACGGAGACGAATAGGAAGTCGTTCTGGTCCTTGAGGATAGCCTCTGTTCCATTCCCGTGGTGGGCATCGAAGTCCCACACCGCGATCCGACCGACGCCCCGGGCCCGGGCCGCGAGGGCCGCTATGGCCAGGGAATTGAGATAACAGAACCCCATGGCCTCGTCCTGGGTCGCGTGGTGACCGGGGGGCCGCATCAGGGCGAAGGCGGGCTGTCCCGCCAGGGCGCAGTCGGCGGCGAGCAGGGCGGCGCCGGCGGCGCGGAGGGCGTGCTCGCGGATGCCCGGGAAGTGGGGCGTATCATCATCAAAATCGGGCGGGTGGCCAAGGCGCTGGAGGTGGCCGGCGGTGTGGGCGCGCAGCACGGCGGCTTCCGCGGCCGCCTCCGGCAGGCGCCAGGTCCACTGGGGGCGCCGCGCGGCGAGGTGTTCCACCGAGGCGGTGAGGCGGGCGGGTTGCTCGGGCCGCATCGAGGATCCGTAGTCGGCGCAACGGGGATCGTGGATCAGAAGCATGGGGAAAAGGCGGGCGCGAGCGGAGGCGAGGGACGGTAACCGGGTTCAGGAGAACGAGAACGATAAAGAGAACGAGAACGATTTTGCGTGTGGCCGGCGAATGCCGCAGGCTGCGGGGATGAAGGTCGTTGTGCTTTGCTCCGGCGGGATGGACTCCGTGACTGCGCTCCATTGGGCGCAGGAGAATCACTCCGTGGCCGGGAGCCTGAGCTTTGACTACGGTGCGAAGCACAATGCGCGGGAAATCCCGTTTGCCGCGGAACAGGCGGCGGCGTTGCGGGTTCAGCACCAGGTGATCGCGCTGCCCTTCATCGACCAGCTCTTTGCCTCCGACCTGCTTTCCTCCGGCGGCGCGGTGCCCGATGGGCATTATGCCGACGAGAACATGAAGCGCACCGTGGTGCCGTTCCGGAACGCGATCATGCTCTCCATTGCGACGGGCTACGCGGAAAGCCGCGGGGCGGAGGGGCTGGTGATCGCCGCGCATGGCGGCGACCATGCGATCTATCCCGACTGCCGCGAGGAGTTCATGCGCGCGATGGGCGAGGCGATGACCCTGGGCACCTACGCCAAGATCGCGCTGGTGCGGCCGTTCATTTGGACCGACAAGGCCGGCATCGCGCGGATCGGCCGGGACCTTGGCGTCGACTACGCGCGCACCTGGTCCTGCTACAAGGGCGGCGCGACCCACTGCGGCACCTGCGGCACCTGCGTGGAACGTCGCGAGGCTTTTCTGAAGGCGGGGATGGCGGACCCGACGGTGTATGCGAGCACGGCGCCCTTGCCGCAAGGACCAGCCTAGGACCTCGAGGACGGATGAGACGGATCGGACTCATGCCCAACATCGCCAAAAACATTGGTCCCATCCGTCCCATGGGTCCTCTAGGTCCCATCCTCCGACCCCGAACACCATGCTGATCTCCGAAGTCTTCTATTCGCTCCAAGGCGAGGGCGAGCTCACCGGTGTGCCGTCGGTGTTCATCCGCACCAGCGGTTGCAACCTGCGCTGCGCGTGGTGCGACACGCCCTATGCGTCGTGGAATCCCGAGGGCACGCCGCGCACGGTGGAGGATCTGGTCGCCGAGGTGATCCGGCATCCCGCCCGGCATGTGGTCATCACCGGAGGCGAGCCGATGATCGCCAAGGGCGTCGCCGAGCTGGCGGCGGCCCTGAAGGAACTCGGCTATCACCTCACGATCGAAACGGCGGCGACGGTTCCGCCCGCCGGGATCGCCTGCGATCTGGCCTCGCTCTCGCCCAAGCTCCTTAACTCCGCCCCCGACCCCCTCGCCCACCCGGAGTGGCGACGGCGGCATGAAGCCACGCGCTGGCAGCCGGCGGCGGTGCGGGCGTGGGTGGATCGTGGCGACTATCAGTTCAAGTTCGTCGTGGCGCGGCCGGAGGACGTGGACGAACTCGAGGGCATGTTGGAGAAACTCGGGCGCGACATCCCGCGGCACAAGGTGCTGCTGATGCCCGAGGCCACGAGCTTGGTGCGCATGCGGGAGCGCGCGGCCTGGCTCGGAGAGCTCTGCAAGGCGCGCGGGTATCGCTACGCGCACCGCCTGCACATCGAGCTCTACGGAAACAAGCGGGGCACATGAGCGACCCCTCTGCCCCGGAATCCCCCGCCGGTCGCCGTGCCCGGCTCCGCCTGAACCTCGCCCCACCCCGCAAGCTGTCGGAGGAACTGGTCATGCTGCAGGAGCGCTCGCGCGAACAGACCCTGACGCTGCGCGACGTGATCCATGCGCTGGGTGGTCGCGCCTACTCGCTACTGCTGATCCTGCTCGCCCTGCCTTTCATCACGCCGATTCCCCTGCCCGGCCTGTCGACGCCGTTTGGGCTCGCGATCGGGCTGATCGCCCTGCGGCTGGCGCTGGGCCAGCGGCCGTTCCTGCCAAAAAAGCTGCAGCGGCGGGAAATCCCGGCGGGCTTCTTCGATAAGCTGGTCAAGCTGGCGGCGGGTGTGATTCGGTTCCTTGAGAAATTCCTCCGCCCGCGCCTCGCGATCGTGACGGAGTTCGGGTGGACGCGGCAAGTGCATGCCCTGCTCATGCTCCTCGCGGCGCTCGCGCTGCTGCTGCCGCTGCCCATTCCGTTCACCAACGCCTTTCCCGCGTGGGTGGTGCTCCTGGTCGCCGGTGGATTGCTCGAGCGGGACGGGCTCGTGATCCTGCTCGCCTACGGGGTGTTTGCGGCGGGCATCGCCTACTTTGTCCTGCTCGGTGAGGCGGCTGCGCAGATCATCGAGTCGATCCGTCAGTGGTTGCTGGGCTGACGTCGCGCGGCGGGATGGCGAGCGACGCCACGATGCTGGCCGCAAGCAGAGCGCCGATGATGCCCAGCGACCAGCCCACGGGGAACTTCCCGCCGAACGCGTCATTCAACCAGACCATCTTCAGGCCGACGAAGACAAGGATGAGCCCGAGGCCGTACTTGAGGAAACGGAACTTGTGCATGACGCCGGCGAGCAGGAAGAACAGCGCCCGCAGGCCGAGGATCGCGAAGACATTCGATGTGAAGACGATCAGGGGCTCCTTGGTGATGGCGAAGATCGCCGGCACCGAATCGACCGCGAAGATGATGTCCGTGACCTCAATGAAGACCAGGCACACGAGCAGCGGCGTGCCGTAGAGGACGCCTTTCTCGCGGACGAAAAAGGCCTGGCCTTCGATGCGGGGCGTGATCGGGAGCAGGCGCTTGAGCAGCTTGATGACCGGGTTTTTCTCCGGATCGATCGGCTTCTCCGGCGCGAACAGGATCTTGATGCCGGTGAGGATGAGGAAGCCGCCGAACAGCCAGATGACCCAGTGGAACTGCATCAGGGCGGCGCCCAGCGAGATGAAGATGATGCGGAACACGAGCGCGCCGAGGATGCCAAAAAACAGGACGCGGTGCTGGTACTTCGGCGGGATCGCGAAGTAGGAGAAGACGACGACGAAGATGAAGATGTTGTCGACCGAGAGCGACTTCTCGACCACGAAGCCGGTCAGGAACTCGAGCGCCGACTGATTGGCCAGCGTAGCGGCTTGCGCGGCAGTCATGCCCGCTGCGAGCAGACGCGGATCCTGCGGCAGTTTCCACTGGGCGTACTGCCAGAAGCCCACGCAGAAAATCATCGCGAGCGAGATCCAGAAAATGCTCCAACCCAGCGCCTCCTTGAACTTCACCTCATGGGCTTCCCGGTGAAGTACGCCCAGGTCGAGGGCCAGCATGCCAATGACGAATAGGGTGAAGAGGCCGTAAAACCACCAGTAGTCGGCAAACGGGAAGAGAATAAGGGAATCCATGAGGGAAGCCGCAAAAGGGAGCGGGGACCGCCGCTTGGCTCAACTCGAACTGGCTTAGAAAGTCCGACCGGTTTTCCACCGGACCAGGCTGGGCAAGTCCCCCGAGGGGTGGCGGGTACTTCCTGCAAAGTGGGCTGGGCAGGTGGAGCCGGAGCCGGGACGCGACGATGCAACCCTCGCGCCCATTGCCGGCTGGGGTGGGCGTCATCCTCTCTCCCCATGCCCGAATCCACCCTCATCCTGATCGTAGATGACGACCCGCGCGGCCGCGCGGCGCTGGAGTCCACGCTGGCGACCGAGGGCTACCGGGTCGAGCAGGCGGCGAACGGCGAGGAGGCCATCGCCTGCGCGCGGCGGTTGCAGCCCGACGTGGTGTTGCTGGATGTGATGATGCCGGACATGGACGGCTTCGATGTCTGCAAGGTCCTCCGCTCGGACCCGCGCACGGCGGAGGTTCCGATCATCCTGGTCACGGCACTCGACGACCGCGACGCCCTCTTGCAGGGCATCGACGCCGGGGCCGACGAGTTGATCACCAAGCCCTTCAATCGCCTGGAGCTGCGCACCCGGCTGCGTTCGATCACCCACATCAACCGCTACCGCCGGCTGGTGAACGAACGGAAAACGCTGGAGGAGACGTCGCACGGGATGGTCACGGTCCTGACCGACATCCTGTCGCTCTCGGACCCGGAGTCCTTCGGCCGGGGTCAGCGGGTTCGCGAGCGGGTCACCGCCATTGCGGAGGAGATGGGGCTTCCGGCTTCATGGTCCATCGGCATCGCGGCGCTGCTCTGCCGGATCGGCTGCATGACGGTTCCTGCCAGCGTGCAGGCCCGGATCAGCACCGGGGCGGCGCTGAGTCCGGCCGAGCAAAGCCTCGTCGCGCGCGTGCCGGAGATTGGCTACCGCATCCTCGGGCACCTGCCGCAGTTTGCCGAGGTGGCCGAGATTGTGCGCTGGCACGACACGCGGTACGACGGCGGTGAGCAGCCGGACGCGGTCCGGGGCGAGGCGCTCCCGGTGGGCGCGCGCGTGCTCAAGGTGGCGATGGACCTGACGGAGCTTGAGGCGAAGGGCGTGCCGGCGGCCGGAGCCTGGGCCGAGCTGGCGTCCCGGCATGGCGGCTATGACCCGGCGGTGCTGGCGGCCGCGGAGCGGCTGGTGAGCCGGACCCCCTCGGACGCCGCACCCCAGAGCGAGGTGCGGGAGGCCCGCCTGAGCCAGCTGCGTTGCGGCTGGCGGCTGCATCAGGATCTGCTGGCACCCGATGGGACCCTGCTGCTCGGCTCGGGTCACGTCATCTCCCCGGTGGTGCTCGAATCGATCGCCAACTTTGCGGTCATTTCGGGCATCAAGGAGCCCATTATGGTGGAGGTCCCGGCGGTCGAGGCCGGTCCGCCGGTGACGAGGGATGCGGCATGATCCCCTCCCCCACCTTGGCCGCCGGTTTTGATTTGCTGGGCTCCGTGGCCCGGCAGGTGGAGGGTGCGGCGTCGGTGGAGATCGCGCTGCAGCAGGTGCTCACCACGCTCTGCGAGTACACCTGTTCCCCCATTGGCCACGTGTACGAGGTTCAGGGTGGCACGACCCTGCTCACGCCGACGGAGCTCTGGCATCTCGATTGGCCGGGCCAGATCCGCGCGCTCCAGCAGGCGGCGCATGCCGGATCGCTCGACCCTGGCGATCCGATCGCCGGCCGGGCTTTCGCCACGCGCCAGGCGGCCGTCTACGATGCCGACGCCACGGCCGAACTGGCGGGCTTGGTGCGCATCCGTGCCGCTCGGGCCGCCGGGCTGGCGGTCGTGACCGCCGTGCCCGTCGTCACCGACACCGGCAGCGCCGTGTTCGAGATGTTCGGACCGGCGGAGAATGCGCACATGGCGATCGTGGTCACCCTGGCGCCGCTGATTGCGGCCCACCTTGGGCGGGCCTATGACCGGGCCTCGGCGGAGGCCGCGATCCGGCGCATCCAGTCCGACCATGAGGTCAGTCTGCGTGAGCGCACCGAGAGCCTGTCCCGCGTGATGATCACGCTGAATGAGCGGCTGCAGGAACTGCAGCGGCTCGAGCTCAAGCTGGAGGTGCGCGACCGCGCGATCGCTGCGGCGCCCAATGGCATCGTGATTGCGGACGCCCTCGCCGCGGACTGGCCGCTGATTTACGTCAACCCGGCCTTCGAGCGCATCACCGGCTATGCGGCCGAGGAGGTCCTCGGGCGCAACGCGCGACTCATCGCCCATCGCTCCGAGGCGGATAGCGAGGAGCGTCGGCGACTCCGCGATGCCATCAAGCGCGGGGTGGGCTGCCAGGTGACCCTGAGGAATGTGCGGAAGGACGGCACCTCGTTCTGGAACATGATCACCGTGGCGCCGGTGCGCGACGGCAATGGCCTGCTGACCCACTTTGTCGGCGTGCAGCAGGATGTGACCGAGGCCCAGGAGGCCGCGGCCCTCATGCGGGCGGCCAAGGCGACGACGGATGAGGCCAATGCCCAGCTGTCGCGCGCCGCGCGGTTGAAGGATGAATTCCTCGCCGCCATGAGTCATGAGCTGCGGACCCCGCTGAACGGCATCCTCGGGTTCACCCAGGCGCTGCAGGAGAACATCTACGGGGAGCTGGCGGAGCGCCAGCGCGACTCCATCCGTTCGATCGAGGAAAGCAGCCGGCACCTGCTGGCCCTGATCAATGACATCCTCGATCTGTCGAAGATTGAGGCCGGCAAGCTGACGCTGGAGCTGGAGGACGTCGACGTCGAAATGGCGGCGCAGTCGAGCCTGCGCGTGGTGCGCGAACTCGCCGTGCGCAAGCGGATCCGCGTCAACCTCGGCATGCACACGGACGTGGAGTTCATCCGGGTCGACCAGCGCCGGCTGAAGCAGATCCTGGTCAACCTGCTGAGCAACGCGGTGAAATTCACGCCGGAGGGCGGCAGCGTCGGCATCGAGGTGGCGTCGCACCCGTCAGAGCCGGCGATCGTCTTTGACGTGGTGGACTCCGGAATCGGCATCGCCGCCGCCGATGTGCCGAAGCTTTTCCAGGCGTTTGTGCAGGTGGACAGCCGGCTGGCGCGCCGGTACGAGGGCACAGGTCTTGGGCTGGCGCTGGTGAAGCGGCTCGCCGAGATGCACGGCGGCACGGTGGCAGTGCAGAGCGAACCCGGTCAGGGCAGTCGCTTCTCCGTCAAGCTGCCGATTGGTGAGGTTGACCAGCGGCCCGCCGCGCCGGTTCGCTGGCAGCCTCCGGCGGCGCTGCTGGCTCCGGCCGCGGGCGGGCCGGGCTCGGCCTCGGCGCGTCTGCTGCTGGCGGAGGATCATACGCTCAACCAGCAGGTGTTCATGGAATACCTGGGCGCGCTTGGCTACGAGGTGATCCTGGCGCAGAACGGCGTGGAGGCGGTGGCGCTCTGCGCCGAGCGGCATCCTGACCTGGTGCTGATGGACATTCAGATGCCGGAGATGGATGGCATTGAGGCGACGCGCCGGATCCGGGCCGACCCGCAGACGGCGCAGGTGCCCATCATCGCGCTGACCGCGCTGGCCATGAGCGGTGATCGCGAGCGGTGTTTGGATGCGGGCATGAACCGCTATCTGAGCAAGCCCGTGAATTTGCGCGGTCTCGCCACGGAGATCGCCTCCCTGCTCCCGCCCGCCGGCGCCGCCCGGGCAGAGCCGGTGATGGTGTAGGCTACGACGTGGTGGCCGGCTTGGCCGTGCGCACGAACAGCACCGCGATGGCGGCGGCAAACATCAGCCCGCCGGCGAGGCGGATAACGTTCTCGGGATTGCCGCCGAGCCAGCGGTCGTAAATGAGCGGCAGGGTGAAGATCTGAATCATCATCGGGATGACGATGAACATGTTGAAGATTCCCATGTAGACTCCGGTGCGCTCCGGCGGCACGCAGCCGGCGAGCATGATGTACGGATTGCCCATGATGCTCGCCCACGCCAATCCGATGCCGATCATGGGCACGAAGAGGAGCGGCGTGCTTTGAATCGAGGGGATCGACATCATGCCGAAGCCGGCGAGCGTGAGGCAGCAGGCGTGCACGCGTTGCGGGCCGAAGCGACGGGTGAAGGGCATGAGGGCGAAGGCCCCGACAAAGGCGATCGCGTTGTAGAAGCCGCCGATCTTGCCGTTGAGCAGGCTGGCGTCGCGGAAGGCCTCCGTGGTGCTGTCGGTCGTCCCGAAGAGCGTCATGGAAAGCGAGAGCACGATGTACTGCCAGTAACAGAAGAGCCCGTACCACTGGAACAGCTTCACCCACGCGAGGCTGCGCATCGTGGGCGGCATGTCGCGGATGGCGGAGCCGATCTCCGCCAGCGTCGCCCGCCAGCCCCGGGCCTGCGCGCGGATGCGGGCGCGTTCCTCGTCGGTGAGCGGAATCTCCTTGGTCGTACGCAGAGTCCAGAGAATGGAGCTGATGGAGAAGAAGGCCCCGATCAGGAAAGCGGTGATGGTGACATAAGGGATGTGGCGCTCATTGACCGCATCCTTGTTCATGCCGAACACGACGAGCAGGGAGGGGGTGAGGTAGGCGAGCGTCTGGCCCAGTCCGGTGAAGGCGCTCTGGGTCAGGTAGCCGAGGTTGTGCTGGCTGGGGTCCAGCTTGTCGCTCACGAAGGCGCGGTAGGGCTCCATCGTGATGTTGTTGGCCGCATCGAGAATCCAAAGCAGACTGGCCGCCATCCACAGCGCCGAGCTGAACGGCATGAAGAGGAGGCTGAAACTGCAGATGATCGCACCAATGAGAAAGAACGGGGTCCGGCGGCCCCAGCGCGTGTCGGTGCGGTCGCTCATGGCTCCGACGATCGGCTGGACGATCAGCCCCGTCATCGGGCCCGCGAGCCAAAGATAGGGCAGACTCCCCTCGTCCGCCCCGAGGTAGCGGTAGATCGGGCTCATGTTCCCCTGCTGCAGTCCGAAGGAGTACTGGATTCCGAAGAATCCAAAATTCATGTTCAGGATCTGGCTGAGATTCAGACGGGGCTTCATCCGGGGTAACAGGGTCGCTGACGTGGGGTGCGGGGATGGGCCAAGCGTCGTGAGTTCAGCGCGGAACGGAATCCCATCTACAGGGAAAAATCTTCGAAAACCAGCACGCGGGGAGGCATTTTTCAGCTGCGTCCGGCCAAAGGCGGGGTATGGTGGCAGCAACCCCATGAATTCCTTCCGGCCCTCCCGGCGCGGGTCCCCGACTGATGTGCGGCAGCTCTTTGCCGACACGTTTCGCCGGCAGGCGGCCCTGCTCGAAGCCGGTCGTGCGCGGATCCACGTTCCGCACACGCGGCACCTGTTTGAACGGCATCCGGAGAAGGCTTATCACTTCAAGCCGGAGCTGTTCATCCAGCTCACGGGCGAAACGGAGTTCATCCTGCCCGACCAGCGCTTTGTCCTGGGTCCGGACGAGATCTGCGTGATGCCGAGAGGGGTCCCGCACGGCGAGATCGCACGGCCCGCGGCGGGCAAGCCCTTCGCCAACGTCGTGGTCTGCTTCTATAATGACACGGTCGCCGTGCACGTCGCCAACGAGTCACCGCCGGGTCGGCCGAGCGTGGACGAGATCCATTTCTTTGCGACCGATCTCTACACCGACCTTGTGGAGTACCTCAACCGGGCGGGCGGTCTGCATCTGCGCGACCGCGCGGCGTGCAAAACCGCGATCAAGGGCCTGCTGCTGGCGGAGATCTCGCTCCTGCTGGCCCTGGTCGAGGAGCAGGCGGCCGACCGCTACAGCGAATCCGAGAAGGTGTTCCGCTGCCAATGGCTCATCCGCAATAATCTGCATGATCCCGATCTCGGGGTCGAGGGACTTGCGGCCGAGCTCGCCTGCTCGGCCAGCCACCTGTCCAAGCAGTTTCATCGCGAGACGGGTGAGCGGATCGTCGAGTACATCACCCGAATCCGTCTCGCCAATGCCATCGATGCCATTCGCAACACGCCGCTGAGCGTGAAGGAGATCGCGGCGGCCTGTGGCTTCAATGACCCGAACTACTTCACGCGGGTCTTCCGCAAGGCGACCAACCGCTCGCCGGTGCAGTATCGGGCGGAGCTGCATCACGTCGCCTCGGCGATCGAGCGCGAACCAAAGGCCGTCTACTATGACCGCGAGGAACGTGGCTTCGGGCTCAAGCCCGAGGTCATGGCCAAGGCCGCGGTCAAGTTGACGTCGTGACCGGGAGCCCCGGGTCGAATCCGGCGTAGTCGGGCTGGGCCCCGTCCCGGCTGGCGACAAAGCCACCGAGGCGGCAGGCGGCGCGCAGGATGCCGTCCCAGTCGGGCCGTCCCCCGGCCCGCAGACGTCCGGCCACGAGCGCCGCGGTGAACGCGTCGCCGGCCCCGATCGTATCGCGGACCGTGATCGCCGGCGCGGCCACCTGATGCCAGTGCCCGGCGGTGAGCAGTCCGGCCCCGTCGGCCCCGAGGGTGATGCAGACGTCCGCTCGGGGGAAGCGCCGCGTCAACTCGGCCGCGAGGGCAGGCCAGTCGGTCGTATCTGGCGGGGCGGCGCACAGGCGACGCGCCTCGTCGGCATTGACCTTGACCAGATCGATCCGCCTGAGGAGTTCGGCGAGGGGCTCGAGATCGTCGAAGGGCGGCCGCAGATTCAGGTCACCGACAATCCAGGCGCCGGGGACGGCGTCCAGATGGCGAGTGAGCGCGGCCCGGTTCGCGGGGCTCCGGAGGGCGAGCGTGCCGAAGACGAGCGCGTCAGGCACGGGTTGGGCCGTGACGGGTCCGGGCAGATCGTCCCAGGCGACCGGCTGAGGCAGGACGAAGCGGGCCTGGCCTTGGGCGTCGAGCTGGACTTGGGCGATGCCCGTCGGGAGCGTGGGATGGCGCCGGATCAGGTGGGTGGGCAAACCGGCCCGCGCGATGGCGGCGAGGGCATCTTCACCCAGCGCATCGGTACCGACTGCCGAGGCCAGATCGGCGGCGCCGCCGAGACGTGCGATGTGGTAGGCGACATTGAGCGGAGCGCCGCCAAGGAAGCGACCGTGGGGCAGGAGGTCCCACAGGACTTCACCAAAGCAGAGAACCCGGTTGGACATGGCCGCGAGTTCAGCCGGCGGTGGGGTTCACCTCAAGGGTGATGAAGGAGCCGTCCTCGCGGGTGGAGGTGATCGTGGCGCGGCGCAGGGCGAGATCGACGTCGAGGGTGCTGCGCTGGGTGTCGTGCGTCCAAGTCAGGGTGAGAATGTGGGCGGGGCCCGACTCGAGGGCAAAGGTTCCGCCGAAGGCGGGGTGCTCGTTGCGGTGGCGAATCAGGCGGTGGAGCGCCTGCACCACCGGGCGCTGCAAGGCGGCCTCGACCTCGGCGGAGGTGTAGTAGTGACGATTGATGTCCCGGCCGACCTTTGAGCGGGCCAGCAGGTCCATGTCATTCGGCCCCGCCAGCAGGCCGGTGTAGTAGACCTGCGGCACGCCCGGGGCGAAGAACTGGATCGCGCGGGCGATCAGGTAGGCGGTGTCGTCGCGACCGAGCGCGTCATAGTAGGTGCAGTTGACCTGGTAGAGATCGAGGTTGTTCGCGGCGGCTCCGGTGGCCTGGCGGCTCTGGCCGCCGCTGTTCGCGTGGATCGTCTCGACCAGGGCATCAATCTCTGCGGGCGGGATCAGCCCGGGCCGGCCGGTGCGGTCGGCGGGATCGGCCCCGACGTCGACGATGCCGATGCCGTCGTGCGTATCCAAAACCGTGATGCAATTCCGTGGGCTGATCTCGAGCCAGGCCCGTAGGGCCCGGGCGGTGCGGTTGAACAGCGCGTGGAGAATGAGCGGAGGCAGCGCAAAGTCATAGACACGGTCGACCCGCTGCGCGATGGCGATCTGCTCGCGGTAGTAGCTGTGGATCTCGACCAGCACCTCGATGCCCATCGCATTCGCCTCGCGGGAAAGCTCGCCGATGAAGGCGTAGGTCTCCGGGATCATGAAGCAGCTGCTGCCGGGCTGCTTGATCGCATAGCCGGCGGCGTCGAGCCGGATCATCGTGATGCCGGCGTCGCGGAAGGCCTGCAGGATGGACCGCAGGTAGGCGACGCCCTGCGGATGACGGACATCGATGTCCACCTGCTTGGGCGTGAAGGTGGTCCAGAGGATCCGCTTCTCGCCATTGCGGAGGATGGCGTAGGTGAAGGGCAGGCCCGGTCGCGGCCGGTAGATCTTGAGGAGCTGCTCCTCGGTTGCGCCCGTGGGGAAGACGGCGCCGAGCGTGAGGAAGAGGCCGTGATAGATCGAGTCGGTGCCCCTCACGGAGTAGTCCTGAAACTGGGGCGAGTCGGCCGACATGTGGTTGACGATCAGGTCAGCCATCACGGGCACATCGTGACTCAGGGTGCGGACGTCGGTCCACGTCCCAAGACGGGGATCAACGAGCGTGTGGTCGATTGGGTCGAAGCCCGCGTCGGCGCCGTCGATCGCGTGGTAGAAAGGCAGCAAGTGGACGCCGCCGAAAAGCCCGTCGAGCGGTCCGGTCAGCAGGCGATGGAGATCGCGAAGATCGCCGCCGGAGAGACGGTCAACGTAGGTGATGAGCTGGACCTGATTGCGCACGGGGAGAGAGATCGAGGGGAAACCGGAAGGCGCCAGCGGCCGGGCGTGGCGCCTCCCGGTTGGAGCCGACTTAGAAGCTGTAGCGAAGCGTGAGGGAGGTCGAGCGGCCGGGAATGGTTCGGGCGCGGATGATCTGGAGAGCGGACGCGGCCGGGACGGAGCCTTCCTCGCCCTCGGTCCAGCCCTCGGACTCGAGCAGATTGTTGACGTTCACGGAAAGCGTGAGGTCCTTCGTGATCCGGTACTGGGCGAAGGCATTGACCGTCACATAGGCTGGCATCTTGAGCGCGGCGGCGTTCTGGGGGGTGCCATGGGCCGGATCGCGGAAGTAGGAATCGGTGGTGCCGATGGCCGAGCCGCCGAAGGACAGCGCGTTGCGGCTGTAGGAGGGGGCGACCATGTAGATCCATTCCGCCTGGCGCTGGGGCTTGAAGGTGATGCGGGACGTGCCGGACGTGATCTCACCCTCGGCATCGGTGTAGGTCGCGTTGGCCCGAACCTCGAATCCTCCCTGGCGATAGATCGCGTCGAGCTCGAGCCCGGTCGCGGTGTAGTCGATGGGGGGATTGACCCGGTTGAGCTCCGCGCCCGAGGGCTCGCGGGTCTGGGCGTTGAAGAGCGTGGCGTTGAGCACGAGCTGGCCCGGCAGGAGTTCGGTCGTGCGGTACTTCACGCCGGCCTCGGCCTGGGTCACATCGTAATAGAAGGACTTCGCTTGGAAGCCCGGGCCGCTGGAGCCGGCATTGAGCGACAGACGGTCGGCGCCGGCGCGGCCACCGAAGGAGTAGCGGGCGAAGTACGCGAGTTGCTTGGACGGGCTGAAGTTCAGGCCGGCGGAGTAGCTGGTGTAGCTCAGCTTGTAATTCACGTTGGTGCCGCCGGACCAGTCGAAGGTCGGCACGCCGCCGATCTCGGCGCCGGAGACGGTGCCGTTGGCATCGAGGTCGTAGCTGCGGGAGACGCCGTCGACGACGCGGCCGCTGGCCTTGACGGTGTCGCGGCGGACGCCGGCGTCGATGGAGAAGCGGGGCGTCTGGTAGGTGAGGCTCGCGACGGGGGCGTCGACGTTGTACTGGAGGTCGTAACCGCGGGCGAAGTTGCCCCAGTCGATCGGGCCATAGCTCAGTTGGCCGTTGTTGGTGAGTGCGGTGCCCGTGGCCGTCGCGAGATTGAGCGTGTTGGCATTCTCGCCCCGGGTCTCGAGCAGGTAGGCGGCCCACGTCCAGTCCTGAACGATGTCCTGCTGCGACGTGTAGTAACCGAGCGTGAAGTCGATCTTGTTGCCGTCGTTCAGTTGGATGAACTTGTTCACCTTAAGATCATTGCCCATCCACCCGAGGTCGCTCGCATCGGTGTTGAAGGCGTGAACGGTGGTGACGAGTGCGTTGTCACCCACCGTGCGGCCCTTGTCGGGACCGGAACCGTAGACCAGCTGGGTGGCGCCGGCAAAGGTGCCGGCGTAGGCCGTCACGGCCTCCCGGGCGGTGCGGACCGTGGCGGGGAAGGGCGCGCCCCACTGGGCGGACTGCTTTGAGACGCGGGTGCGGTTGGTGATCGTGAGATCCTCGGATGGCGAGACCATGATCTCGGTGCCGATGGATGTCACCTGGGTATGGATACCCTCGAAGTGGCGGGTCACCCGGTTGCCGCGCGTGTCGACCGAGTTGTCGGTCGTGAGGTTGGGCGTGTAGAGCGAGCCGGAGAGAACGTCGAAAGTGGCGAGGTCGCCAAGGGAATCGGTTCCGCTCACGGCGGCCGGGGCGGGCAGGTAGGTGGGGGCCGTGTCGTCGATCGCCTTCAGGTAGAGGCGAACATAGCCGGCCGCAAAGTCCTTGGTGACGTTGAGTTTCACCTGTCCGCCGCCGTCATTCGTACCGGTGGTGCGGACGCCCTCGCCGCTGCGGAAGAAGCCGCCGACATTGAAGCGGAGGTCCTCGGCAATCGGACTGCCATAGGTGAATTCGGCGCGCGTGGTGTCGAAGTCGAGGCCGTAGGTGACGGCGACGTTGCCGCCGGCAACCTTACCGTCGCGGGAAATCAGGTTGATCACGCCACCGGGTGAGTTGGAAGCGAAGATGGCCGCGCTGCCGCCCCGCACCGCCTCGACGGTTGCCACGCTGGGATCGGCGCGGAAGAGGACGTCCGCGTTGCCGAAGGCGATGTCGCCGAACTCGACGACCGGAAGGCCGTCCTCATGGAACTGCACGTAGCGGGAGCCGCCGTCGGCGAGCGGAAGGCCGCGGATGGTGAGGTTGGCATTGCCCTCGCCGGAGGTGGACTCGACGCGGATACCCGGCAGGGAGCGGAAGAGCTCAGCGGTGTTGCGGGGCGTGAAGACATCGATCTTGTCGAGCGGAAGCGAACTGACCGAGACCGAGGACTGGAGCTGCGACTTGTCGGGGCGGGAGACGGCGGTGACGACGAAGCTTTCGAGCTGGAGGATGTCCGGCTCGGCCGGAGCGGTGCTGGTGGGGGCGGTCTGGGCGCTGAGCCCGGAGGCGACAGCGACGGCGCCGAGGGCGGAACGCGCGAGGGTGCGGAGGGTGGTGTTCATGGGGGTGGTGACAGGTCCCGGTTGATCCGAGGGATCGGGGTGGATCCGGGTGAGGTGGGAACACGGATGACGCGCGCGGCCGGGGAGCGCCAGCCGGCGGGACAGGAGAAACCGGTGATCAGCGGGAAAAATCAGCACTCCGGTTTTCCGACCGAACGGCGGGAGGCGGCTTGCACCGCGGCGGCGAGGGGGATGGTCTCGAGGCTTCGTGAGCACCGCCTCCCCTCCCCGCCTTCACTATGCCTGGATCGCCGCGGGGGTGACCTTTGTCGTGCTGCTGGCCGCCGCGGGCGCGCGGGCCGCTCCGGGGGTGATGCTGCTGCCGTTGGGCAATGAGTTCCAGTGGAGCCGGGCCACGGTTTCGTCGATCGTGGCGATCAATATTTTTCTCTATGGCCTGATGGGGCCGTTTGCCGCGGCACTGTACCAGCGCTTTGGGCTGCGGGCCACGATGATGACGGCGATGGCCCTGTTGGCCACGGGCTATGGGCTGTCGGTCTTCGCGACGCAGTACTGGCAGTTCATCGTGCTCTGGGGCTTCGTGGTGGGCATTGGCTCGGGCCTCGCGGCCACCGTCCTGGGGGCGGCGGTCGCGACACGCTGGTTCACGGCGCGGCGGGGGCTGGTGATGGGCCTGCTGACCGCGAGCACGGCGACAGGGCAGCTGGTTTTCCTGCCCACGCTCGCTGCCATGGTGACGGAGCGCGGCTGGCGCGCGGCGCCGCTGATCGTGGCCGGCGCGGCCGCGCTGGTGATTCCGCTCGTGGCCTGGCTGATGCGCAATCGTCCCCAGGACGTCGGCCTGCGGGCCTACGGCGAGGAAGGCCCGGTCGCGGCCGATCCGGCGCTGGTCGTGGGGAATCCGGCCAAGCGGGCGATTGATGTGCTTTTCGAGGCGGTGCGCGTGCGCGACTTCTGGCTGCTGGCCGGTTCCTTCTTCGTCTGCGGCGCGAGCACCAACGGGCTGATCGGCACGCACCTGATCTCGGCAGCCTTTGACTGCGGCATTCCCGAGGTCACCGCCGCGGGGCTGCTGGCGATGATGGGGTTGTTCGACCTCATCGGCACCACCGCATCGGGTTGGCTGAGTGATCGCTACAACTGCCGGTATTTGCTCTTTGGTTACTACGGCCTGCGTGGCCTGTCCCTGCTCTTCCTGCCCACGGCGCTGCTGGGTCCGACCGTGGGGCTGGGCGTGTTTGCGGTGTTCTACGGGCTCGACTGGATTGCGACCGTCCCACCGACGGTGCGCCTGACGGCCGAGGTCTTTGGCCGGGAGAAGGCCAGCATCGTGTTCGGCTGGGTCGTGGCCGCGCACCAGGTGGGCGCGGCGTTTGCCGCCTATTCCGCGGGTGTAATCCGGGCCACCATCGGGAGCTACTCACCGGCCTTCATCGCGGCGGGCGTGCTTTGCCTGATCGCGGCCGTGGGTGTACTGCCGATTGCCCGCAGCCGGCGAAGGACGGCGGCTTGATGTAGCTGGGGTCGTTGACCCCGGGGTTTGACCGGCGAGACCAGACGAATTCGGACCGGCCTCAGCGAGGCCAGCCACACCCAGCGATCAGCGCTGGTTGAGCTTCGCCTTGAAATCGGCCGTCGGACAGCCGCAGCCGCCGCTTGCGCAACCGCTCCCCTCGCGCTTCTTCCGGAACGCGGAACGGATCAGCAGCGCGACCGTTAGGGCCACGATGCCAAGGGCGAGGACGGTTTGAAGTTCAGCGGACATGAGGAACGTTAGCACGTAAACCCGAATGACGAAACCCGAATGACGAAGAAAGCCATCGGGTTTGCGGGATTGAATTCGTCATTCGTGCTTCGTCATTCGGATTTCTTCAGTACCCGAGCGCCGTGCCCACCTGGTACACGACAAAGCAGAACAGCCACGCAAAGCCGGTCATGTAGCCGAGCTGGAACAGCGGCCAGCGCCAGCTGTTGGTTTCGCGCTTCACCACGGCGATCGTGCTGATGCACTGCATGGCGAAGACATAGAAGATCATCAGGTTGAGGCAGATCAGGGGCGTGAAGAGCTTGCTGCCGTCGGGCCGCTCGGCCGCGCGCAGGGCGTCCCGGAGGTGGCTCTGCGTGACCGCTTCATCGTCGGATTCCTCGACGGCGAAGATCACGCTCATCGAGCTGTTGAACACCTCGCGGGCCGCGAAGGATTGGATCAGGCCGATGCCGATGCGCCAGTCAAAGCCCAGGGGGGCAATGGCCGGCTCCAGCGCATGGCCGGCGCGGCCGGCAAAGCTGTAGGCGAGCGGATCCTGGTCGGGTTGGTCGGCGGGGACTTTCGGGTACGTGGCGAGGAACCACAGGACGATGGAGAGTCCGAGAATGATCGTGCCGGCGCGCTTCACGAACAGGCCGGCCCGCTCCAGCATCTGCATCACCACATCACGGATGCGCGGCAAGCGATAGGGCGGCAGCTCCATGATCATCAGCGGTGGTGCGCTGCGGAGCAGGGTCTTCTTAAAGAACCAGGCAAAACCGAACGCGCCGAATGTGCCGAGCGCGTACATCAGCAGCATGAGGCCGACCTGGGTCCCGACCGGCACCTCGTTGGTTGAGACGAGCGCGGCGATGAGGAGCAGGTAGACGGGCAGCCGCGCCGAGCAGCTCATCAGCGGCGCAACGAGAATGGTTACGAGGCGGTCCTTGGGCTGCTCGATGGTGCGTGCCGCCATGATGCCGGGAATTGCGCAGGCGTAGGAGCCCAGCAGCGGGATGAAGCTGCGGCCATTCAGACCGACCTTGCTCATCAGCCGGTCCATGATGAACGCGGCGCGCGCCATGTAGCCCGTGCTCTCGAGCAGACCGATGAAGAGGAAGAGAATCAGGATCTGCGGCAGGAAGATGATGACGCCCTCCACACCGGCGATGGCGCCATCAATGACCAGATCGTGCAGGTCGCCAGGGGGGAGCAGGTCGGAGACCGCACCGGCGAGGACGGCGACGAGGCTCTCGATCCAGCCCATGGGAATGCTGGCGAAGCTGAAGATGCTGAGGAACATCACCGCCATCAGCGAACTGAGGATGACCCAGCCCCAGACGGGATGCGTCACGACGGCGTCGATCCGATCACTGCGGCTTGGTCCACTGGCGGGCGCGCCGTCCGCGGTGCGCACGATCTCGGCGGTCAGGCGTCCGATCGCATCGTAGCGGGCGGCGACGAGACTGCCGGCCCAGTCGATGCCTTCCTTTTCCCAGCGTTTCTGCCAGGTCTCCAGAATCGTCGAGGTGCGGGCCGAGAGCGGGGTCGAGCCGGCAACGCGGACACTGTCCTGATCGGTCAGAAGCAGGAGGGCCTCGGCGCGGGCAATCAAGGGCGGCTTGCCATCGGCCTGGGTGAGTGACGCCTGCAGTTCGGAGACGGCGGGAGCGATGGGCGAAGGGATATCCCAGCTATGGCGCGGGAGCGGGAGATCGGGCCGGCTCATGGCGAGCTTGAGCTCGATCAGGCCGCGGCCGTGGACCGCCTCACAGCTGATAACGGGGATGCCCAGTTCCTGTTCGAGGCGCTCCGCCCGGATGTCGAGGCCGGCCTTGGCCGCCAGGTCCATCATGTTGAGGACGAGAAT
Organism: uncultured Opitutus sp.; assembly: GCA_964476965.1. Lineage (GTDB taxonomy): Bacteria > Verrucomicrobiota > Verrucomicrobiia > Opitutales > Opitutaceae > CAMAXB01. Next base: position 5,466 of record CAYZCV010000042.1, on the reverse strand, counting down.
GACCGGCCGGCCGAGATCGAGGATCTGGTGAACGAGGTAGAGGTTTCGTTCGAGATTCGAGGCGTCGACGATGCAGACGATCCGATCGGGCATCGCCGTGTCGGTGCGGCGTCCGAGCAGCACGTCGCGCGTGACGGCCTCGTCGGGCGAGCGGGCGGCGAGCGAGTAGGCCCCGGGCAGATCGATGACGGTGATCGGTTGGCCGTGCTGGGAGTAGGCGGTGCCCACCTTGCGCTCGACGGTGACGCCGGGGTAGTTGCCCACCTTCTGTTTCAGCCCGGTGAGGGCATTGAACAGCGTCGACTTGCCGCAGTTCGGATTGCCGACGAGGGCGTAGACCGGAGACCGCGAGCCGGACGCGGGGGCGGACTTGATGTGCGAAGGGAGGCTCATGACCGCGGCGCGGTAAATCCGAATGACGAAGTCCGAATGACGAACGCTTCCTCCGCGGGCTGATCGAAATTCGTCATTCGGATTTCGGGTTTCGGATTTCTACCAGAATGAACTCCGCCTCACTCTTGCGCAGCGTGAGGTTGTAGCCGCGGACCTTGATCTCGATCGGGTCGCCCATCGGGGCGATGCGGACGAGGGTCACGGTCGTGCCGGGGAGGAGGCCCATCTCGCGAAGGCGGACAAAAGCAGGGCCGCTGCGGGGAAACTCGCGCACGATGGCGGAGGCGCCGACGGTGAGTTGAGCCAGGGAGAATGGCGCGGACACGGCGGGAAAAGGGGGCTTAGCGCAGCCCGACGAGTTGCTCGACCAGGATGTGCATGGCCGCCCCATGGCTCAGTGCGATGCGGGTGCCGTTGACTTGGCAGAGGATGGTGGAGTTGCCCGAGACTTTGGTCACCAGGGCCGCTTCACCAAAGCCCATCTCCCGGACGCGCTGACAAAACTCGGTTTCACCGGTCAACGCACAGACGCGTCCCGTGGTGCCGGCCGGAAGCTGGCAAAGAGGAAGGCGGTGAGGGCGGAATGGCGGAGCCGAGGCAGGCATCGATGAGTTGTAATAATGACTGAGACTCAGTTTCAATGTCAACGAAAGCGCACCGATTATCGTTTATCGCCTATGGCGCAACGGGATGTGATGGATTGTGTCGGTGGCGGAGCCCCTTCTCGGCACCCACAATCACGAAGATCGCCAGGGCGATGCCCCCGATCATCAGCCAGGTGCCGCCGTCGAGCGGGGCGGTCTCGAAGAGGCGATTGAACAGGGGGAGGTAGGTGAACGCGAGTTGGAGCAGGATCATGGCGGCTACGCCGGCGAGGAGTGGCGCATTGGTGAACCAACCGAGGCTGCGCACGCTGTGGTGGAGGGAGCGGCAGTTGAAGAGGTAGACGATTTCGACCGCCACGATCGCGTTGACCACGGCGGTCCGGGCCTCGGCCAGAGAGGATCCGCGGTGGGAAAGCTCCCAGTAGAAGAGCGCGTAGGCGCCCGCCGTCATGCAGACCGCGACCAAGCCAGTGCGCAGGATCAGGGCCCGGTTGATCAGGGGCGCGCGGGGATCGCGGGGCGGGCGGTTCATGAGGCCTGACTCTTTCGGCTCAAACACGAGCATGAGCCCGAGCAGAACGGCGGTCGTCATGTTGATCCACAGCAGGTGAAGCGGCAGGGCGGGCAGCGCGCTCCCCATGGCAATGGCGAGGAGGAGGATCATGGCCTCGCCGGCGTTGGTTGGGAGGGTCCAGACGATGAACTTGGTCAGGTTGTCAAAGATCCCCCTCCCCTCCTCCACCGCGGCCTCGATCGAGGCGAAGTTGTCGTCGGTCAGCAGCATGTCGGCCGCGCCCTTCGCGACGTCCGTGCCCGTGATGCCCATGGCGACGCCGATGTTGGCCTGACGCAGCGCGGGGGCGTCGTTCACGCCGTCACCGGTCATGGCCACCACGTGATTGCGGCTTTGCAGCGCCTGCACGAGCCGCAGCTTTTGCTCGGGCTCAACGCGGGCGAAGACGGACGTCTGCTCAGCGGCGTCGGCCAGCGCCTCGGGCGACAGCGCGGCGAGTTGCTTGCCGGTGAGCGCGGGGAGTGCGTCGGCGGTCACGCCCGGCCCGCCAAGTCCGATCTCCGCCGCGATGGCCCGCGCCGTGATGAGATTGTCCCCCGTGATCATCTTCACGCGAATGCCGGCGCGATGGCAGTTCCGGACCGAGGTGACCGCCTCCGTGCGGGGCGGATCCATCATCGCCTGAAGTCCGAGGAACTCGAGGTCCGCGTCGAGATCGGCCGGGCCGAGTTGGGCTTGGGTCGCGGGGAAGCGTTTGCGGGCGAACAGCAGCACGCGCAGGCCGCGGGTCGCCTGGCGGTCGCCCTCTGCGTGGAGGGCGGGCGCCTCGAGGGGTTGGGGCGCACCCTCCGGGCCGAGTCGCGACGTGCAGCGGGGCAACAGCCGCTCCATCGAGCCCTTGATCCACGCGATGCGCTCCCCGCCCGGTGTGGCCTCGTTCAGTGAAGCCATGAATTGCTGCTCCGAACTGAACGGCACGACATCGATCCGGGGATGCCGCGCCGCGATCTCGGGTCCGGCGAGGCCGCCCTTGGCGGCGGCCACGAGCAGCGCCGCCTCGGTGGGATCGCCTTCGATCGCGTGAGTGGCGTCCTGGCGAACCAGGCGGGCATCGTTGCACAGCAGGCCGCAGAGCAGCGTGGCGTGCAGGGCGGCGTTCGGTGTATCCGTTTCCTCGATATGGCCGTCGGCGGTGTAGCCGACCCCCGAGACGGCGTGGACCTGCCCGCCGGCGATGACGGCCTGGACCGTCATCTCATTGCGCGTGAGCGTGCCGGTCTTGTCCGAGCAGATGACCGTGGTGCTGCCGAGAGTCTCGACCGCGGGGAGCTTGCGGATGATGGCGCGGCGTTTCGCCATGCGGCCGACCCCGACGGCGAGCGTGATGGTGATGGCGGCCGGCAGGCCCTCGGGGATCGCGCCGACAGCGAGCGCGACGGCGGCCATGAACATGTCGAAGACGCTGTTCCCCTGGTGCACCCCGATCCAGAAGGCGATGATCGCGACGACCACGATCACGACCATGAGGAGACGGCTGAACCGCTCAATCTGGCGGGTCAGCGGGGTGACGAGATTGTCGGCCCCGGCGATCAGCCCGGCGATGCGGCCGGTCTCCGTCTGGTTGGCGGTGGCGACGACCAGGCCGCGGGCAATGCCGGCGGTGATGAGGGATCCCGCGAAGGCGGAGTTTTTGCGCTCGGCGAGCGGCGTTTCAACCGGAAGCGGATTTGTGTGTTTGCCCACCGGGACGGATTCGCCGGTGAGCATGGCCTCATCGACCCGGAGACTGCGGGCGTGGACGAGCCGGAGATCGGCCGGGACCTTGTCGCCGGCTTCGAGAGAGATCAGATCGCCCGGGACGATGTCGACGACGGGCAGGCGGCGGGGTTGGCGGTCGCGGATGACGGTGGCTTCGTCGGGAACGAGATTTCCCAGGGCTGCAATGGCCTGCTCGGCGCGCGACTCCTGCAGGAAGCCGATGACGGCGTTGGCGATGACGACCGTCAGGATCACGGTGGCGTCGATCCACTCCTGCAGGGCCAGCGTGACACCCGCGGCGAGGAGGAGCAGATAGACCAGTGGTTGGTGGAATTGGCGAAGAAACCGGGTGAGCGCGCTCGCGCCCGCTTCGGTGCTGATGCGATTGGGGCCGTAGCGCTGGAGGGCTTCCGCGGCGGCGGCCGCCGTCAGACCGTCGGCCGGATGACTGCCGGTGTGCTGGGCGACGTCTTCAACGGGGAGCGCGTGCCAGGATCGTGGAGGGAGATCGTGGGCAGGCATGGAAGGAGAATAGCAAGGGCTGCGGATTCCCGCCATCCGGGATCTTGGCAATGACTGCCCGGATTTTGCCCTCCCCTGACTGAAGGGGTGCATGAAAAAGGCCCCGGATTTAGTCCGGGGCCTCGGGGTGAAAGGGGTCGAACTTGATCAGCGCCGGCGGCGCTTGAGGGCGAGCTGGGTGCTCGCGAAGCGCATGATGCTCATCAGGTGCTCCTGCTCGTTCGGATCGAGGTGGGCGCTCTCCTTGAGATCGGCCTCGGCGCGCTTGAGGGCGGCCTCGACGACGGCCTCGTCGATCTTTTCCTCGGTGATGGCGCGCTCGGCGAGGATCGAGACCTTGTCGCCCTCGATCTGGGCAAAGCCATTGCCGACGGCCAGCCAGGAGGTCTGGTTGCCCTTGGTCACGCGCAGCTCCCCGTGCTCGACCTGGGTGAGCAGCGGGATGTGGCCCGGCAGGATGCCGATCTCACCGTCGACGGTCGGGATGACCACGGTGTCGATCGTGTCCGAATAGACGCGGGCCTCGGGAGTGACGATTTCGAGAGTGAGGGACATGGCTTGGAAGGAGTCAGTAGTCAGGATTCAGAAGTCAGAATAAGAACTCCGGAGGGAATGCTGAATTCTGGATTCTGTCTCCTGACTCCTTTGCAGTGCGTTACTTCTTGCCGGCGGCGGCGATGACCTCGTCGATGCCACCCTTCATGTAGAAGTCGCCCTCGGCGATGTGATCGAGCTCGCCGTCGAGGATCATCTTGAAGCCGCGGACGGTGTCCTTGACGGGCACGTACTTGCCGGGCGTGCCGGTGAAGACTTCGGCGACCGCGAAGGGCTGCGAGAGGAAGCGCTGGATCTTGCGGGCGCGGTAGACGGTGAGCTTGTCCTCGGGGGAGAGCTCATCGAGACCGAGAATCGCAATGATGTCCTGCAGATCCTTGTAGCGCTGGAGAACGCGCTGGAGTTCGCGGGCCACCTTGTAGTGCTCCTCGCCGACGATCGAGACCTCGAGCGCCTTGGAAACCGAGGCGAGCGGATCAACGGCCGGGTAGATGCCGAGCTCGGCGATGGAACGCTCGAGCACGATGGTGGAGTCAAGGTGGGCGAAGGTGTTCGCCGGGGCCGGGTCGGTGAGATCGTCCGCGGGCACGTAGACGGCCTGCACGGAGGTGATCGAACCCTTCTTCGTGGAGGTGATGCGCTCCTGGAGCTGGCCCATCTCGTTGGCGAGCGTGGGCTGGTAGCCTACCGCGGAGGGCGAGCGACCGAGGAGGGCGGACACCTCGGAGCCGGCCTGCGAGAAGCGGAAGATGTTGTCGACGAAGAGGAGCACGTCCTGGTTCTTCTCGTCACGGAAGTACTCGGTCATGGCGAGCGCCGAGAGGGCGACGCGCATACGGGCACCCGGGGGTTCGTTCATCTGGCCGTACACGAGCGCGACCTTGGACTTGGAGAGGTCCTTCTGGTCGATGACGCCCGCCTCGGACATCTCGTGGTAAAGGTCATTGCCCTCACGCGAGCGCTCGCCGACGCCGGCGAACACCGACATGCCGCCGTGGGCCTTCGCGATGTTGTTGATGAGCTCGAGAATGACGACGGTCTTGCCGACGCCGGCACCACCGAAGGCACCGGCCTTGCCGCCCTTGATGAACGGGCAGATCAGGTCGATGACCTTGATGC
>CAYZCV010000041.1:0-25526 GCA_964476965.1 uncultured Opitutus sp. | reverse complement strand
CCGCGCTGCTTTCTCCGCCCTGCTTCTCGCCTTAGGCTTCGGCGGGTGTTCGACCCGACCGGCCGAAACGAACGGGCCCGGCGCGGCCTCATCGACCGGCCCGGCCGATCCCGGATCGGCTCCGGCCGGGTTCCGTTCGCTCTGGGTCGACTCCGAACCCGCCGGCGCGATCGTCGTGCTGGATGGCGTGCCGCAGGGCCGGACGCCTCTGCGGATTCAGGTACCGGTCACTGCACGGGGATTCTTTCGTGCAGAAACATCGATCCGGGTGCGCTTCATCGCCGCCGATGCCCAACAGCCCTCGGCCACCCGGGAGGAGATCTTTGGTCCGACCGATCGCCTTCCGTCACGGCTGACCTACACGCCCGAGGCCGTGCGGCGCATCCGCTAGCGGTTCTCCCGGGGGGCTGGATCTGCGACCGCCGGGTGCTGCCGTGGGGTGGTTCGTGGGCCCTGCGGTCGCTGTTGATCATTGGCCCGCGGCGCGGCACAGTGGACCCAATCCCAAGGCCCCATGAACCTGTCCCGCGTCGCCCGCGCCCTGCTTTCCCTGCTCGTGATCGTGCCTGCGCTGCGCGCCGCCGAGCGGGTTTTTCCGACGGTCGTGCGAGTTGAAAATGGGCTGCTGGCCGGCCTGCGCTCGACGGATGGCGCGGTCATGTCTTTCAAGGGAGTGCCCTTCGCTGCCCCGCCCGTCGGCGAACTCCGGTGGAAGGAACCGCAGCGTGCCGCGGACTGGGCCGGGGTGCGGCCGGCGGATGCATACGGGCCGAGTCCGATGCAGCCGGTGCCCCGCCCGTTCAACGTCTACACGGAGGAGTTTCTCATCCCCGCGGAGCCGGTCAGCGAGGACTGCCTCTACCTCAACGTCTGGACCGGGGCGACCTCGCCTGCCGAGCGCCGGCCGGTCATCGTCTGGATCTATGGAGGAGGCTTCGGCTCCGGCGGCGCCAATGTCCCGATCTACGAAGGCGAGGCGCTCGCGGCCCGCGGGGTGGTGTTTGTTTCGATCAACTACCGCGTCGGCGTCTTCGGCTTTTTCGCCCATCCCGAGCTGACCAAGGAATCCCCGCACAAGGCTTCCGGTCACTACGCGCTGATGGACCAGTTGGCGGCGCTGCAGTGGGTGCAGCGCAACATTGCCGTGTTTGGCGGCGATCCCGGCAATGTCACGGTCGCGGGCCAGTCGGCTGGCGCGATGAGCATCAGTGCCCTGGCCGGCTCACCCCTGGCCAAGGGGCTGTTTCGCCGGGTGATTGCCGAGAGCGGATCCCTTCTGGTGCGCGACGGGGCGTTTCGGACGGTCGACCGGCCCGTCGCCGAGCAGTCGGGGGTGGAAATGATGAAGGCCGCCGGAGCCAAGTCGCTGGCCGAGCTGCGCGCGCGTCCGGCCGAGGCGATCCTCGAGGGCCTGCGCGGGCGCTTTTTCCCGGTGGTCGATGGCTATGTCCTGCCCGCGCCGGTGCCCGAACTCTACGCGAACGGACCGCCGCTCGAGCTTGATTTGCTCACGGGCTGGAATGCCGACGAGACCCGCGGGGCGCCCCAGGTCAACGCGGCCGAGTACCGGGAGCAGCTGCGGGTGCGTTTTGGCCCCGATTCGCTGGCGGTGCTTCGCCAGTATCCGGCGGAGAATGACGCCGATGCCGCGGTGTCGCAGCGCGCGTTCTCGCGCGATGAGACCTTTGGCGTCGCCGGCTTCAAGTGGGCGATGCTCCAGGCCCGTGCCGGCCGCCGGGCTTATGTCTATTCGTTCGAACGCAAACCGCCCGCGCGGGGTGAGTTTGTGCGCTACGGGGCCTTTCACACCGCCGAGGTGCCCTATGCCCTCGGCACGCTGACCTACCTGCAGAACCGGCCGTTGCAGGCGATCGACCGCACCTTGTCGAACCAGATGATGGCCTACTGGGTGAATTTTGCCCGCAACGGTGATCCCAATGGCCCCGACCTTCCTGTCTGGACCCCGTTTGCCGCCACCACCGGGGGTTCCCTCACGCTCGACGAGACGACCGTGTTCGGACCGACGCCCCGGTTCGAGGGCCTGCTGCTGCTGCTCCGTTTGCTGGATTCGGCGAGTGCGCGATGAGGACCGCGGCAAGCCGCGCTTGGCGGTGAGGTGGGTCTTACCCGCGGGCGGATATCTCGGCCGCTTCTCGGAACTAGAATCTCGACTCATTGCCGATGTGCCGGGCGCGAATCGCCCACGACGGCAGACGGGTGCGATCTCGGCGGCGCGCCGAGCGGGATTGCCTTGGAACAGTCGGATCGGGTCGAACGGCCGCAAAAAGCGAAAATTTGAACTGACGCCGCGCGCGAGGCGGGCGACGCTGCGCGGGTATGACGACCGTCACGAAGCTCACCGCGGACCCCACCCAGGGCTACGGCGCAGCGGATTTTCTTGATTGCATGGAGGGACTCGAGCTTCCGGGCGCGCAAAAGCCGCCCGAGACCCGCAGCGGCATGCTGCAGGGTGTCGCCCTCTGCGGCGGCCTCACCGCCGTTGCGCTCGCCCTGAACCAGCTGAGCGTGTGGCCCTTCACCCTCGCCAGCGGACGGCACCCGCTCGAACCGGTGATGCTGGCGATCATCATGGGCATCGTGCTCGGCAATGTGGGACTGAAGCTGCAACCCCTGCAGGTCGGCATCAAGTGGGTCGCCCGCAAGGCGCTGCCGCTCGGCATTATCCTGTTGGGCGCACGGCTCAATTTTCTCGACGTGCTGCGCGTTGGCATGGGCGGGATTCTCATGACGCTCGTCGAAATGGTCCTCGCGCTGGTGATCATGGTCTTCCTCGCGCGGCGCATGGGCCTGACGACCAAGCTCGCGACTCTGATTGGCGTGGGCACCGCCATCTGCGGCGGCACGGCCATTGTCGCCACAGCGCCAGTGATTGATGCGGACGAGAATGACGTGGTCTTCAGTGTCGCGACCGTGACGCTGCTGGGCCTCGCGGCCATGGCCCTGCTGCCGCTGATCGCGGGCATGCTGGAGATGAGCCAGCAGGCCTTTGGCATCTGGGCGGGGCTGTCGATTCACCAGACACCCCAGGTCATCGCCTCGGGGTTCGCCTACGGCGCCGAGGCGGGCGAGACGGCGACGGTCGTCAAGCTGGCCCGCGTCTGCCTGCTCGCCCCAGTCGTTTTCTTCGTCGGGCTCTGGTACGCCCGCCGCCGCGAGGGCGGGGCGCGGACCAAGGTCCGCTATCGCAATCTGTTTCCGCTCTTCATCCTTGGTTTCCTCGGCATGGCGCTCGCCCGTTCCCTCGGGTTGCTCCCCGCGCTCAGCCTTGAACTCGCGCCCGGCTCGATCCTCGGGGCGCGGGATTGGAACTTCACCGTTCCCTACGCCGCGCAGCGAATCTCCGAGATCTGCATCGTGGCGAGCATGGCGGCGGTCGGACTCGAGACGCGCTTCAAGGCCCTCAAGCGGACGGGCTACAAGCCCTTCGTGGCCGGATTGATTGCCTCGGTCGTGATCTGCTCGGCCCTGCTGGCCCTGATCCGCCTGACCACGCCCTGATCGTTGGGGCCGGATTCGGGACTCGCGCGCCGGCGCGCGGGTTGATTGACTCGGCTCCGAAGGCGCAGCGCAGTGTTGGAGTTTACCCCATGAAGATTTCCTCTATTATCCGAGTCCTGGTGTTGGCGGTCTGGGTCTCCGCGTGCCCGCGGATCATGGCGGCACCGGCCGACTGGCTGAAAGAAATCGATCGGTTCACCGAGTCGGATGCGACCCAGGCTCCGGCCCCCGGTGGCGTGGTGTTTGTCGGCAGTTCCTCCATCCGGCTCTGGTCGACTCTCGCGCAGGACTTCCCGGCGGTCCGGGTCATCAACCGCGGTTTCGGCGGCTCGGAACTGCCGGACAGTGTTCATTACCTGGGGCGCATCGTGACTCCCTACCGTCCGCGCGCCGTGGTCCTGTATGCGGGAGAGAATGACCTCTGGGCCGGGAAGGCACCGGCCGATGTCGTCGCGGCCTTTCATGCTTTTCGGGAAGGGCTGCACCAGGCGCTGCCGGAAGCCCGCCTGATCTTTCTCGCGATCAAGGAAAGTCCCTCCCGGGCCCGCGTGCGCGACGCGGTGCGGGAGACCAATCGGCGGATTGCCGCGGCCTGCGCCAGCGACCCGCGCCTGGTGTTTGTCGATGTCGCCACGCCCCTGCTGGACCCGGTCGGCAATTTTCGTCCTGAACTCTTCATCAGTGACCAACTGCACCTCGCACCGGCGGGCTATGCGATCTGGACACGGGTGTTGGCACCCTACCTGACGCCGTAAGGCCGCAGGCATGCTCGCCGCCGAACCCAAGCCCCGCCTCCGATGAGTTCCCGCACGTCCTCCGGTCCGCTGCGGCTCACGGCGATCTACACCACCGTCGCGATCGTCTGGATTTTTGTGACCGATCTCCTGGTCCATGGCAGTCTGCACAACGCGGGCTGGAGCCTGGTCAAGGGAAGCTTCTTCGTCCTGGCCACGGCGGGCTTGCTCTACGTCCTGATCCGGCAGATGGCCGATCGGATTCGCGCCACCAGCGCGGCCCGCGAGGCGGAGCTGGCCCGGGCCAATTCCCAGCTGCGACGGGCGCAGGGTATGAACGATGCGCTCGTTCGTTCGAATCGCGGCGCGATGAGTGCGACCGACACGGACACGCTCTGCCGGCAGATCGTTGAGACGCTGGTGGAGAGCGCAGGCCTGCGGCTTGCCTTCATTGGCTGGGTCGACGAGACCACCCAGCGCGTCATCCCGCTGGCGAGTGCCGGTCCGGCTCAGGCCTATTTGACCGGTCTGGAGATCTCCGCTGACCCGAACGACCCCCGTTCGCATGGCCCGACCGGCCGGAGCATCATCGAAAAACTTCCCCAGATCTGCCTCGATATCGAGCGGGATGAACTGATGAAGCCCTGGCGTGAGCGCGCGCGAGCGGCGCAGTTCCGTTCAAGCATCTCGGTGCCCGTCCGGGCCGGCGGACGTCGGGGAACAATCACGGCCTACGCGGCGGAACCGGGTTTCTTCGACGCCACCGTTGTCGCTCTGATGGAGCAGCTGGCGTTCGACCTGCAGCAGGGCATTGAGCGAATCGAGGAACGCCGGGAACGGGTGCGGATCGACGGCGAGCTCAAGGCGAGTGAAGCGCGGTACCGCAGCCTTTTCGACCATAGCGCCGTCGCGATGCTGCTGATTGACGAGGCTACGGGTGCGATCGTCGATGCCAACGAGGCAGCCACCCGGTATTACGGCTGGTCCAAGGCGGAACTCACCGCCCGGAAGATCAGCGACATCAACACGCTCACGCCGGCCGAGATCCAGGAGCGCATGGCGGCGGTGCAGGCGGGCGGGGCTAACCACTTCCAGTTCCGCCATCGCCGGTCGAATGGCGAGATCCGCGACGTGGAGGTGTACAGCGGTCGGCTGCGCATGGGCGAGCGGGTGCTGCTGCATTCCATCGTGCACGATATCACCAGCCGTATCCAGGCGGAGGCGGCTCTCAGTGATGCCTACGCCCTCAACCAGGCCGTGATGGACCATGCGCCGCTGGGCCTGACGGTCTGGGCCGAGGATGGTCGGATGCTGCGCGCCAACGCCAGTGCGGCCCGGCTGGTCGGGGGGGATCTCGCCCGCGTGATGAAGCTCAACTTCCGAGAGGCGGCCTCCTGGAAAAAGGCCGGCCTCGTCCAGATTGCGGACCGCGTCCTGCAAACCGGGAAGGTTGAGTTGCTGGAGACGGAGTTGGAGACCTCATTTGGCCGCAAGCTCTGGCTGCGGGGGGTCTTTGCTCCGATCCCGTTCGGCGCGACCGCGCATCTGCTGGTCATCTTCCACGACGTCACCGCCGAGCACGCGTCGACCGCCCGGATGCGCCTGCTCGAGGCGGCCATCGAGGCCGCACCCACCGGCATTGTGGTTTCGAACGCACTCGGCGAAATCGAGTGGGTCAACGCCGCCTTCACCACCATGACAGGCTATGCGGCCGCGGATGTGGTGGGGAAGAATCCACGGGTCCTGAAGTCGGGCCGCCAGGGCCATTCGTTCTACCAGGCCTTGTGGGAAACGATCACCAAGGGGAACATCTGGTCGGGCGAGTTGCAGAATCAGCGGCGCGACGGATCCATTTACTGGGAGCACATGCTGATCGCTCCCGTGCTCAGCCCGGATCGCGGCGTGCAGCACTATGTGGCGATCAAGCAGGACATCTCTGCGCGCAAGCAGCTGGAGAACCAAGTCTCGCGGACCCAGCGACTCGAGAGCATCGGACTCCTCGCAGGCGGAATCGCCCACGATCTGAACAACGTCCTCGCCCCGATCATGATGGCGATGGACATCTTCAAGCTGCGCTACACGGCCCCAGGTGACGCCGAGCGGCTGGAGATGGTTCGCCGTTCAGCGGAACGAGGCGCGGGCATCGTCAAACAAATCCTGACCTTCGCCCGGGGAGTGGACGGCGAGCGGGCCACGCTGCGCCCTGAGCACATCGTCAAGGAGGTGCGGAACCTCATTCGCGAGACGCTGCCACGCAAGATCGACATCCAAACGGACCTGGCGAACGACGTGGCCGCCGTGCAGGGTGACCTGACGCAGCTGCACCAGGTCATGCTCAACCTCTGCGTCAATGCGCGCGATGCGATGCCCCAGGGCGGCCTGCTCACGGTCGGAGCGTGCAATGTCAAGCTGGCCTCGCCGTTGGCGTCGGTATCGGGGCTTTCGGTGGAGCCGGGGGATTATGTGATGTTCTTTGTGCGCGACACCGGCACCGGAATTCCGCCCGAGGTGATGGACCGCATGTTCGAGCCCTTCTTCACGACCAAGCCGCGGGGCGAGGGGACCGGCCTGGGCTTGCCGACAGCGTTCGGCATCATCCGCGGTCATCTCGGTGCGATCGACGTCGAAACGCGGCTTGGCCACGGCACGGAGTTCCGGGTCTACCTTCCGGCGGTCGAGGCCGACGCCTCGCGCGCCGCCCCGCGGAACGAGCCCATCCGCATCGCCGGGGCTGGCCGGACCGTGCTGGTGGTGGATGACGAGGAAAACGTGCGAGTCGTCACGGGCATGGTGCTGCAGGCCCACGGCTTCCTCGTCGCGGAGGCAGAGGACGGCGAAGCGGCGATCCGTCTCTTCTCCGAAACCCCCGACCGGTTCTGCGCCGTGGTCCTCGACCTGGTCATGCCCCGCGCGGGTGGTGATGTGGTGGCCGCGGCGATCAAGCGGATCCGCCCGGAGCTCCCGATCATCCTGACCTCCGGATTGCTGTCGGATCGCAAGAGCTCGAATGATGCGGAGCAGACCTACCGGCGGCTGGGTGACGTCATGTTGCAGAAGCCGTTCTCGCAAGGCGATCTCATCAACTCCCTGGCGCGGGTACTTTCCCCGGAGCCGCCCCCGAGCCCATGATCTCCACCCGCTCAAGCCCCCGCCATCGGGGCCGATACAGGAGGGGTCCTGCTCTCGTCCCGTGTAGGACTCTTTACTCAGGGGCAGCCATCCATCATCCTCAATCAGGTCGATTCATCACTCGCTCAGAAATCTTGCGCTCGACGCCCTACAGCCGATCTCCGCTGCGGCACCTGATTGCCGGGGGAGTCGCGTGCCTGCTGGGAGTGCCCTCGATGACCGGCGCATCGCTGCCCGCCCTCGAAAACGACCCCAAGATGACGCCGAAGCGCTTTGCGAACCATTTTGAGGACTTCGAATACGAGTTCTTTCCTTATGTGCAGCGCCCGGAGGCCTTCCTCCGCAACCGCACAGGGGATTGTGATGACTACGCGCTGCTGGCCGACCGGATTCTCCGTCAGCGCAATTTTACGACGCGCATCATCCGTGTGGTCCTGACGGGCCGCCGGATCAATCACGTCGTCTGCTACGTGGAGGAGAGCAAGGCCTATCTCGACTACAACAGCCGCAAGTACTTCCTGAATCTGGACCGCAGCGGTCCCACCTTGCGTGAGATCGCGGAGAAAGTGGCCGCCTCCTTTGAAGCAAGCTGGTCCTCGGTCTCGGAGTTCACGTATGATTATACGACGGACAAGAAGACCATTCTCTACACCGTCGTTAAGACGGATGCCCCGCACCTCGACCCCGACCGGCAACGTGCCGCCGCCGGGAAAAAATAGCCCGCGAATGCCCCGCCCGTGAAAGACCACATCCTCCGCCGCGTCTACGGCCTTTTCCTGGTGATTTTCGTGATCCTCGCGCTGATCGCGGCCTATGCGCTACGGAGCCTCAACCGCTCCTCGGCCAGCGCCGACCAGGTGAATCATGCCCACGCCGTCATCTTCGAAGCTGAAAAGACGCTCTCCCGCCTCGCGGCGGCCCAGGGCGCCCTCCGTAGCTATCTTCTGACCGGAGAAACTCGCGACCGGGCGGAGGCCCGGGATGGTTTCTCCCTGGTCGATGAGCATCTCGAGACCCTCAAGGCCCTGACTCGCTCGGATGCGGAGATTCAGCCCCTGGTGCAGGAAATCGAAACCCTCGCGCGGGCACGCATCGCGGTCGGCGCCCGGATTGAGTCGGCGCGGGCCGCCGGCCAAATGACCGCCGTCGCCAGCCTGCTCGAGGAGGATGCCGGTGGCATGGTGATGGCTGAGCTCTCACGCCACATCGACCAGCTGGTTGATCGCCAGTCCGTCCTGATCAACGAGCGCGACAGCCAGACCTTTGTCCAGGCGGAGACGACACGCTGGGTCGTGGGAACCGGCGTGGCCGTCAATTTCATCCTCTTCGGGGTCGTGGCCTGGGTCATTCGCGACGACCTGCAGGCACGCCGCAAGCTGGCCGAGGCCCTGCAGACCTCGAACGACCGGCTGGAAATCAAGGTCAGCGAGCGTACCTCCGAACTGGCCGCCTCCAACGCGAAGCTGATCACGGAGAATCGCGAGCGGCGCTGGGCCAACCAGGCGCTGGAGCACCAGCTGCGCTATAATCAGCTGATCGTTGATTCGGTCCATGATCTCGTGTTCGTCATGACCCGTGCCCTGAAGATCACGCGGGTCAATCCCTCCACCCTCCGGCTGACCAAGCGGGAGCCGGTCGAACTGCTCGGACGACCGCTGTCCGTCAGCCTGCGGTGGGATGCGACGCGACCCGTCGACCCCGCGAATTCATTCGACCCGCTGGTGGTCGCCCTGCGGGACGGCCAGGAACTTCGTTCCCATCCCGCGGAACTCCTCACCAAGGATGGCTCCGCGGTTTCCGTGGTCCTCTCCTGCGTACCTCTCCGCGACCGCGATCGGGTCGTGGGCGGCGTCATCACCCTGCAACCCACACACGCCTCGTCCCGCGCGGACGCCGTTTAACCTCAGCTCTTTACCGGACATGACCACGACCAAGAAGACCATCCTGCACATCGACGACGAAGAGGAGATCCGGCAGATGCTGGCCGACATGCTCTCCGCGAGCGGCTACCGCGTGCTCTCGGCCGGTTCCCGACTCGACGCGATTCGCGCCGTGGAGCGGGAGCGGCCCGACCTGATCATCGCTGATCTCCAGTTGGGCGAGGCGGATGGACTCGATACGATCGAAAGCCTTCGCGCTCTGGTGCCCTCCATGCCGGTCATGCTCCTCACGGGAGTCCTGATTGATCCCATGGTGGCCCGCGAGATGCTTGATCCCAAGGGGATCGTCTACCTCGAGAAAACGCAGCCGATGGCGCGCATTCTGGAGGAGGTCCGCCGCCTGCTGCAGCCGTCGGCCCAGGGCGCTTGATCGCCCGTCGGGGCGACGCAAAAAAAACGCCCGGCCATCAAGGCCGGGCGCGAGAAACAGGGTTTAAGCGCGGAGCCGCTTAGCGAGCCAGAGACGTGATCAGGAGGATCACATTCTGCGGACCCTTCCACGCATCGGTCGTGTCGAAAGATTCGTCGAGCGAGTGATTGTTGCGGCCAATGCCGCCGCGGCCGACGGTGACAGCCGGGACGCCGAGCTTGATCGGATAATTCGAATCGGTGGATCCGGTGCTGAGCGTCGGCAGGCCGCCCAACGCACGGACGCTGGCCTGCGCGGTCTTGACGATGGGCGACTCCGGGTCGGTGCTGCCGGCCGGCCGGTCGCCCACAAAATCGATGTCGACCGTGACTTCGCCGCGCTTCCAGCGGGCATTCTCGGCCTTCACGGCGTCATGGATCGCCGCAAGGATCTGATCGCGGATCGCATTGAGCGAGGCGACGTCGTGCGAGCGCATGTCGATCTCCATCCAGGATTCAAACGCGATGGAATTGACCGACGTGCCGCCGCCGATGCGCCCCACATTGAAGGTGGTCTTCGGATCGGTCGGCACCTGCAGGTCGGCGATCTTGCCCACCGCGCGGCCGAGGGCGTGGGTCGGGTTGACCAGGCCGAAGGCACCGTAGCTGTGGCCGCCGGGTCCCTTGAAGGTCACGCGGTAGCGGTAGCTGCCGACGGCCGTGTTCAGGACGCTGGTCGGTGAGCCACCGTCAATCGCGACAAAGTAGTCCACCTGGTCCTTGAGCGTCTCGTTGAAGAGCGCCTTGACGCCGCGCAGGTCACCAAGCCCCTCTTCGCCGACGGTGCCGACGAAGGTGATGGTGCCCTTGGTGACCACCTTGCCCTCGTCCATGGCGCGAATGACGCTGAGCATCTCGGCCAGGCCGCGGGTGTCGTCGGCGATGCCGGGCGCATGCAGCACGGCGCCCTCGCGCCGCACCTTCACATCGGTGCCCTCGGGAAAGACGGTGTCGAGGTGGGCGGCCACGACGATGTGGGGGGTGGGTTGCTCACCCGGGCGCGTGCCGAGGACATTGCCCTCCTTGTCGATGCGCACGTCCTTCAGCCCCAGGCGTTCGAACTGGCGCTTCAGCTCGGCGGCGCGGACCGCCTCGCCGAAGGGCGGGGCCGGGATCTCGTTGAGCATGATCTGAAGTTCGACGGTTTCCGGCTCGTTCCGCTTGGCGGCATCGAGTGCGGCGCGGACAGTCGGGTCGCGCAGGACAACGGCAGGTTCGGCGACGGCGAAAAGCCGCAGCGTGGAGGTCGCGGTCAAAAGACCGGCGACGACGAGGGGGGGGAGCAGACGGGAGGATCGGGGCAGGCGCATGGGAAGGGTGAGGGAAGGGACGGACGTGCACGCCAGACGGCGTCGGGGATGATGCTCCTCGATGCCGACCCTCGTCGGCCGGGTCAAACCCGCGCGGAGACCGGTCTCACTTGCTAGGAATTTGTTATTCGGAGTCAGGACCACCGGGCGATGGCCAAGGGGATTGACCCCGGTGGGGAACGAATCGACCGTGCGCCCGTGGACGCTGTGGTTTTCGACCCGAATTTTGCCCGGAATCATCCATGCCGCATCCTGATCGCCGAGGATAACCTCATCAATCAGAAGGTGCTGAGCAGCATGCTGCGCCGGCTGGGCTACCAGCCCACGGTGGTTTCCGACGGCCTGGAGGCCCTCGCTTCGCTGCGGGCGGACGGCTATGACGTCGTGCTCATGGACGTGGAAATGGGCGAATTGAGCGGACCGGAGACGACGCGCCGGATCCGTGAGGAGTTTCCAGAAGAGGGGCAACCGGTCATTATTGCCGTGACGGCGCACGCCGACCCCCGCCGGCGGGCGGAGGTGCTGGCGACGGGAATGAATGAGTATATGACCAAACCAATCGATCCCGTCCGGCTGACGGACTTGCTGGCGCGCTGGACGGAGCTCCGTTCCTGATGACCGTTGGAGTCCGGGCTGCTAACCCGATGGGAGTGGGGATTCGTGTTTATTTGTTCGCGAAGCTGGCTCATGTTTCCGCCGCCATGACCGTCCGTCGTCTTTTCTCCACCCTCCTTGTTGCCGGCTTCGCCACGGCAGCGATGGCGCAGGCGCCCGTGGTTCGGGAGTGCTCCTATGACCCGGCGTACCTCAACCGGCCGCAGCCACGCATGACCGGTCCGGAACCGGAAATCGGTGAGCTGGAGCGCTTCGTCCTCGATGCCTTTGTGCGCATGTATGGGGACAAGATTCTGCCCTTCAAGCTGCTCACCCTTGAGGGTGAACCCAATGTGCGCGGCGGTCCGCAGGGCATCGCGATGAACCGGGCCTGGCTGAACCTGATCGGGCAGCCGCTGGCCGCCGCGATTCTGGCTCATGAGTTGGGCCATATCGTCCAGGCCTACGGGCTCATTCCCTTGCATGAGGACGCCAAGGGCTACGGGCCCGAGGGCGAAGCCGAATACTTTGCCGGACGACTGCTCTCCGCCTCCGGCATGACCGAGGACGTTTTTGAGGGAGGCGTGTGCCCGGTCATTTCACGGTATCCGGGGACGGATACGCATCCGGCGGGACACCTGCGGGTGATGCTGCTCCGCGGCGGCTTCTACCACGACCGCTGAGCGGTCGTGGTGATTTGAAATTTCGAATGTGAAATTTCAAATCCGCATCAGCGGGCAGCGAGCGCGGGCGATCACCACCCGCTGATGCGCGGCCACTCGGCCGTCACGCGACCCTCGGCGAGCACGTAGTAGCGATCATGCGCGGAGGCGGTGAGACAGGAGTGATTGGGAAGAATGCGCAGCCGGGTGCCGAGGGGGAAGCGGGCGAAGTCAATCGGAGCCGGACCGGTGACGAGTCCGTGCTCCTGGTAGACATTGGCCACCGTGATCCCGGGAATGACCTCGCCGGACAGATTCGCGACCAGGCCGAAGCCGGCGTTTTGCGTCGGGGGCAGCTTGGACGTACTGATATCCTTGGATAGCGCCAGCGCGCCCGCATCGACGAGCAGGAGATTCCGCTCGGGCCGGTGGCCGATCACGGCCGTGAGCACAGAGACGGCGATGTCTTCGCGGCGGCACGAGCCGATGCCCGCCTGGAAGAGGTCGCCGAACATGTAGACGCCAGCCCGGACCTCGGTCACCCCCTTGAGGTGCTCGGCGTACAGCGCGACCGGCGTCGAGCCGAGGCTGACGAGCGGGCAGGGCAGATGA
This sequence comes from uncultured Opitutus sp., assembly GCA_964476965.1. Classification (GTDB taxonomy): domain Bacteria; phylum Verrucomicrobiota; class Verrucomicrobiia; order Opitutales; family Opitutaceae; genus CAMAXB01. Next base: position 12,618 of record CAYZCV010000041.1, on the reverse strand, counting down.
CGGGCGCGGAGCGCCTCGGCCGCGTAGACGACCGCCGCACGCTCGTCCTCAGCGACCGCGCGATGTTCAGCCAGGGCGCGTCCGGCGTAGGAATGGCCGCTATGGGTGCATACCCCGACCAGTTCCGTGCCCGGTCCGGCGTGGAGCAGCGCGGCGATGTCGACGATGCGGGCGTCATCCGGCGCCAGGCCGCTGCGATGTTCGCCGCAGTCGATCTCGACCGCCGTGGGGAAGCGCACCCCCAACTCGGCACCCGCCTGTGCCAGGGCGCGCGCCACGAGAGGGTGATCGCAGGTCACGATGAGCCGCACGCCGCTGCGGATGAGGGCGGCGGCTCGCGCGAACTTGCCGGGCTCAATGCTGACGCCGTACATCAGGTCCCGATGGCCATGGGCGGCGAAGTACTCGGCCTCCTTGAGCGTTGAAACCGTGAAGCCGCCCACCGGGCCCCGCGTGGCGGCCAGTGCGGCGACGTCGGCCGACTTCGCGGTCTTGAGGTGCGGCCGCAAGGACACGCCCAGGGCGGCCGCGCGGGCCGCCATGCGATCAAGGTTGGCGACGAGCACGTCGCGTTCGAGCAGCAGCGACGGCGTGGGGAGGGACGCGAGATCGGGAGGCACGGCAGATTTTCGCCGGAATTTCCCGGCTGGCGCAATCGCGAAAGACTCGGGAGGAAATCGATTTACAACAATTCTACGACGTCCCCGACCCGCAGGGTCCCGGTCTTCGATTCGTGGATCAGATTCTGGCCAAAGATGACGCCCTGGCCACCGGGCTGACGACGGTAACCGGCGAGTGTCCGCAGCGGCTCCGGTCCGCGTTCGGCCGTGGCCTGATCGGTGGTCACCACGGGGCAGCGCACGCAGTCGCCGGCCGCACGCAGGACGACGCTGCCCATCCGAAGACGCGGCCAGCGGTCTTCGGCGAACGGGGCCGCTCCGCTCACGACCAGATTGGGCCGAAAACGATCCATGGGTACCGGCGACTCTCCCTGCGCGATCAGGCGATCGTTGAGATCATCGAGCGACGCGGTTCCTGCGATCAGCACGGGATAGCCGTCAGCAAAATTCACGACATCCCCTGGCTGCGCCTTGCTGGGTTTGACGGCGCGGTGGAAGGCGGAACCGATCCGGGCGAGACGCGCGGGGGTGCCGAGCACGGACGTCAGCCACGTGGCAGCCTGATCACCGCAATCTTCCGCCTGCAGCCCGGTGCTGCTCCAGACTTCCACCGTGATCCCCGGCGCGGCGGGATCGGGCGCCCGGCGTACCGCAAGGGACGGTCGATCCGCGAAGGTGAGGGTGAGGTGCTCAGCGGTGAGGGCGGTGCCGATCAGGGCCATGACCGGGTGTGAGCGCTGGGTCAGGAATTTGCCGGTGGGATCCGTGATGAGAAAGCGACGGTCGCCGACGAGACCGAGTGCGTCGACTTCGGCGGAAGGCACGGCGAGGCCGCGGCAACCCTTGACCGGGTAGAGATGCAGGGCGGAGAGGTGGGCGCGCATGCGAGGGAGCTTTGGATCGGGGGCGCGGGTCGCGGGCCGGCCGGGTGGCGGATCTGGAAATTCGGATAGCGGAATGAGCGGATCAACGGGCCAGCGGCTCGCGCTCGGAGAGCCCGCCACGAAAAACGCTACGAGCGGCGGGTCAGGTCGCGAAGGGCGGTTTCGATGACCGGTGGGGCGGGGAGTTCCTTGGCGCCCTTGGCTCCCAGTTCGACGAACTTGCGGGCGCCCGGGAGGAGGGAGCCTTCGAAGGAACCGATGGCGGCGTTGTAGGACTTGGAGGCGGTTTCGAGGCCGCGTCCGACCTTCTCCAGGTGTTCGGCAAAGCCCGATACGCGGTCGTACAACTGGCGCCCGAGTTCGGCGATGGCCTCAGCGTTCTTGGACACGGATTCCTGGCGCCAGCCGTAGGCGGCCGCCTTCAGGAGCGCGATCAGGGTGGCGGGCGTGGCGAGCAGCACCTTCTTCGTGATGGCGCGGTCGATGAGCCCTGGGTCGGCCTGCAGCGCGCCGGACAGGAACTGGTCGCCGGGGAGGAAAAGGACCACGAACTCGGGTGAGGGCTGGAACTGTTCCCAGTAGCCCTTGGCCCCGAGGGCGTCGATGTGGCTGCGCACCTTCGTGGCGTGCTCCGCCAGCTTGGCCGCGCGGACGGTCTCGTCGGAGGCATTGGCGGCCTCGCGGTAGGCGTCGTTCGGCGCCTTGGCATCGACCACGATCTGTTGGCCGCCGGGCAGGCGGACCACCAGGTCGGCGCGCAATCCCCCGGCGGACGTGGACTGCTCGGAGAAGTCGCAGTAGGCGCTCATGCCGGACATCTCGACCACGCGGCGGAGCTGGAGTTCGCCCCAGGTGCCCGCCGTGGTGGTGGAGCGCAGCGCGGTGGAAAGCTTGGCCGCCTCGGCCTGCAGCAGCGTCTGGGCCGTGCCCAGCGACTTGAGCTGGGCGGAAAGTTCGCCGTAGGCGGCGGCGCGGGCCTTTTCAATCTCACCGATCTTCCCGTCGACCTTCTCCAGCGACTCGCGGAGCGGCTTCACCAGGGTATCGATCGCCTGCTGGCGGGCGGCGAGGTCGCCGCGCGCGGTTTCCTGGAGTTTTTCGAAGGTGGACTGGGCCAGTTGGAGGAAGGATGCGTTGTTGGCCCGCAGGGCGTCCGCCGACAGGGCCTTGAACTCGGAGGTGAGGCGATCATGCGCCTCGGTCAGCGTGCGCAGCTTCTCACCCGAGGTGGCGCGCTCGGCCGCAAGGTCGGCGGCGAGCGTGGCGTTGGCGGCACCCAGGCGGCTGGCCTCGGCGCGGGCCGCGCCCAGCTCGGCGGTAAGCCGGGCCGCCTCGTCGGAACGCATCCGGGCGCGTTCCTCGGCGGCGGCGCTGCGGGTGCGGGCGACCAGCCAGGCCGCCGCGGCGCCCCCGGAGGCGGCGATGAGGAGCAGAAGGACGGTGAGCAGGCTCATGACAGGAGGGAAATGCGACGGTGTCGGACCACGGCGCTTCTTGACACCCAAGGGCGCTCCCCGCAAACACTTCCCTTGCCAGAGGGGGAGACTTTGGCGGGCCATTTCAGGTCTGCCACCTTCGCATTGCCATGCTCACTGACACCGCGCCCGCATCGACCGGGGTTACGAAAAAACCGGCCGTTCTTGTCGTCGACGACGAGTACGGCCCGCGCGAGTCCATCGCCTTCACGCTGGCGAGCGAGTTTGAGGTCGAGACCGCCGACCGGGCGGCCGAGGCCCTGGCCAAGGTCCGCGCCCGTCAGTTTGCGGTCATCATTCTCGATATCCGCATGCCGGAGATGGACGGCATCAAGGCGCTCGAGGCGATCCGACGCCTCGATGCCGAGGTTTCCGTGGTCATGCTGACCGGCTACGGGACGCTCCACACCGCCCAGCAGGCGATGGTCGGCGGCGCCAACCAGTATCTGCGCAAGCCGCCTGACATCGCCGAGTTGATCGAGGCCGTCCGGAAGCAGGCCGCGTTGTCGAATGTGCGCCGCTACGAGGCGCGCGCCAACCAGCAGGCGCGGGAAATGTCGGAGGCGTTGAAGCGTGAAATCGCGGACAATGAGCCGAAGATCTGGCAGGGCCGTGCCGCGGTCGAGCTGGTGCACGATTTGGCGAATCCCCTGACCGTGATGATCGGCTATGCCGGGCTGCTCTCCGAGGAGGCCAAGGTCATCGCCCGTCACGATCCGGAGCACGCTGAGAAACTGCGGGGCTATGCGAGCATTGTGGAGCGCTCGGCGGAGTACTGCCACCACCTCGCTGACAACTGGCGGCAGGCCTCGCGCAAGGCGCCCGAGTTCATCGAACTCGACATCGCCGCGCTCGCCCACGAGGTGAAGCAGGTCATCTTTTTCAGCAACACCGCGATCCAAGTCAGCGGGCTGGAAAGTGCGCTGATCCGCGGCTCGCGCTTCGAATTGGCCCGCGTGTTTCAGAATCTCTACAAGAACGCGCTGGAGGCGGGTGCCACCTCGCTCCAGGTCAACCTGGTCCGGGGCGAGCAAAGCGTCGTGGTCACCGTGACGGACAACGGCTCCGGCATGGATGAGGACACCGCCAAGAGCGCGCTCAAGGGCGGTTTCAGCACGAAGGCGCATGGCACCGGGCTCGGTCTGAGCATCTGCCGTCATTTGCTCGGCGCTCATGGCGCCACCCTCACCCTCGACTCGGCTCCGGGTCGCGGCACCACCTTCCGCATGGAATTTCCTGCGGCCAGGTGACCGGCATGGATCATCTGGCCGGATTTCCCCTGCTGCCCGAGACGTCCTCCGTCCTCTGCCGGAGCCATCGTCAGATCCGTGGCCGCGTGCGGCCGGCCGCTGCGGCCGACGTCGCCCCGATCGTGCGCGCGTGCGGCGAGCGCGGCTGGCCCTTCCACCCGATTAGCGGGGGACGCAACTGGGGCATGGGCTCGCATCTGCCCGACGCGGAGGGCTGCGTGGTTCTGGACCTCTCGGCGCTCAAGCGGATTGGCCCGCTCGCCCGTGACGCGGCGACGATCCGGATCGAGGCGGGCGTGACGCAGGAGGAACTGGATGAGTGGCTTCGCCGGGAGGCCCCGGAGTTTGCCTTCAATGTCACGGGGGCCGGTGCGGCCACGACCGTGATTGGTAATGCGCTGGAGCGCGGACTGGGCTACACCGGCTCGCGCACGGGGGATCTGTTCGGGTTTGAAGCGGTCCTTGCGGATGGGTCAGAGCATCGGCCGGATCCGGAGTGGTTTTCCCTGACCGGCGTGATCCCCGCCGGCCTCAACCTCGAACCCCTGCTGGCCCAGTCGGGACTCGGCGTGGTCACGGCGGCGCACCTGCGCCTGCGGCGCCGACAGGAGTACGAGGCCGCGATTGTGGTGAGTGGCGACCCGGAGCCGGTCTTCGCCACCGTGCAGACGGCCTATCGCGAAGGCCTGTTCACTCTGCCGGTCCACATGGGTGGCGGCGGCCGGATTGACGGGCTCGGTCGGGGCTTTCTGCGCCAGCGCTGGGGCCGCGAGCCGACGATGGAGGAAGTCAGGCGAATCTTCCCAATTTCCGCCGAGACATCGGCCCTGGGTGCGATGCATGGGCGTACGCGGGTGGTCCGCGCGATGGTGGGCGAACTCCGCCGCCTCGCCGCGCCCGGGGTGCGTGTGCGGGTCGCGACGGACCGGCGTTTTCGTCTCGCGGAGAAGTGGTGCCGTCGGCTGGGGCTGCGCGACAAGGCCGAGTTCTTTGGCGCCCTGCGGCCCCTGATGGCGCTGGGGTGGGGCGAGCCGACCAATGCCGGCCTCTGTGGTCTCGATCTGCCGGTGGGCACCGACGACCCCGACCGGGCTCCGCGCGGTTGCCTTTACTTCAACGCGGTCAGCGCGCCGGTCTGGTCCGCCAGCTCCGAGGTTGAGCGGCTTTGCGCCGCGGCCTGGCGGGACTGGGCGCTCACGCGGGTCTTCAACTCCGGTCGCGAACTGGTGCACATCGTCAGTTGGCGGTTCGACCACGGCGAGTCCGCTCAGGCCCATGCCGCCCTGCGCGCGCTGGCCGCCGACCTGCGCCGACGGGGTTTCCCGCCGTACCGACTGTCGCAGGTCGCGATGACCCCGGTCCCGTCCGCGGCGGGGCATGCGATCAAGCGCGCGCTTGATCCGCACAATCTGATTGCCCCGGGGCACTACCCGCTGACCCGATGAACCGCCGTCGCGTCAAGATCACGGGCATCGGACCGGTCACGCCGGCGGGCGTCGGCGTGGCGGCCTTTGAGGCCGGCATTGTCGAGGCCAAGAGCCGCGTCGTGGCGGTGAAGCGCTTTGATGAGACCGCGGGCGCGTTTGTGGCTGCGGAAGTAAAGGGCTTTTCGTTCAAGGACGCGTACCCCGACCTCAATCCCCGGCGGCTCTCGCGTCACACCCAGTTCTCCCTCGTGGCCGCCAAGCTTGCCCTCGCTGACGCCGGGCTGACCTTTGCGGATGCCCATGACGCGTCGTCGCTGGTGATGGTCGGCGCGTCGCTGGTCGATTCCGATCTCGTCGCCAAGGCGGTGCAGGCGGTGGCGGCGAAGGGGCCGCGCTTCGGCAATCCGCGGCTCTTTCACACATCATCCGTCCTCGCGATCGGGGTGGCGATCGTGGAGCAGATCGGCGATCACGCGCGGACGATGGCCATCCAGGGCGCGTGCTGTTCCGGGATCGATGCGATCGGCCAGGCGGCGGAGCGGGTGGCTTGCGGGGAATCGGATCTGGCCATCTGCGGCGGGGCCGAGGCGCCGGTGTTCTACCACCCGATGCTCGAGCTCAAGATGGCCGGACTGGCGCCGGGCAATCCCGAGCGGCCCGAGCGGCAATGCCGACCCTTTGATCTCTGGCGAACGACGGGCGTGATCGGCGAGGGGGCCTGCCTCTTTGTCCTCGAACCGGAGGACAGCCCGCGTCCGGGGTACGCCTGGGTCGATGGCTATAGCTTCACCAATAATTCGCCGGGTGATGACAGCGAGGGTCTGGAGCGGGCGATTCGCTTCACCCTGGCCAATGCCCACACCTCGATTGGCGAGGTCGATGCGATCAGCGCGTGGGGCCCCGGGCATCGTCAGCTCGACGCCGCGGAGGCCCAGAGCCTGCGGCGGATCTTTGGCCCGCGGCTGGAGGAGATCCCGGTGACGTCGATCAAGGGCGCGATTGGCAACCCGCTGGCGGCCGCTGGCGCGATCCAGGTGGGCGCCGCGCTGCTGGGCATGCGCCGCGGATTCATTCCGCCGACGGTCAACTGGGAGTTTCCTGACCCGCAGTGCCCCCTTAACCTGTCGGGCGCGGCCCGCTGGTTGTCCTCCGGCGTGACCTTGATCAACGGCCACGGGCTGCTCGGCACGAACTCCTGTCTGCTCCTTCGCCGATGCTGAACGAAACCGCCCTCATTGCCGCGCTCATCGCCGTGGTGGTCGGCGGCGCCGCCTGCTGGTCGAATCCCGGCCGCCTGATCAGCCGACTTTTCCTCAGCCTGTCGGTCCACGTGGGCCTGTGGCTGGCGTCCTTCCATTTGATCCTCACCAGTGAGGACGGACTGCTCTGGCTCCGGATTGCCTCGGTCATCGGGGCGCTGCTGCCGCTTCATCTCTGGGTGACACGCGAGGTGGTGGCCCAGCCCGACCGGTCCCCCTTTGAGGGCAAGGCCTGGCTCTCGTGGGCGCTCATCACGGTCGTGCTCGGCTGGCTGCCCTTCACCGCGCTGTTCATTCCCCCGGGATCGACCTCCGAGCGTCCGTTGTATGGCATTGGTTACTACCTGTATCTCGCGGGCCTCGGCGTGGCGGGCGTGGCGATGGTGGCGGGCACGCTGCGCCGCGCCCGCGGGCTGACCGGGGTCCGCCGGTTGGAACTCCAGCTGCTCCTCTTGGGTGGCAGTGCGACGGTCATGTCCGTGGCGGGCACGATCGCGGCCGGCGCGTTGACCGGCAGCACGCAGATCGTGCGGCTCGCCCCGCTCTTTGTGACGCTCTTCTACGCGGGCACGGCTTGGGCGATGACGACGACCCGCGTCTTTGACGCGCGTCACCTGCTGCTGATCACGGTCGAGCGCGTGCTGCTCGTCGGCATCGTCATGGTGGCCGGTTGGGCCGTTCATCAGCTTTTTCTCGAAATCCTGCCTGATCCGCTGGCTTACGCGATCACCGTGGGCCTGGCGCTGTGGTTCGCGTCGGTGCTCAACCCCTGGCTGCAGATCGCGCTGACGCTGGACGCGAAGAGCAGTCGGGATGTCCGCCGGGCTACCTTCGACGTGGCGCGCAAGGAGTCCCGGCTGGAGCGTCTGGAGCAGGCCTTCACCACGCTGCTCAAGGGCTGGGGCAAGTCGGAGCGCGCCGTCATTCTGTTTGGCGACAAGGGCCGGTTGAAGGGGAGCGGGATCGACATCCCGGCGGACGGCACCCCAATGAAGGCGCTGCGCGAGCTGCGCTGGGCAACGCCCGAGCGGCTGGCCCGTGAGCGCAGCACGGCGGAGCGTGCCCGCTTGCTGGATTTCATTCACGAGCACGGTCTCGGCGCGATGGTCGCGAGCGGAAGCGGCACGGTGACGGTGGTGGTGGGGGTGGGCGTGCCCGCCTCGCGCCGACCCTTCACCTACCCGGAAATCACCGAGCTGATCGAACTGACCTCAATCATCGAGAACGCCCTGGCGCGCGCCCACTTCTCGGTCAAGGCGCAGCATGCCGAGCAGCTGGCGACCGTGGGCCTGCTGGGGGCTTCGCTCGCACACGAGATCAGAAACCCGCTGGTCTCGATCAAGACCTTTGTCCAGCTGCTCCCTCACCATTACCAGGACCAGGCTTTCCGCGATAAGTTCTTCCGTCTGATTGGGGACGAGGTGAACCGCATCGACCGCCTGACCGAGCAGCTGCTCGATCTGGCCGCGCCCCGGGCCTACAGCCCGGCGCTGGTCCCGCTGCACCCGGTGCTCCGCTCGAGCCTCGAACTGGTGGCGGGCAAGGCGGCCGAGAAATCGATCCGCCTGGAGTCGGCCTTCGAGGCGGATCCGGATGTGGCCTTCACCGATCCGAACGCGGCCAAGCAGGTATTGCTGAATCTTTGCTTCAACGCGATCCAGGCCATCGAGGAGCGGGCGGGCGATCGCTGGGTGAAGGTTGCCACCCGCAACACGGCGGCCGGTTTCGAGCTCTCGGTGGCGGATAACGGCCCCGGGATCGCCCCGGAGATTCGCGCCCGCCTCTTCCAGCCCTTTCAGTCGACGAAGTCATCGGGCTTCGGTCTTGGTCTCGCCATTTGCAACGACATCGTCTCCGGTCTTAACGCAACGATCACGCTCGATCCCCCCGCTCCGGGCGTCGGCGCGGTATTCCGCGTCGTCTTTCCATGCCAGCCACCCACCTACTAGCCACCGACGATCCCGCGCTTCTGGCCGACTGGCAGGCGCAACTCGCGCCCGGCCGGCCGGTGATCACGCTGGCGGAGGCCGCGCTCCCCGGGGTGCTGCCTCCGGGCGTACCGCTCGTGGTCGTGCTCGATTCGGCCGTGTCGAACCGGCTGGCGCCGACGTTTGAGCGCTGCCCGACCATCTTCGTCGGCGAACCGCGCAGCCAGCCGTTCGAACAGGCCCGCATTGGCGGGCGGGCGCGGGTGCTGCTGAGCTACGAGGCCAGTCGAGAGCGCCTCGCGGAATTCCTCCCTCTGGTCGAGGAGGTCGCCGAGCGGAATGCCGCGCTGGAACTGCTCATGGAGCGCTCGCGCCGGCAGGAATCAGGCGGCTCCCGCGCGCCGTTTCGCACCACGGGTTGGGCGGATACGCTGGAGATCTGGGATTTTCTGGAGGGCGCGGTCGAGAATCTCGCGTCACGCGAGCGGCTGCTGGGCGAGTTCCGGCGTGCCTCGCGTCACCTCCTCCGTGCCTCCCATGCGGTGTTCTTCCTGCGTGACGGGGGCGGCTTCCGGGCGGACCGGGGCGAATCCAGCTGTGCGGCGGATGATCCGCTCGTGGTCTATCTTTCCCAGCACCCGGCGGTGCTCGATGGGGTCGATTGGCCCGGCCCGGCGGACCCCGTGGCTGAATTGGCGGTGCGGCACCGGCTGGCGCTCTGGGGCGCGCGCCTGCTCGTGCCGATGCACGATAATGGTCGCCTGGTTGGCATGATTGCCTTTGGCGTGCGCGATGACGGCCAGCCCTATGACTCGGCGGACCGCGCACGGGCCGTCTTCGTGGCGCGTCTTCTTCGCCAGTTCCTCGCGCAATCCGCCCAGGTGGGGCAGCTCTCCTCGCAGTACGAGCGCACGCGCATCGGTGAGAAGTATCTTCCGCATGCCCTGATCCTCGCGGCGGATGAACCGCCGCCGCGCAACGTCCCGCTGGCCGTGCGCTCGCTGATTGGCGACGCCCGCCAGGCGCGCGACACGCGTCGCATCGTTCCCTCGGCGGGCCAGCCGTTTCGCGCCAGCGCGGGATCCATTCTTGAGACCGGGGGCACCTGGGCCTACTGGGAAGAAGCCAGCGGCGAGCTGCACGACCGCGCCCAGCGCACCCGCGCTGACCGGCTGACGCTGCTGCGTGAGCTCGCCCTCACCCTCAATCACGAGATCGGCAACGCGCTGGTCTCGCTGGCTGCCATTCGCCATGCGGCCGAGTCACCGCCGCCCGGCCTGATGGAAGCGGCCAAGGCGGACATCTCTAAACTGGAGGCCGTCAACCGGCATTTGGGAAGTCTGGCGAACCTCACGGAGATCGAGCCGGAGGACGTCGATTTGCGCGACCTGCTGCGCGAAGTGGGCGGCAAGTGCGGGGTGGCGGTCGAGGTGGGACCGGATCCGGTCCCGCTCCGGGTCGCGCCCCGACTGCTGGCGTTTGCGCTGGTGTCGATGATCGACACGGTCGCGGAAAACCGGCCGGAGCTCGGCACGCGTGATCTGTCGATCCAGCTCCGCTCGACGGGCGAGGGCGACGCGCTGACGGCGCTGGTCTCCGTCAAGGGCAAGCAACTCGAGCTCGAGGGCATCCTGCCCGAGCCCGAGCCCGGATCCGTCCCGAATCAGGGACGGATCGGGGTCTTCATCGCGCGCGAGGTCATCCGCCTCCACCGGGGCGAGGTCCACGCCGGGCCCGGTCTCGAGGGCACGGAGATCCTGATTTCGCTCCGCCGCTGGTGAGGCGACTGTCATGAAGGCCTTCGATGAGGTCGTTGCCCGCTGGGCGGCCACGCAGCCGGCAATTCAGGCCATGGTCCTGATCGGTTCGCACGTCCGGCCCGACGGCGCGGCCAATGCGGCGGACGAGGTCTCCGATTGGGACTTTCAGGTCATCACCTCGGATCCGGCGGCATTCGGCCACCGGGAAGTTTTGGCCGGGCTGGTGCCCGACGTGCTGCCAACGGTGTACAGTCAGCGCCCGACCTTTGGTGGAGTGCAGCGAGTGACGGCCCTCTATCCTGGACTGGAAGTTGATTTCGTGGTTTTGGCCGCGGGCAAGCTGCGCCTCGCAAAACTGGCGGCGGCGCTGGGTGCGCATCGTCGACCCGGTCCGTTGCGCGACGCCTTGGGTGGGCTCGCGGTTGTGATTCGGCCGGGCTACCGCTTCCTCAAGGGTGGCGCTTCGTGGAACGGATTTTACCAGCGGGTGCTGCGCGAGGTGCCAGATCCGCGTCTAGAGGATGGGGCGATCGTGGCCCTCGCGGAGGGCTTTGTCTGCGACGTGGTGTGGAGCGAGCGCAAGCTGCGCCGCGGCGAGTACCTCGCGGTTCAGCGCATGCTGCATCAGTCCTTGGCCGAGACCAATTTTCGACTCCTGCATGAACTGCGCCTGCGCCGCGGCGAGGTCAGTCACCCCGAGGCGCGAAGGATTGAGCGGGTCGTGGGGGCAAAGGAACTCGTAGGCGTGACCATCGTTGCGAAGCCCGCGCGGGATGAGCTGGCCGCGGCCATCGTTCAGGCGAAGGCCACGCTGCTCGACTTTATGCACGCATTGGTTCCCTCGTGGCGCTGGCCCGCGGAGAATTTTTGATTTTCGAATTTTGATTTTCGAATTCGGAATCAGAATTCCCGCGGCGTGCGCGGAATGACGCGGATTCAGGACGAACCTCCAACCCCCAACGTCCAAGCAACAACCGGCGCCGCCGGCGCCTCACTGTTTCTCGAACAGCTCCGCGATCACGTCCTCGAGCGGGACATCCTCGATCGTGATGTCGGCCACCGGGCCGGTGGTGAGGATTTCCTGGGAGACGGCGACGACCTTGTCGCTGGGGACGCGGACGATGAACTTACCCTCTTCGCCGCGCTTGGTGTCGCCGTGGCGGGACTGCCAGGTGTCGGCAAAGGCGCCCCCGTCGGCCGGTAGGAAGGTGATGATCTTCATCCGGCTGCCATCGGCGCCCTCCAGGCGGTCGAGCGCCCCGTCATAGATTTTGGTGCCCTTGTGGATGACGATCACGCGGTCGCAGAGCTCCTTGATGTCGGCCATGTAGTGGCTGGTGAGGAGGATCGTCGTCTTGTAGCGGCGATTGTAGTCGCGGAGGAAGTTGCGGACCGCCTTCTGCGAAATGACGTCCAGACCGATGGTCGGTTCGTCGAGGAAGAGCACGCGCGGGCGGTGGAGGAGGGCGGCGATGAGCTCCATCTTCATGCGCTCGCCGAGCGAGAGCTCGCGGACCATGACATTGAGCTTGGCGCGGACGTCCAGCAGGTCGACGAGCTCGTCAAGGGTCTGCTGATACTGGTCGGCCGGCAGGCCGTAGATGTGGCGGAAGAGAAGGAAGGATTCCTGCGCGGGCAGATCCCACCAGAGCTGGTTCTTTTGCCCGAGCACGAGGGCGAAGAGACGGCGGTAGGCGTTCTCGCGCTTGGACGGATCATAGCCGGCGACGCGGGCGGTGCCCGAGGTCGGGTAAATCAGGCCGGAGAGCATCTTGAGCGTGGTGGTCTTGCCCGCGCCATTGGGCCCGAGGAAGCCAACCAGTTCGCCCTCCGCGATGGAGAACGAGATATCCTTCGCCGCGGCTGTTTCCTCGAATTCCCGATTGAACAAGCCCTTCACGCCTCCCCAGAAGCCAGGCACCTTCTTGTAGGTTCGAAAGACGCGGGTGAGGTTCTGGACTTCGATCATACAGCCCGGTGACTGAAGGGGGCGCGCGGCGGAAGGCAACCGCGGT
>CAYZCV010000040.1:0-26137 GCA_964476965.1 uncultured Opitutus sp. | reverse complement strand
GTGGTCGACAAGGCCCAGTCCCGCGTCGAGATCGTCGTCAAGGCCACCGTTGATTCCTTCACCGGCACGCTCGCCGATTACCAGCCCGCGATCCGGGTCGACGCCGAGTCCGGCCAGGTGATCTCCGCCGAAGTCGGCTTTTCCTTTCTGGACGTCAAGACCGGCAAGCCCGATCGCGACGAGCAGATGCACGATTGGCAGAATTCGCCGAAGTTTCCCACCGGCCAGTTCAAGCTGACCTCCCTGACGCCGCAGGCCGACGGCCGCCACACCGCGGCGGGCACGCTGATGTTTCACGGCGTCACCCGCGAGGTCTCGTTTCCCGTCACCGTCACCACCGACCGCCGGCTCTTCGCGATCGATGGCGAGGCCGAGATCGACACCCGCACCTTTGACCTCCCCGTGATCCGCAAGTTCGCCGTCCTCAAGGTCGATCCGCTGGTGAAGGTTCGCTTCCACCTCCAGGGCACCGTGCAGGCCAACTAATCCAACCCCCAATCCGTTTCCCCATGGTCGCCTCCGTCCTTTCCCCCTCGCTCGCCGCTGACCCGGTGGCTCGCGCGCTGGTCGAGAACTCTCCCGCCACGCCGCAAACCGAAGCGCACCTGCGCGCCGTGCTCGACCACGCCACCGGCACGCCGGGCAAGCTGGTGCGCGCCCGCCTCGTCTATGCCGCCGCCACGACCCACGGGCTCGATGAGGACGAGGCCCTGCAGCTGGCCTGCGCCGTCGAGTACTTCCACCTCGCGTCCCTGCTGCTCGACGACTTGCCCTGCATGGACAACGCCGAGACCCGTCGCGGTCATGTCTGCGCGCACCGCGTGCATGGCGATGCCTCCGTCATTCTCGCCGCGCTCGCCCTGATCAACCGGGCCTACGCGCTGTCCGGCTTCGCCCTCGCCCGCCTGCCGGGTTTTGTCCGCGTCCAGGCCCACGCCTGCATCGACGCCTGCCTCGGGCCCTCCGGTCTGGTCGGTGGCCAGGCCAGCGACCTCCGTTTTGCGGAAGGCGATCTCTCCGCCCGGGCCGTGAGCCGCATCGCCGCGGCCAAGACCGGCGCGCTGTTCTGGCTCGCGGTTTACCTGCCGGCGCTGGCGTCGGGACCCGACGCGCGGGAGCGCCGCTCCCTCAAGGCCCTCTGCGTGTACTGGGGCCTCGCGTTCCAGGCCCTCGACGATCTCGGCGACGTGCTCACCACCAGCGTTGAATCGGGCAAGACCACCGGACGTGACCGCGCCCTCGCGCGCCCCAATCTCGCCCTGGTGCTCGGCGTCCCCGCCGCCCGCGCCCGCGTCGCGCGCCTCACCGTGCAGGCCGGCCGCGAGGTCGATGCCCTCATCGCGTCGAATCCGACCCGCTATCGTTACCTTGCCCGCTTTCAAGAGGGCTATCTTGCTTCGCGTTCGGCCAGCGCCGTTCGCGCGGCCTGAGTCTTCCTTCCATGCGCCTTCTCTCCCTGGTCTTTCTCAATCTGCGCCGGCACCGTCTGCGGGCGATGATCGGGGTGGCGGGCATCAGCTTCGGCGTGGCCGCCATGCTGACCATTCTCGCGATCGTCACCGGCGCGATCGGGATGTTCGAACGCATTCTCTCGAGCGACAGCCATTACCTGGTGTTCGAGCGAAACGTCTCCGACCTCTTTTTCAGCTCCGTCACGTCGGAGCAGGTCGCGGCGATCCGCGCCCAGCCCGACGTCGCCGAGGCGCACCCGATGCTCTTCGGCATCGTATCCTCGCCCGGACACCCGGTCATCACCTGCTTTGGCATCGAGGCGGGCGACCCGCGGCTCAAACGCGCCGACTGGCGCGCGGGCGCGCAGGCGGACTTCGGCCGGAATCCCGGCGAGATTTTCCTCGGTGCCCGCGCGGCCGAATTCCTGGAGGCCAAGGCCGGCCAGACAATCGAGATCGGCCGCGGCACCTTCAAGGTGGGCGGCATCCTCCGCAACGAAAACGGCTTTGAGGACGGCGGCGTGTTTCTTCCGCTCGCCGAGGCCCAGGCCTTTTTTCACCGCGGCGATGCGGCGTCGGTGGTCGCGGTGACCTTGCGCGACCGCTCCGAGGGTCCCGCCTTCAAGCGCGCCATCGAGGCGGCCCATCCGGGCATCATCGCCCTCGAGAACCGCGAGTTCAGCCAGAGCTACAACAGCTTCAAGATCCTCAATTTCACCGCGTGGGCGGTGGGCATCTGCTCCTTCTTCCTCGGCGGACTCGGCGTCGCCAACACCATGCTGCTTTCCGTTTTCGGCCGCATCCGCGAGATCGCGGTGCTGCGCGTCTGCGGCTTCTCCGAACGCCAGGTGGCCGCGCTGATTGTTGGCGAGGCCGCCGCCATCGCCCTCGCCGGGCTCGTGGTCGGCTTTGCGATCGGCCTGACCGGCCTCGCGATCCTCGAACACACGCCCCAATTCCAGGGCTATGTGCAGGCCACGATTCCCCCGCTGGTGGTCCTCGGCATCATCGGCACCGCGCTGATCACCGCCGCCGCCGGCGCCATCTATCCGGCCCGCTTCGCCGCGCGCATCCAACCCGCCGAGGCCCTCCGCTATGAATAATTTCCCTTCGCCATCGATCCGCCGTCCGCAGCCATCAAGTAACCCAATAGGTTACTTGATGTCAGGAGGTGTCGCGTGAGTGGGCGGGGCGAGATTCTCGCGTCGGCCCGCGAGGTCTGGAAAAGCTTTGATGCGGGCCGCATCACGGTCCTGCAGGGCGCGAACCTCGAGGTGCGCGCGGGCGAGATCGTGGCCCTCTGGGGCGCTTCGGGTTCGGGCAAGAGCACGCTGCTGCACCTGCTCGGCGGGCTCGATGTGCCGGATCGTGGCGATCTCATGGTCTGCGGACTCAACCCGCAGCTCGAGGCGGACCGTCTCACGCTTCGGCGGCAGCACCTCGGCTTTGTCTTTCAGCTGCACAATCTGATCCCCGACCTGACCGTGCGGGAAAACATCCGCGTGCCGGCCCTCGCCACGGGTCGTCCCGTCGCCGAAACGGAGGAGCGCGTCCGCGCCCTCGCGGAAAAGGTCGGACTCGGGCACCGCCTCGATCATCGCATCCAGGATCTCTCGGGTGGTGAGCGTCAGCGCACCGCGATCTGTCGCGCACTGCTGAACTCGCCGCGGCTGCTCCTGGCGGACGAACCCACGGGCTCGCTCGACGAGAAGACGGGCGGCACGGTCTTTGCCCTGCTGAAGCAACTCGCCGAGGAGGAGCGCATCGCGGTCCTGCTCGCGACGCACGAGCGGCGCTTTGCCGAGGAGTGCCATCGCATCCTGCAGGTGCGCGACGGCCGCCTCGCCGAGGTCTGAGCCGGGGACCTTGCGTCCTCGCGCCGTTTCGATTTCACGGATCCGTTCATGAACGCCCCCCGTCCACGGCCGTCGCCGGACCTCGCAACCCCGGTCCGCCGGCATGCGCTGGGCTGGCTGGCGGCCGCCAATGCGGTGGGCGTGCTGCTGGCCGCTGAACTCCTCTGGCCATCGCTGGGGGATGCGCTGGCTCCGCTGAGCTATGGCCGGTGGATGCCGTTGCATCTGAACTGGCAGCTCTACGGCTGGTGCGCGGTGCCCTTGGTGGGCGGACTTTTCGCGGGCCTGCTGGATCGGCGTCATCCCCAGGCCGCACTGCACGCCAGCCTGGCGCTGATGGCGTGGTCGCTCGCGCTGGCGCTGGGCGGGGTGTCGTGGCTGGGCGGGGTGACGAGCGGAAAACTCTTTCTCGACTGGGCCGGCTGGGCGCGTCCGCTGCTGCCGGCGGCGATGGTGGTGCTGTGGACGGTGCTGGCCGCGCACGCGGTCTGGTCGTGGCCGCAATTGGGCCGGGCCGGGCGCTGGGTGCGCGGGAGCCTGCTGCTCTTCCTGCTGCCGGTGCCGGGCCTGCTCTACTGGTCGGCGGGGCCGGAGATTTACCCGTCGGTCAACCCGGACAGCGGCGGGGCCACGGGTTCGTCACTGCTGGGCTCGACGCTCGGCATGATCGCCATTTTCGGCCTGCTGCCGGTGCTGTTCGGGCTCACGCGCACGCGCGGGCGCGTGGGGCGCGAATTCTGGTTGCCGCTGGTCGCCTCGTTTACGGCCTTTGGCCTGATCGATCACGGGCACACGAGTCATCATGCCCGGGCGCAGATCGTGGGCCTCGGCCTGTTGCTGGTCTGGGTGCCGCTGCTGATCCGTCACCTGCGCGCCTATCCCTGGTGCGCGGGGGCGCAGCCCTGGCTGCGGGCGGCGCTGGGCTGGTGGCTGGTGCTCGTCGTGAGCGGATGGCTCACGTTCCTGCCCGGCTTGTCCGAGCGGCTCAAGTTCACCAACTGGCTCGTGGCGCACGCGCACATCGCGATGGCGGGCCTGGTGACGAGTTTGAATTTTGTGATCCTGAACCAGCTCGATCCCTCGCGTCCGCTCGGCCGGGGCGTCCGTCTCTGGCAGACGGCGCTGGCGGTGCAGGCGGTGGCGCTGATGGTGCTGGGCTGGCAGGAGGCTGAGCAGGCGGCGGATCTCTTCCGCAGCGAGGCGTGGACGCAGGCCCTCTATGGCCTGCGGCTGGCGTCGGGTGCGGTCATGCTGGGGCTGTCGGTTCTCTGGTTTCGTGACGCGTGGGCTCGAGGCTTGCGCGCAGGCGTGGTGGCCCAAACATCCGATCTCTCCCGCATGGCTGCTTCGTCATCTTCCGTTTCCTCCTTTTCCCTGACCCGGATGTCCCGGGGCCTCGCGCTTGGCGCGGGCTGCCTCGATGCCGGGACGGGCCTTGGCCTCGTCTTCGCGCCGACCCTCGTTCTGGGCCTGATGGGCGCGGCGGCGCCGGGCGCCGAGGCATTGATCTATCTGCGGTGGGTGGGGGCCTTTGTGGCGGCGGTGGGCTCGAGCTACCTGATCGCGCTGGCGGCGGGCGGCGGCGCCCGGCTGCGGGCGGTGTTCGAGTTCACGATCGTGTTTCGCCTGGCGGCAGGGCTGTTCTCGGCGGTGGCGATCGCCCGCGGCTGGTTGGCGCCGGTGTGGGTGAGCGTGCCGCTCACGGATTTCGCGCTGGCCGCGGTACAGGTCTGGCTGCTGCGGAAAGGAGTCGGTCGTGACGAATGATCGCACGGAATTCACGCCGGAGCGCGGGGCGCTGATCGCGGCGGTGGTGGCGATTGCCGCCACGTATTTCTATTTTCTGATCTTTGCGGAGTTCGCGTTCATCGAGCTCATCCGGCCGATCGCGGGGACGAATACCCGCCTGCGCCTTTACATGACCCTGCTGGGCTTCGGGGGTATCGCGGGCAGCGTGCTCGCGGCGTGGCGCTTCCGGCTCGATCGTTTCCAGCGTCAGCTGGCGATGGCCTTCCGTGCGTGCGGGGCGGCCGCGGCCTTTGTGCTGCTGGCGCGCGGTGAATTCATGCTGATGGCGTCGGGCCTCACCGTCGGACTCGCGCTGGGGTGGTTGACGGTCACGCTCTGCGCGGGCCTGCGTTCGATGGTGGGCACGGGGCAGCTCGGGCTGGTGGCCGGACTCGGCACGGGCCTCGCCTATGCGGCGTGCAATCTCCCCTGGGTCTTCAATGCCTCGCCCTACGCGCAGACGGTCATGGCGGCAGTGATCGCCGGTTTTGGCGCGATCTCCTCGTCGTGGCTGGTGCCGCAGGAACCGTCGGTGTCGCCCTGGCCGGAGTACCGTCCGGCGGGCCTCGCGGCCTGGGTCGCGATTCTGCTGGCGCTGGTGTGGATGGATTCGGCGGCGTTCTACATCATTCAACACACGCCGGAGCTGCGGGCGGGAACGTGGGGCACCACGGGCAGCCTGCTGGGCAATGCCGGGGCGCACCTGGCGGCGGCGGTGGCCGCGGGGCTGGCGCTGGACCGCGGGTGGGCGGGCCGGGTCGTGGTGGCCGGGTATGCGCTGCTCGCGGGAGCCTGCCTGATGCTGGCGGGCGGTGGAACGGGTGTGCTGCGGGCGGAGACGCTCTACACGGCGGGGGTTTCCCTTTATTCGGTGGCGCTGTTGTACGTCCCGGCGCGCAGCGGTCGCGTGGGGACGGCCGCGCTGGTGTTTGCCGTGGCCGGCTGGGTGGGCTCGGCGCTGGGGATCGGGATGGCGCAGGACCTCGCCCGGGTGCCGCCCGCGTTTGTCGTGGTCGCGGGACTCGTGGTGATCGGCGGACTCGCCTGGCGTCTGCGACTGACGCGCCTCGTGGCGGCGGCGATCGTGATGCTTGCGATGGTGGGAGTGGGCCCGACCGACGTTCGCGCGGAGGCGGAGGACCCGTTGATTGCGCGGGGTCGTGCCGTGTACGTGGCGGAGGGCTGCATCCACTGCCACTCGCAGTTCATCCGTCCGGGCACGACGGACGAGGCCCGCTGGGGTGCGGCGATTCCGCTCGAGGCGGCGCTGCGCGCGAGCCCGCCGCTGTTCGGCAATCGTCGGCAGGGGCCGGATCTTTCGCAGGTCGGGGCGCGGCGTTCGCCGGAGTGGAATCGCCTGCACCTGATTGCGCCGCGCACGCTCTCGCCCGGCTCGCGCATGCCGTCGTATGCGCACCTGTTTTCTCCGGATCGGCTGGGACGCGAGACGCGCGGGGACGCGCTGGTCGCCTACCTCGCCTCCCTCGGCGCGGAAACGATGACGGCCCGCTACACGCAGGCCCAGGCGTGGAGCCCGATGGGCCCGGCCATCTCGGCGGAGCGCGCGGCGCGCCGCTTCGAACAGCGCTGTGCGGGGTGCCACGGCGCCCAGGGCGAGGGCGATGGCCCGGTGGCGCGTCAGCTCGCGGTGACTCCGCCCAATTTTTCCCGCGACCCGTGGCGTTATGTGCAGCCCGGGGCCGATCCGGCGCTCACGGTTGCGCGGATCATCCGCTTTGGCCTGCCGGGCTCCTCCATGCCCGGTCATGAGGAACTCAGCGATGCCGAGGTGGCGGGGCTGGCGGCGCACGTGCTGGCCCTGCACGATCGCCGCGCCGGCCTTGCGCTGCCCTGAAATTTGACGAAAATCCCGGGCAACCGATGAAGATCCTGATCGTCGAGGATGAGCGAAAAGTCGGGCACTTCATCGAGAAGGCGCTGACCGAGCAGGCTTACACCGCGCGCCGGGTTGGCACCTGTGCGGCGGCGCGGGATGCCCTGGCCGAGTCACCCTACGACGCGATCGTGCTGGATCTGGGCCTGCCGGATGGCGATGGCCTCGATCTGCTGCGCGAGTGGCGGCAGCACGGATTTCTGGAGCCGGTCCTCATTCTCAGTGCGCGGGACGCGGTCGATGATCGCATCCGGGGGCTGAACCTCGGCGCCGATGATTACCTGCCGAAGCCCTTCAGTGTCGACGAGCTGATCGCGCGCGTGCGCTCGCTCCTGCGCCGCCAGAGCACGGGGGCGCGGCAGACCGTGATCGACTACCGGGATATCCGCATGGACCTGCTGGCACGCACGGTGACGCTGGCGGGCCAGCCAGTGGAGCTGACCACGCGCGAGTTCGCGCTGCTGGAGCTCTTCCTGCAAAGCCCGGGTCGGGTGCTGACGCGCACCCTGATCGGGGAGAAGGTCTGGGACGCTTCCTACGACCTGGAGACGAATCTGATCGATGTGTATGTGCGGCGCCTGCGCCAGAAATTTGAGCGCCCCGGCGGCGAGCCGCTGATCAAGACGGTGCGTGGGACGGGCTACCAGCTGGCATGACCTCGTTCACGACGCGCCTGACGCTGCGGT
Source organism: uncultured Opitutus sp. (assembly GCA_964476965.1). Classification (GTDB taxonomy): domain Bacteria; phylum Verrucomicrobiota; class Verrucomicrobiia; order Opitutales; family Opitutaceae; genus CAMAXB01. The sequence goes on along the minus strand of CAYZCV010000040.1, from coordinate 18,462 downwards.
TTGCCGCCTTGGTCACTGCGACGACGGCCGCGGTGCTGGCGGTTGGTGCCTGGCTGCTGGACCGTCAGCTCGTGACCGGGCTCGAGTTGCTGCACGACGTCGAGGGCGTCGAGCTGATTGAACTGATCGGTCCGAACCCGGCGCTTACGGCGGAGGAGCTCGATGCGCGGATTGAGCACGATGCGGACGGTGACGCGGCGCTGTTTTTCATCCAGATTCACAATGAGCAGGGCTCGGTGCTCTTCCGTTCGGATAATCTGGGGACCACGATCCTGCCGGACCGGGCAGATGGTGCTCTCCGCTGGACGGCGACCCTCCCCAGCATCGGCGATGTTCGGATTTCCGAGTTTCGCAGCGCTCCCTGGCACATCCAGATCGGCAGCCGCCTTGCGCCCAACCGCCGCGTGCTGCGGGAGTACGCCCGCGTGAGTGGCCTGCTGGTGCTCGGGGTCGCGGTGGCGGGGGTGGTGCTTGGGTATGGCTTCAGCCGCTACACGCTCAAGCCGGTCCGGGCGATCGAGGCGACGGCGCGCCGGATCGGCGGCAACAATCTGGGCGAGCGCATCCCGGTTCCGCCCGGGAATGATGAGCTCGCCTCGTTGACTCTGCTGCTTAACCAGACCTTTGACCGGCTGCAGGGCTCATTTGAGCAGGTGAAGCGCTTTACCGCGGATGCCTCGCACGAGTTAAAGACGCCGCTCGCGCTGATTCGCCTGAATGCGGAGAAACTCCGGCCGCGCCTGGCGAGCGACCCGGAGGCCGAGGCGGCGCTGGGCGACCTGATGGAGGAGGCGACCCGGCTCCAGCAGATCATCGACAGCCTGCTCTTCCTGTCCAAGGCCGAGGGCGGCGCGCTGGCGCTTGAGCGCCGGACGTTTGACCCCGCTTCGCTGCTGGCCGAGCTGGCCGAGGATGCACAAGTGCTGGCCGAGGATCGGCAGCTCCGCTTTGCGCTCGGGCGGAACGACGCGGGCGAACGTCGGGGCGAACCCAATCTGCTCCGCCAGCTGCTGCTCAATCTCGTGGTGAACGCGATGAATGTCAGCGATCGCGGCGGGCTCGTCACGCTGGAGTCACGCCTCAGCGCGCAGGATTGGACGCTGGAGGTGAGCGACGAGGGCCCGGGCCTGCCGCCGGGCCAGCTCGAGCGCGTCTTCGAGCGCTTCGTGCGCTACGATCATGCGAAGGGTGAGCGCCCGGGCCATGGCCTCGGCCTGGCCATCTGCAAGGGCATCGTCGACCTGCATGGCGGCACGATCCGGGCGGAAAATCGCGCCGATCGCCGCGGCCTGCGCGTCGTCGTGACGCTGCCAACGGCGGGCGTTTGATTTAGGAATCTCGAAGACGGCCTCCGGAGCGACCGGCACCTGCTCCCAGCGGCGATCCGTCCGCTGCCCCGTCTGCCCCCTTCCGCACTCAGCACTCCGCAATTCGCAATTCGGCCCCGGTCAGAATCCGAGGCCGAGTTGGTCCTCCTTGCGGGGGGCGGTGGCGGGGGCGTCGGGCTCGAGGCAGGCCGGCTCGTCGAAGTCGACCCGGTTGACCCGGCGCGTGACCGCCGTCGCGGTCAGGGCCTCGGCCGGCCAGGGGGCGAGGAGCGGAGTGAGTTCGGCCGGGTCGGTGGAGGTCGGGTCGAGCCAGGCTTCCCATTGATTCTCCGCCAGCATCACGGGCATGCGGTGGTGGATGGGAGCCATGAGTGCGTTGGGCTCGGTCGTGATGACCGTGCACGACTCGCGAACCGTGCCATCGGGGGCCGTCCACGTGTCCCACAGGCCGGCGAGCCCAAACGGCTCGCCGCCGGACCGGCGGAAGAGCCAGGGCTGGCGGGCGGGGCCGATGGCCTTCCACTCATAGAAGCCGCTCGCGGGGATGAGGCAGCGCCGACGGCGGAGCGCGTCACGGAAGGACGGTTTCTCCGCGAGCGATTCGGCGCGGGCGTTGAAGATCGGACTTTCGTCGGTGCGGGCCCAGGAAGGGACGAGACCCCAGTGCAGGGGAGCGAGGGCGCGGGCGGACGAAGACTCGGCTCGCGCCGGCTGGGCGCGAACCGTTGGGATGGGCCGGCCCGGCGGAACATTGTACCGTGTGCGCGGAAGCGTGGAGGGGACGGGGACCCCCAGGCGGACGAGAATCGCACGCAGGTGTTCTTCAGCAATCAGGTAACGGGAGCACATCGGGCGAGGGGAGTGAGTCAGGATCTAGCTTGGCGGCAATGAGTAACGGAGCTTCTCGCCGAAATTCTGCGGTCGCGCTGAATCGGCCTGGGCGGGGGATCACAGACGGATTGCCCCGGCACCTTTGCCGGGTGAGCCTGTCGCATCCTTTTCCATGAAGTTTCTTCTGACTCTGTTGACGATCCTGGGGCTGGCCTTCGGGGTGCCGCCGTTGGCCGCGCAGGACGACCCGGCCACGCGCGATCTCAAGGTGCTGGTTGAGCGGCAGCGTGTGTTGCTGACGCGCGCGGCGGCCGCGCAGGATCCGGTGGAGGTCGAGGATGTGCGCGAACCGCTGCAGCGGCTCGTGTTTCAATATGAGGATTACCTGAAGAAGTATCCGGACGTTGCGGCCGGCTACGCCAGTTATGCGATGCTGCTGGGCAACCCGCTGATCGACGAGCGCCGGCGCGCTGCGGCCCTGTTGCTGCGGGCCAACCAGCTCGATTCGGACCTGCCGCTGGTCAAGAACCAGCTCGGCAACTATCTGGCGGAGGAGGGGCGTCCCCTGGAGGCCATCAACTACTACCTCGCCGCGACGCGGCTGGAGCCCAAGGAGCCGCTCTATCACTTCCAGATTGGCACCCTGCTGTCGGCCGCCCGGGATGACTTCCTCAAGAGTGGCGAATGGACCCGGGCGTCGATTGACCGGGCCATGCTGGACGCCTTCCGACTCGCGGCCGAGCTGGCGCCGGACAACATCCCCTTTGGTTACCGCTACTGCGAGGCGCACTACGACCTGGAAAAGCCGGACTGGGAGGCGGCGCTGGCCAGCTGGCGGGCGCTCGGGGCGCGCTTGTCCGCCCCGATTGAGCAGCAGACCGTACGTCTGCACGAGGCCAACATCCTGATCCTGCAGGGCAACCCGGACGCGGCGCGACCGGTGCTGGAGACCATCACCGACGAACGGCTCGCGACCCAGAAGCAAAAGCTGGTTGCGCAACTGACGGCCCCGGGCGACAAGTAGACCTTATGGACGTTCTTGGTATCGGTCCCGCGGAACTCCGCCAGGGGCTCATTCTCTACATCGTGCTGGTGGCGAGCCTCAGCATTCACGAGTGGGCCCATGCCTTTGCGGCCGACCGCCTCGGGGACGACACCCCGCGGCTGCAGGGTCGCGTGACGCTGAACCCGATCGTGCACATGGATCTGCTGGGCACGGTCATTTTCCCCCTGGTGTGCATCTTTTTGCTGAAGGGCGGGATCTTCTTCGGCTGGGGCAAGCCGGTCATGGTCAATCACGCCAATTTCACGCACCGGAAGCGCGACGACATCATCACCACGCTGGCCGGTCCCGCCTCCAACGTCGTGCTCGCGCTGCTCGCGGCGATTGCGGGCGGCCTGGTTTACAAGGCTGACCCGAATACGGCCGAGCTGTTCATGCTCATCATTTTCCTCAATGTGGCGCTCGCGGTCTTCAACATGATCCCGCTGCCGCCGCTCGATGGCTCACGTGTCATGCGGCATCTGGTGGGCATGAGTGAGGAGACCTTCATCAACCTGTCGCGCTGGAGCTTTCTGATCCTGATGGTGGGCATCAATCTGCCGCCGATCCGGGCCGCCCTCGGGGTCGTGATGCAGGCCTGCTCGGTCCCCTTCCTGATCGTCTATAACGCGCTGATTTGATGAAGGCGCGCCGCGCAAAAAGCCCGCGGCTCGCGGCGCTTCCGGTCACGGCCCAGCTGGCCACGCTGCGGGCGTGGGTGAGCTTCGCGGAGGCGGTCTATGCGCGGGCCGGGCTCGCGCTCGGGCAGGTGGCGGTGACGGCGCACGATGAGGCCCTCTACCTTTTCCTCCGCACGCTCGACTGGCCCTTGGACAGTGATCCGGCCGTGCTGGACCAGCCGCTCGCGCCGGCGCAGCGGATCGCGCTGCGCAAGGTGCTTCACCAACGCGTCGTGGACCGCACGCCCGCGGCCTACCTGACGCGCGAGGCTTTTCTGGGCGATCATGCCTTCTATGTGGACGAGCGGGTGATCATCCCGCGGAGTTACTTTCTCGAAATCATCCCCATGCTGGCGGCGCACCTGCCCGCCGGGGTCGAGGTGAAGCGCGCCGTCGATGTGTGCACGGGCTCCGGCTGTCTCGCGATCCTGCTGGCCCACCAGTTTCCGCGGGCGAAGGTGGACGCGATCGATCTCTCCCCCGACGCGCTGGCGGTCGCGGCGATCAATGTGAAAGCGCATCGCCTCGGTCGGCGGATCACGCTGCATCGCAGTGACGTTTTCGCGCAGGTCCCGCCGGCCCGGTACGAACTCATCCTGAGTAACCCGCCGTATGAGCCCAGTGCGGTCTGCGACGACCTGCCGGAGGAATTCCAGCAGGAGCCCCGGCTGGCGCTCGACGGCGGCACGGATGGGCTCGACATCATCCGTCGCCTGCTGGTGCAGGCCCGCGAGCGACTGGCCCCGCACGGGATCGTGGTCCTCGAGGTCGGTGCGTTGCAGAAAGCCATGAACCGCGAATTCAAGGCCCTCAAGCTTCAGTGGCTGCCCACGATGGATGGCAGCCACTGCGTCTGCCTGATCCACGCGGACCGACTGCTGGCTTGGACCCCTTGAGCCTCCGCGGAGCGGCGCCGAAGCGGCGTGACCGGCACTAGGGATGTTTTTTTACAAGGCGCCGCGGCAGGCGGGCGGTCCGGAGATTGTGATGTAAATATCACATTTAGATATAGATAAGAAATCGATTGAGTAGAGTTTATCAGGTTCGCCTGGGAATATTGCTCAAGCTGGTCGGGAGCAGACCGATGATGAAGTCAGAGTTTTTACAACGCCACATCGATGACCCACGCCATGGACGAGAACCTACTGCCGGTGTCCCAGCTTACGCCTCACGTCATCGACGTGCTGATCGTCGACGATGAGTCCATCATTCGCGATGCGCTCGGGCTCGCGCTGGGGCATGCGGGCCTGCGGGTGCGCACGGCGTCGAGCGTGCGGGAGGCCATCGCCCTGTTGGAGGCTCATCCCGTGCGGCTGCTGGTGACCGATGTGTGCATGCCGGATCTCAACGGGCTCGACCTGATCGTGACCATGGCCACGACCTGGCCGGAGGTGCCGGTCCTGACCATCAGCGGAGGCGGGGTGCTGGGCGCCGCGGAACAGGTGTTCCTCGTCGCCCAACCGCTCGGAAGCTGGCGAACCCTCGCGAAGCCGTTTTCCCTGCGAACCTTCCTGTCAGTGGTAAACGAGCTGCTGGCGGAATCCACCCCCGTCGGTCACGCCGCGGATCCCCGCACGGTGGCCGTGGCCTAGGGCCGGCAGTCTGCCGCCTCACTCGGGACTGCCTGTGTCCCGGGCAGGCGAGGGATTGGGCGAGGTAAGTGGCCGCTGGATACGCGCGCGGCGCGGGTTCAACGGTGTCCATAACCTCCAAAAAGCGGGGGTGTTTGTACTTTTAACGCGCAAACGACGCGTACTGATTGATTTGAGTTTGGGTCGATCGATTTTTTCCCACCGGGAACGACTAAAGGACGGGCCGGTTGGGGCCGAATTACGGGTTCCCTTAACTACCTATGAATTGGACGATTGGTAAGCGTATCACGGCCGCAGCAGGCATTCTGTGCCTCCTTCTCGCTCTGGTGGGCGGCCTTGCGATTAACAGCCTGAACCGGCTCCGTGCGGACTCGGTCAGGCTCAAGGACGACGTCATGCCCGGCATGGTGAATGGGTCCGAGTTCTACACGAACCTGGCGAAGGGCCTGATCCGCGCCCAGCTCTACGGGCAGACGACGGATGCGGCCGCCCGCGCCACGCTTCGCCAGGAGATGGCCCAGTTCTCAGCGGGCGCTGATGAGGCGGCCAAGGAGTACGAGGCCGCCCTTTCCTCGGAGAATGACCGGGCCCTGTTCGGCAAATTGACGGCCGCGCGCGACGTCTATCGTCCGCTTCGCGACCGTTACCTGGAGATGGTCGATGCCGGCGACGCGGGTGCGAGCGCGTACTTTGAGCAGACCATGTACCCCGCCTACCGGACGTATGCGGCTGCGGCGGAGGCGATTCTGGCCTACAACTCCCAGAACGGCAGCACGGTCGCACTCGAAATGAATGAATCCGCGGGTGCCACCTCCCGGACGCTCGCCTTCCTCGCCGTTGGGGCCCTTGGCCTTGGCGTGATCGTCTCTTTCCTGATCATCCGCGCAACGAATCGGGTGCTGGGCACCGTGTCCGAGCAGCTGGCCGCGGGCGCCGATCAAACCGCCGCCGCCGCCGGGCAGGTGTCGGCTTCCAGCCAGACTCTCGCCGAGGGTTCCAGCGAGCAGGCTGCCTCCCTCGAGGAAACCAGCGCCGCGCTCTCGGAGATTGCCAGCATGACCAAGCGCAATGCCGAGTCGGCCGGGCAGGCCAAGGGCCTCGCCAATCAGACGCGCCACGCCGCCGAGGCCGGGGCCGCGAGCATGACGGAGATGAGCGCTGCCATGGACGGAATCAAGGAGTCGTCCAACAACATCGCCAAGATCGTCAAGACGATCGACGAGATCGCCTTCCAGACCAACATCCTCGCACTCAATGCCGCGGTCGAAGCGGCCCGGGCGGGTGAGGCGGGTGCCGGCTTCGCGGTGGTGGCGGAGGAGGTTCGCTCGCTCGCGCAGCGTTCCGCGCAGTCCGCCAAGGAAACGGCTGCGCTCATCGAGCAGTCGGTCGCGCGCAGCGACAATGGCGTGCAGATCAGCACCAAGGTGGCCGCGAGCTTCCAGGACATCGTGACGAATGCCCGCAAGGTCGACGACCTGGTGGCCCAGATCGCGACCGCGTCCAACGAGCAGACGCAGGGCATCACCCAGGTCACTTCGGCCGTTGGCCAGATGGACTCGGTCACGCAGGCGAATGCGGGCAGCGCCGAGGAGGCGGCCAGCGCCGCGGAGGAACTCAACGCCCAAGCGGCCGTGATGCGTGAGTCGGTTCAGCAGCTGCAGACCCTCGTCGGTGCCGCCAAGGCGACGACCGCGGGCGGCCCGGAGCGGGCCCAGGCCCCGGGCGCGCGGAAAGCGCGGGGCGGCAATCCCGGCCGGCCGTCGTCGGCTCCGGCCCCTACGGCGGTCCAGAAGCAGGCGCCGACGCCGGCCCTCGCTTCGGCGGGCAAGGCGGCTCCGGACGGCGATTTCTTCGCCTGAGCTCGGCCGCAGCGGTTTCGCTCGCCGGTTGCCCTCGCTCGAGGGTGACCGGCGCGTCCTGCGCGGATCCGGCCGTTGAGCCTCACGCCCCGCGGGTTCGGCCCGCCAGAGTGGCGAGGAGGCGCGAAATCTCCTCCGTGCGCGCCGGCTTGCCGAGCACGAGGTTCACGCCGACGTCCCGCCAGCGCTGCTGCGAATCCGGCGTGAGGTCGGCGGACAGCGCGATGACCGGCACCTCGCGATCGAGGACCCCAGTCTCGGGCAGGCGAAGGCGTCGGGCGACTTCCCAGCCGTCCAGGTCGGGCATCATGCCGTCGAGAACCATGCAGTCGAAGCGCTCGCTGCGCAGCCGCTCCAAAGCGGGCAGGCCGCCGTCGACCGACACGACGGTGCAACCGCAGCGCGTGAGGAGGGCGCCGCTCACCCTTCGGCTGAGCTCGGTGTCATCCACCAGCAGGACCCGCCAGCCGCGGGCGGGTGGTTGAGCCGGCTGGGGTGGAGGCGCGATCGCGAGCCCCAGCAATCCCGCAGCGACGGACCGGCGCTTGATCACCCCGGTGGTCGCAGCGTCGTCGACCGTCGCGAAGCGCGGCTCGCTTCCGTCCTGCGCCACGCGGGCGCCAAGGCTTTCGAGCCCCTTCGTGACGGCGCGAGCGCGCAGCGGGTCGGACACCTTGACCGCGATGGCGCGGCCGTGGAGCCCGGAGGCGAGCGCGAGGAAGGGCGCAGTGGTGGCCTGTTCGTCGACGCAGGGCAGCTCGACCGTGAACACCGTGCCGGTGCCCGGGATGCTCTCGACCTGCAGCGTCCCCTTCATGGCGTCGACGAGACGGCGGACGATCACCAGTCCGAGGCCCGTGCCCTCGACGCCGCGGGAGGTGATCGGATCGCCGCGATTGAACGGCGTAAAAAGCTCGGCGATCCGCTCGGCGCGGATGCCAGGGCCGGTGTCCGCCACCTCCAAGCGCAACCAGCCCGGCTGGGATCCGGCCAGCGCGCGGACACTCACGGCGCCATGTCGGGTGAACTTGACCGCATTGCCCGCCAGATTGAGCAGGATTTGACGCAGCCGGTCGGAGTCGCCGCGCAGTCCGCCGCGGAGCCCCGGCTCGATCCAGTGCACGAAGGCGAGGCCCTTGCGCGAGGCGGAGACGGTGAGGATGTCTGCCAGTGCATCCAGCACGTCGTCGAGTTGGAAGGGTTCCGCGCGGAGATTGACCCGGCCGGCTTCAATCACGCTGAGGTCGAGCAGGTCGTTGATCAGTCGCAGGAGACCGTCGCCCGCCTCGCGGATCACCGCAATCTGCTCGCGCGCCGCGGCGTCATGTGAGCCGCCGAGCAGCACATCCGTCATCCCCAGGATCGAATGCAGCGGGGTGCGCAGGTCATGGCTGACCTGCGCGAGAAAATGGCTCTTCGCCGCGTTGGCGGCGACGGCCTCGCGGGCCAGCAGATCGGCGCGGGCCAGGGCGGCGGCCAGCTCAAGCTCGACCTGCTTCTGGCGGGTGATGTCGCGGAGGACGATCAGGCGTCCGCGGGAGGCGCCGCCGGGGGCTGCGAGGGGCGTTGTGGTGATGTTCCACCAGATGCCGTCGAGTTCGAGCTGGCGCTCGGACTCACCGGCACTCGGCGTATCCAGGGCCGCGGCGAGCTGGGGCCGGGCGGCGAGGGCGTGCGTCAGCGGGTCTCCGGTGTGACGGTCCAGATGACCAAAGCGTTGGCGGGCGGCGGCGTTGACGCGCACCAGCCGGTTGGCGGGATCCACCACGAGGACCGGATCGGGGATGCGGGCAAAGAGGCTGTTGGCCGCAACCGGCGTCAGTTCGAAGAGTCGCATCCGCAGCACGGCCCAAGTGAGCAGAAGCCCGGTGACGGCGAAACCCACGGGCGTGTGGTCCAACTCGGGGAGGGGACCGAGGCGCAGCACATAGACGAGACTCGTGATCCAGGGAGCCAGCGTCGCCAGCAGGATGATGGCGGCCTGCTGGAGAAAAATGCCCCCGAGGGCGAAGGTATGGCGGACGAGCAGGGCCGAGCTCGCGAGCATGAAGCCATAGCAATAGCCCACGGTGACCCAGAACATCGGCCCACGCTCATAGCGGGCAAAAACGAGGTCGCCGCGCTGGACCGGGAGCACCTCGGGCCAGAGCAGGCCGTGCCAGGCATTGGTGAAGGCGCAGAGCAGAATCGCGCCGCCGCACGCGAACTGCAGTCCGGACCACACACGGGGCGGGGCCGCGCCGTCATTGAGGTAGGCGTACGTGAAATGAAAGAGCGCCACCGGCCCCAGCACGATCCCGATGTAGGAGATCTGGGACCAGAAGATCTTCGCCTGCAGACTGACCGCCGTGAATTCGAGTGATCCGGCGGCCGACCAGAGTGCGGCACCCACCAGGACCAACCAGAGCCAGAGCGCGCCCTTGTCCGTCCGCGTCCGGGGACGGACAAGGGCTGCGGCGATGGCCACCAGCGCGGCGGCGATGGCTTGAGGCAGAGCAACAGCCGCAGGCTGCCACGAGAGAAACGATTGCACCACGGCAGGCTTGGCGCCCGCGTGGACGTCGACAAGGCCGGAACGGCGTCTGCAGGATTTACCCCAGACGCCTTCCAGTCAGTTTTGCGGTGCCGCCGGCCGGCCCGCGCTTACTTGCGGTCGAGCGGGCAGGTGCTCACGCCCACAATCGGGTAGAGCGGGCAGAAGCGCAGCGTCGCGGTCAGCAGGGGAACGAGGCCGATCAGGCCCCAGTAGGACTTGAAGTACGCGCCGGCGCCGATGAGCGCGAGGCCGAGGACGATGCGGAGGATGCGGTCGATGCCGCCAACATTGGCTTTCATGGGTCGTGGGGTTCGGGTGGTGGATTGACTCTAGCAGAAGAAAGGGAGGTGGGCTGCGCATGCGCTCCACAAGGCTCGTCATTTTTTGACCGGCCAGCCGGAGCGACGCCAAGTGCCGAAGGCGCCGACATTGGCCGCGTCGAAACCTTCCCGGCGCAGCGTGGAGGCAGCGAGTGATGAACGCGCGCCCGACTGACAGTAAAGAAACAGGCGCTTGTCGCGATGCCGGGAAAGAAAGGACGCCCAGAGCACACGCGAACCGCGCAGATCGCTCAGGGGCAGCCCCGCGGCCTCGCCCGCCATGCCGCCGGTCCACTCCGCCGGCTCGCGGACGTCGACGAGGACGGCGGTGCCGGCCTTGAGCGCGGCCTGGGCCTCGGCCAGCGGGACGCGCGATCGCCGGGTGTAAAGGATCCAGCCAAGGAGGATCGCGCCGGCGACAATCAGGAAAACATCGGACGAGTTCATGCTAGAAGGGAGCGGTAAAAATCAAACGGTCTTTTCGGCGCGGGCGTTGGCCATGTAGTACAGGACGGGCACCGCCATGCGGCTGATGAGCAGGGAGGCGATTTCGCCCGCCATCAGGCTGATGGCCAGACCCTGGAAGATCGGGTCGGCGAGGATCACGCTCGCGCCCACTACGACCGCCAGGGCGGTCAGCAGCATGGGACGGAAGCGGACCGCACCCGCCTCGACCACCGCGTCGCGCAGGGAGAGCCCGTGGGCGCGGCGGAGTTCGATGAAATCAACGAGGATGATGGAGTTGCGCACCACGATGCCCGCGCCGGCCATGAAGCCGATCATGGACGTCGCGGTGAAGAACGCGCCCATCGCCCAGTGGCCGGGCAGAATGCCGATCAGGGAGAACGGGATCGCGGCCATGACGACCAGAGGCGTCACATAGCTGCGGAACCAGCCGACCATGAGCATGGCGATAAGCCCGAGGACCGCAGCGAACGCGAGGCCGAGGTCGCGGAAGACCTCCAGCGTGATGTGCCACTCGCCATCCCACTTCATGGCAGGACGCGTGTCGTCGTCCGGCAGGTCGAGATTGAGGACCTCGAGACGGGCCTCGTCGCCGCCAAACCGGCGCGCATCAATCTGGGCGATCTCGCGGTTCATGGCGAACAGGGCGTAGGCGGGGCTCTCGACCGCACCGGCGACGTCGGCGGTGACGTAGGTCACTGGCTTGAGATTCTTGCGGTAGAGGCTGCGCTCGCCGGTGTCGCGTTCGAGGCGGACGAGTTCGGAGAGCGGAATGAGTTGGCCGCCGGCGCCGGCGACCTGGAGGGCGAGCAGGGCCGTTGGGTCGTGGCGGGCCTCGGCGGGCAGCTCGACGCGGATGGTCACATCCTCGCGTTCGGCGGGCAGATGGAGCAGGTCCACCGCGCGGCCCTGGGCGCCGAGGCCGAGCAGGGCGACGATGTCGGCCTCGCTGATCCCGTGATAGGCGGCCTTCTCCTCGTCGACGACGTAGCGCACGCGGGGCTGCGGGTCGTCGACGTACCAGTCGAGATCCACCACGCCTGTGGTGCGGGCCATGATGGCACGGATCTCGCGGGCGAGGGCGATGCGCTGGGTCTCATCGGGTCCGTAGATTTCCGCGACCAGCGACTGCAGCACGGGCGGGCCGGGCGGCACCTCGGCCACGGCGACGACGGCGCCGTGGCGCTCGGCGATGGCCGTGACGATCGGGCGGATCCGCTTGGCGATCGCGTGGCTCTGGTCCGAGCGCTCGTCCTTGCCAACGAGATTTACCTGGAGATCGGCCACATTGGGTCCCCGGCGCATGAAGTAGTGGCGCACGAGTCCGTTGAAATTGAAGGGCGCGGCGGTGCCGGCGTAGATCTGGATATCGCGCACCTCGGGTACACCGCGGATGGCGGAGGCCATTTCGCGGGCGATGCGGGTGGTCTGTTCCAGCGTGGTGCCCTCGGGCGTGTTGATCACGACCTGGAACTCGGACTTGTTGTCGAAGGGCAGCATCTTCACCTCAACCGCCCCGATGCCGACCAGGCCCATCGCGGCGAGCAGCAGGCCCACGATGGTCGCGAGGAAGATCCAGCGCCAGCGGGCGCGATCGAGCAGCGGCTCCATCACCTTGTGATAGAGGCGCGTGAACCAGTCATCCGGCGCGTGGTCGTGATCATGGCCGGCGGCGGGGCTGGCGTGCGTCGCTCCCGCGGGCGCGAGGCGGCGGCGGAGGACGCGGACGGCGGCCCATGGCGTTACGGTGAAGGCGATCGCAAGGGAGAAGAGCATCGCGGCGGTCGAGCCAATCGGGATCGGGCGCATGTAGGGGCCCATCAGGCCGCCGACAAAGGCCATCGGGAGAATGGCGGCGATCACCGCCCAGGTGGCGAGAATGGTCGGATTGCCGACTTCCTCGACGGCCTCGAGCGCGATCTGGGAAATGGGCTTCTTGTCCGCGCCGGGCAGGCGCACGTGGCGCACGATGTTTTCGACGACCACGATCGCATCGTCGACGAGGATGCCGATCGAGAAGATCAGGGCAAAGAGCGTGATGCGGTTGAGCGTGTAGCCGTAGAGGTAGAAAACGAGCAGGGTGAGCGCGAGGGTCGACGGGATCGCAAGCAGAACGACGAGGGATTCGCGCCAGCCGAGGAAGAAGAGGATCAGGATCGCGACGCCGAAGACGGCGATGCCCATGTGCAGCAGGAGCTCATTGCTCTTCTCGGCTGCAGTGTGGCCGTAGTCGCGGGTGAGCGTGACGGTCACGTCGGCGGGGAGCAGGGTGCCGCGGAGCGTATCGACCTTGGCGAGCACCTCGTTGACGACATCAATCGCATTGGCGCCGGGGCGCTTGGCGACGCTCAGCGTCACGGCGGCCTCCATCTCACCGGAGCCGCCGGCGACATGGAGCACGTAGTCGGAAGCTTCCTCGGCCTCGTCGGTGAGGGTGGCGACATCGCGGAGAAAGACGGGGCGGCCGCTGTGCACGCCGAGCACGACTCCGCCGACATCGGCGGTGTCGGTGAGGAAGCGACCGGTCTCGAGGCGGACCTCCTGGTTGGCGAAGGCGCGGGAGCCGGCCTGGCCCTGCTGATTGGCCTGCTGGAGCGCGGCGATCACGCGGCGCGGATCGAGGTTGCGGGCGGCGAGGGCGGCGGGGTCGAGCCGGATGCGCACGGCGCGACGGGCGCCGCCGATCAGGGTGGTTTCGGCAACCTGGTCGATCGACTTGATGGCATCATCCACTTGGGCGGCGAGGCGGCGGAGGGTGAGGTGGTCGAGCGTCGGGCTGTGCAGGGTCAGCGCGAGGATCGGCACATCGTCGATCGTGCGCGGCTTGACGATCGGCGGGCTGACACCGGAGGGAATGCGATCAAAATTGGCCTGCAGCTTCTGGTTGAGTCGGATCAGGGCGGCCTCGATCTCGGTGCCGACCTTGAAGCGGACGATAACGAGCGACTGGCCGGGGCTGGAGGTGGAATAGAGGTACTCCACGCCCGGGATTTCCCAAAGGAGTTTCTCCATCGGACGCGTGACGCGATTTTCGATTTCCTGCGGGCTGGAACCCGGCATGGCGACGATGACATCGACCATCGGGACCTTGATTTGCGGCTCCTCCTCGCGCGGGAGCATGAGGACCGCGAAGAGACCCAGCGCGATCGAGACGATGATCGCGATGGGCGTGAGCTTGGACTCGACAAAGTAGGCGGCGAGCCGGCCGGCGAGGCCGTAGGGCTTGGCGGAAGGGGTGCTCACGGCGTGGTCTCCAGGGACTGTCCGTCGCGCAGGGTGGCGGGCGGGGCGATGACGACTGATTCCCCGGCGGTCAGGCCGGCGAGGACGCGGACACGATCACCGATCGCGCCGCCGGACTTGATGAGGCGCAGCTGAGCGCGGCCGCCCTCGGCCACGAACACCTGCTCCATCTGGCCGAAGTGGGTGAGGGCGGTGGCGGGCACCAGCAGGGCGTCCTCGTTGCCGGCGGGCCAGGCGACCCGCACGAATTGGCCGGAGCGGACAACGGTGCCGGCGGGCAGGTCGATCTTGGCGAGGCGGGTCCGGGTCACGGGGTCGCCCGCCGGGGAGAATTCCGCGAGGCGACCCTCCACGGAATCGCCGTCGATGATGACGCGGAGGGGGGTGCCGACGGTGAGGGACGGCAGCGATTCGGGCACGGCCAGTTCGGCGCGGAGGCGGTCGGTGCCTTCGAGTTCAAGGAGGGGAGCCCCGGCGGCAGCGAGATCGCCGGGCTCAACGGAGCGGCGGGTAATGACGCCGGCGAACGGGGCGGTGAGGGTGGTGTAGGACGCGAACGTGGTGGCCTCCGCAACGGCGGCGGCGGCGGCGCGGCGCCGGTCTTCGAGGAGGCGAACCGATTCCATGGAGGAGGCACCCTTCGTCACGAGGGTCGTCTCGCGGGCGAGTTCGCGGTCAACCTGGTCCAGATTGGCCCTGGCCTGATCGAGGCGGGCGCCGATCTCGGCGGCGGAGAGCTCGACCAGGAGGTCCCCGGCGGCCACGCGGGCGCCGAGGGCGGCGGGGACGCGGGTCACACTCCCCATGATGCGCGCGGCGATCACGGCCCGGTCGACGGGACGGACGGTGCCGGCGACGAGCTGCACGCGGGGGAGCGTGGCGGCCTCGACGCGGGCGGTCGTGACCGTCACGGCAGGCAGCGCGGCGGCGTCCCGGCGTTCAGCCGGCCGGCTGCAGGCGGTGAGGCCGAGGGCGGCCAGACTAAGGAAGGCGAGGAGCGCAGACTTCATGGCGGGTGAAAGGCGGGACGGACGGAGGACGAAATGAGGAGCCGTTCAGGAGCGGCGCGGACCGCCCCAGTGGATGATGCCGTCCTCGCCCAGCCAGCCGAGCTTGCGCAGGATGAGGGTCGGGGGGCAGAAGCCGGTGAACGCTGACTGGATCAGGTTCAGACCGACAAAGGCGGTGAGCAGCAGCCAGAGCGGGCTGACGAAGTGGGCGAGGCCCGCGCTCAGGAGCGCCATGGAACCGGCGAGGATACGAATGAAGGAATCGGCTTTCATGATTGACTTGGGTTCTTGTGTATGAGCATATACGCATATAGTTGAAATCATGTCAAGCCCCTGTTCACTGCTGCGAATGTCAAAAAAGCCCCGCGTCCTGACCGACGAGGCCCTGGGTCTCATTGCCCGCCGCTTTGCCGTGCTTTCCGAGCCGATGCGGCTGCGGCTGCTGCACACGCTCTTTTCAGGCGAGCGTCATGTGAATGCGCTGGTCGAGGCCTCGGGCGGCACGCAGGCGAATGTCTCGCGTCACCTCCAGACTCTGGCCGACGCCGGCATTCTCGCGCGGCGGAAGGAAGGCCTGCAGGTCTTTTACGCGATTGCGGATCCGTCGATCTTTGAGCTCTGCGAGCTGGTGTGCGGCAGCCTGGAGAAGCAGCACACGCAGCGGGCCGGTGTGTTTGCGCGCTGAGCGCGCCTACCCGATTTGAAATTTCAAATGTGAGATTTCAAATCGCGCCGCGTCGCAGCGTCATCGTGTGAGGTCGTAGAGCGCGTAGCCGGCGAAAAGATTCGGGCGGAAACCGCACGGGGTCTTCCAGTCGCCACCGAGATGGGCGCGGCGGGCGATGCGGATCCCCTTGATCTCGCAGAAATGCTCGAAGTCTGCGACGCTAGTCGGATTGGTCGGACGGCTCTCGAACCACTCGGTGGTGTAGACCTCATTGCGGGGCTTCCGGCCGCGCACAAGGGTGGCGACGCGGTTCTTCCAGAAACCGTGATTGATGAAACCCACGGTGAGCACACGCCCGACGCGCAGCGCCTCGGCGATGATTTCGCCCGGGTTCGGCACCTCCTCGAGGGTGCGGGAGCAGATCACCCGGTCGAAGTGGCCCTCGGGAAAGGTGCGCATGAAGCCCACCATGTCACCCTGGTAGGCATTGAGGCCGCGGCGGACACAGGCGGAGATCTTGTCGAAGTCGAGGTCGACCCCGACGGGGAAGATATCCTTGGACTGCACCAGCGCATCCAACAGCACGCCGCGACCACAGCCGAGGTCGAGCACGCGGGAACGCGGCTCCACCCAGTCGGAGATGATCTGCATGTCGACGGTGCGTTTAACGGCGGTCCTGGTCATGGCGGGCTTGCTGGGGATACACACGCAGCCAGCGGGTGGGGTCAAGCGCGTGCGATGCGCACTCAAGCCGGGCGAATCACGGAACTTAACCACGGATTACACGGATTGCACGGATGTCGGAGGAAATGAACCGAGTGATCCAGCCAAGGCTTTGCCCGGCGTTTCTGGATTTGGTTCGGATCCGTGAAATCCGTGTAATCCGTGGTTAAACGGGTTGGGTGCTTGGCTACGCCGCGGCCGGGACGCCGGCCATGAGTTGCATCAACGCGGCCTCGCTGAATTGGTTGCGGGGCAGTTCGCCGGCGAGGCGGCCCTCGCGCATGACGAGGATGCGGCTGCAGAGGCCGATCAATTCCGGCAGTTCGGAGGACACGACCAGCAGGGCCTTCCCCTCGCAGGCGAGTTCGTCGAGCAGGTGATAGATCTCGGCCTTGGCCCCGACGTCCACGCCGCGGGTGGGTTCGTCGATCAGGAGCACGTCACAGTCGCGCGCCAGCCACTTGGCCAGGGCGATCTTCTGCTGATTGCCACCACTGAGCCCCGCGGTGATCGCCTCGGAGGAGGGCGTCTTCACGCGCAGGCGCGTCAGGAACTTGCCCACCAGCGTCCGTTCGGCGGCCCGTTGCACCCAGCCGGCGCGGGTGAGGCGGGGGAGGGCGGCGAGGGCGGTGTTCTCGCGACAATTGAGCCCCAGCACCAGCCCCTGGCGCTTGCGGTCCTCCGGCACCAGGCCCAGCCCGGCCGCCAGCGAATGATCCACCGAACCGAGGGCGAGGGCATGGTCGCCGACGCGGATTTCTCCGGTCGCGTTCGGATCGAGTCCGAAGAGGGCCTGCACGACCTCACTGCGGCCGGCGCCGACGAGGCCGGCCAGGCCGACGATTTCGCCTGCCCGCACCGCGAGGTCGATCCCGGTAAAGCGAGGAGGCGAGGCCAGCCCGCGGACGGAGAGACGGACCGGGCCGGGCTCCCGGCTGAGGTGGGCCGGGGTGCGGGCGACGAGCTCGCGGCCGATCATCTGGGTGACCACGCGCGAAGGCGTGGTGGCCGCGATTGCTTCGGTCGCGACATGGCGGCCATCCCGCAGCACGGTGATCGTCTCGCACAGCGCAAAAAGCTCCTCCATGCGGTGCGAGACGTAGACCAGGGTGAGACCGCGGGCCTTGAGTTCGCGGACCAGACGGAAGAGTTCGCGGGTCTCGCCGGCTGACAGGGAGCTGGTCGGCTCATCCATCACGATGACCTGCGCGCCGGTTCCGACGGCGGCGGCGATCTGCACCAGTTGCTCCTGTCCGGTCGACAGCGTGCCGACCCGCGCGTCCGGATCAATTGTCGAGCCGATCGTGGCCAGCATGGCCCGGGCGCGGTCCCGGAGCGCGGTGCGATCGACCCAGCCCGCGCGATTGCGCGGCAGATCGCCCAGGCAGAGATTTTCCGCGACGGAGAGATTGGGGCAGAACGCGAGCTCCTGGTGGACCATTGCGATGCCGAGCTTGCGCGCCGCGAGGGGCGAGTCGGGGGCGATCACCCGGCCATCGAGCCGGATCTCCCCGCCGTCGGCGGTGTGCACGCCGGCGAGGATTTTTCCGAGGGTGCTCTTGCCCGCGCCATTCTCGCCAATCAGCGCATGACAGGTCCCGCGCTCGATCCCAAAGCTCACCCCATCGAGCGCCAGCACGCCCGGGAAGCGCTTGGTGACGGAGGTGAATTCGAGGAAGGACATGGCTGAAAAGTAGCGAGTAGCGGGTAGTGAGGAGCGAGTAGACGGACTACGTAGACGACCAGCCTTATGGCGTGCCCATGGGGATTGGTATGAGGGTAGGCCTGCTCGCTACTCGCTACCCTCTACTCGCTACTTCCGCGCGCGCTTAGCGCGCGGGCAGCCACTTTTCCCAGTTTTTGCCGAAGGCCTCGAGATTGTCCTTGGTCACGGGGATGAGGGCGCTGACGTCCTTGACGGCGGGCGGGTCCTTCTTGAAGACGATTTTGTTCACGAGGTGCTCGACCGAGCGGTAACCCCATTCGTAGCACTGCTGGGCGAGGAGCACGGGCACGTGACCGCTG
This sequence comes from uncultured Opitutus sp., assembly GCA_964476965.1. Taxonomy (GTDB): domain Bacteria; phylum Verrucomicrobiota; class Verrucomicrobiia; order Opitutales; family Opitutaceae; genus CAMAXB01. The sequence continues at coordinate 141 of CAYZCV010000040.1, read as the reverse complement.
CGGACGTAGGCGAGCTGCGCGGGGAGGGCGTCGACGGCGACGACCTGGACGGAACCGGGGGCCCACTTGAGGGCGTTCTCGGTGAAGAGCGGCCAGCCGCCGATCATGGCCCAGCCGGTGATGTCGGGATTGGCCTGCATG
>CAYZCV010000039.1:0-26208 GCA_964476965.1 uncultured Opitutus sp. | reverse complement strand
GCCCGGAATACCGGATCAGCCGATCGACGAATCGATTTTCCTGATACGAGGTGGATCAACGGGACTCACCCTTGCACAAACCGGTCCAGATACCCTCCGAGGCCCCAGGCCGGCTCCGGGCGGTTCGGCGGAAATCACCGCGCGGCAACCGCGCGGAAGTCGCGCCCCACCGGATTACAAATCCCGCAATTCACCGCTTCCCAGTGGAATCCGAAGCAGCCTCTTCGTAGTACTTTTCTGCATACATGGAATTGAACGAACGCAGATCCGCGGGCACGCAGTATTTCTTTTCACGCACGCGCGGTGATGCGTGGACCACGGCAGGAAGCCGCTGCACAGAATCATCCATCCGCCCGCCGGGCGGCATGAATGCCCCGCATGGCGCGCGCGTCACGGCTGCTTGAGCCGGTAACGCGCGAGGATCCGGGCTGCGACCCACGCCGAGAGAGGCTTGGGCAGAACCGAACTGGCGCTGGCCATCAGCCAATTTCTCCATCCGGTGACCACCATGGATCGTCCGCTGGCCAGCGCCTCCAGCGCTTCTCCAACAACGGCCTCGGCCGATTGGCCCGCCCCGCCGGGGACTACCCCCTCCCCCAATCCGGCCCGGGCGAAGAACGCGGTCGCCGTTGGGCCGGGGCAAAGCGCAAGGGCGCGGACACCGGTACCCCGGAGTTCCTCATTCAGCGCAAGGCTCCAGTGCAGAACGAAGGCCTTGGTGGCTCCATACGTGCTCAGGTAAGCCGTCGGCTGGAACGCGGCGGTGGAGGCCACATTGACAATCGCCCCGCCTCGTCGCCGCATCGCGGGCAGCAGCGCGGCCGTCAGGGTCACCACAGAAGCAATATTCACATCAATCATCGACCGAAGAACCCCGGACGCAGCCTCAGGGAAATGCCCATAGGCCCCAAATCCGCTGTTATTGATCAGCAGAATGGGTCCGGCCCCGCCACCCTCCTCCAGGAAGGCCACGACCGAGGCGATCCCGGCCTCCATCGAGGCCCGGTCGGCGAAATCGCAGGGAAAGTGGCGCAGGTTAAGCTGCGCGAGCGGGGCTTCGGGCGAGCGACGCGAAAGGTTGCAAATGCGCGCGCTCGGGTGCAGCCTCCCAATGTGCTCAATGAACGATTTTCCGATTCCGGAAGATCCGCCGGTCACCACGACGGCAGAGAAACGTTGGAGCATGTATTCGACGGAGGCCATAAGGGCGGGACGCTACCCAATTTTCGGTCAACACCGAAAGGAACCCAAATCCATGAATAATAACAACCATCCAAACGATGTGATCGTATCGGGCATTCACCTGGAACTGACTCCCTCCCTCAAGCAGTTCGTCGTGGATAAGACGGCGCGATTGTTTCGTCACGAGGAGCGCATCGTGCGCCTCCGCGTGGAATTGGAATGCGATCCGAAGCAGGCGGTCGACAAGCGTTTCACCGCCAAGGGCCACATCATCATTCACGGACCCGACATGAATGCGACCGAGTCGTCCGACGAATGCCACAAGGCCGTCGCGCTGCTGGTCGACAAACTCGACCGCATGCTCCGCCGACGTGCGCGCTACTTCAAGGTTCAGCGGAGACAGGCCGGCGGCGTCGACATCGACGAGACTGCATTGAGCAAGGCGGTCTGATCCCGGGTTGATGCCTCGCACCCGGCGTTCTGACGGGTCGGTTCAACTTCCCTCAAAAGCACAAAGCCCGCCTCCCCAAAGGGAAGCGGGCTTTGAAATTCTGGTGCAGCCGTAGGGAGTCGAACCCCAAACCTTCTGATCCGTAGTCAGATGCTCTATCCAATTGAGCTACGGCTGCGTGACAGGAGGGAGAAAAAAGCAGGCATTACCGGCTGAGTGCAAGCGGGAATTTCGCCGGTTTGCTCCCGGCAAGCCGGGGGGCTCAGCCCGCAGGGGTGAGCCGCCAGTCGATGAGCTCGAGCTGCAACAGCTTACGGTCGTTGAAGTAGTTCCAGGTCAGCTTGACCGCGAGGTCGATGGGCTGGCCCGCCGGAGGCAACCGATGGGCCAGTTTCCAGGCCACGCCAAAGAGCCGGCGCCCGCGGGAATCATCGAGGTGGAAACGGAAATGGGTTTGCTTGAAGACCTCGGGCCGCTGACGGAGCACCACGCCGCGAACTCCGAACACGGGCTCGGGATTCCCCTGCCCGAAGGGGTGCAGGGCCTCCAGATCCTCCATGAGTCGTTCCCGCAGTTCGTCGCTGCTCAGCCAAGCAGCGATCGCCAAGTCGGCCTCCACCAGCCCGCCCCCGGCATGGGCCCGCACCGCCGCGGCAAAGCGCTCGCGGAAGGTATCCAGGTGCAGCTTCGGCAGGGCCACGCCCACCGCCATCGGATGGCCGCCCCAGCTCGTCAGGTGCTCGCAGCACGTGCCCAGCACCTCCACCAGATTGATCCCATCAATGCTCCGGCCCGACCCCTTGGCCATGTCACCCTCGTTCCCCAGCACCACGCAGGGCCGGTTGTACTTGCGGGTCACCCGCCCCGCCACGATGCCCACCACGCCGGGATGCCAATTCTCCCCGAACAGGACGATCCCGGGCCAATCCGCGAAACGGGTTTCGATCATGCGCTCCGCCTCGTCCGTAATCTGACGCTCGATGTCCTGCCGCTCCCGATTGAAGGCGTCGAGCTGACGGGCCGTCTCGTCGCAGAAGCGGGGATCATCACTGAGCATCAGCTCCACGGAGAGCGCCGCGTCGGCCAAACGGCCGCTGGCATTGATCCGCGGGCCAAGCCGGAAGGAAATATCGACCGGCATCAGGTCCTGCTCGGGGCGCACGCCAGCCACCTGCATGAGCGCGCGGACGCCCGGGCGCTCAGCCCCCTGCAGAATCCGCAGGCCAAATCGCGCCAGAATCCGATTCTCGCCGGTCAGGGGCACCAGATCAGCCACCGTCCCCAGTGCGACCAGATCAAGATAGTCGCGCAGCTTGATGCGGAAAGCCACCGGGTGGTTGTCCGCCCGCAGCTGCTTGACCAGACCGTGCGCCAGCTTGAAAACCAGCCCCACGGTGCAGAGGTTCCGCCAGGCACCGTCATTCTCGTCGAGGTGAACATGAGGATTGATCAGGATCCCCTCCTCCAGGGGCTTTTCCTTCGAGCGGTGATGATCAATGACCATCACATCGACCCCCAGACCCTTCAGATAGCCGACCTCCGCATGGGAGTTCGTCCCACAATCGAGCGCGATGAACAGATCGGGGCGCCCCTGCTCCAGGGCGCGGTCAATCGCGCTGCGCGACAGCCCGTAGCCATCCTCCATCCGCCGCGGAACCACAAAGCGGGGATTGAGCCCGAACCGGCGCAGGATGCTCACCAAAAGCGCGGTGCTGCTGACGCCATCGACGTCATAGTCCCCCAGGACCACGATATCCTGGCGCCCATGGATGGCCTCGCGCAGGCGGACGACCGCCTTCTCGAGGTTGGCGAGGAGGAAAGGGTCGTTGAGTTCCGCCAGGGCCGGGCGGAGGAAGCGCTGGGCTGCCTCCGGATCGGCCTGTCCGGCGCGGAGAAGCAGCTCCGCCAGCACCGGGGAGACCCCGGCGCGGCGGCTCAGCGCCTCGACCTCATCGGCCGGAAGCGGCGTGTAGGTCCAGCGCATCGCCGTGCAGTGCGATGGGGACTACTGCGAGGCTTTGCTGGAGCCCGTCCACTCGTAGGTGGGGGCAACGTCATGGTGCTTCTCGACGTGCTTCCGGTCACCCTTGTGCCACCAGTAGAAGACCGGGCTGGCGATGAAGAGGGACGAGAACGTGCCGGTGATGACACCGATGATGAGCGTGAAGGCGAGGTCATTGACCTCACCGCCCGCCACAGAGCAAAGGACGATGGCCGTGAGGAAGGTCGTGCCACCGGTGATGATCGTACGCGAAAGCGTCAGGTTCAACGAGCGGTTGATGATGTCCTTCAACGTACCCGTCGGGTTGATCTTCAGTTCCTCGCGAATGCGGTCGAACACGACAATCGTGTCGTTGATCGAGTAACCCACGATGAGGAGGATGGCCGCCACCATCGAGGCATTGAACTGCCGGTCGAACAGGACGAAGATGCCAACCGTCATGATGACGTCGTGGACCGTCGAGACCACGGCGCCGATGCCGTAGCCCATCTCGAAGCGGAAGGCGACGTAGACGAGGATCAGCACGAGGGACCAGAAGATGGCCCAGCCTGCGTTGGCCTGAATCTCCGCCCCGACACTCGGTCCGATGCGCGAGCCACCGACGAGAGTCAGACCGGCCTCGGGGTGCGCGGTCTGCAGGGCCTGCACCAGCGCCTGCCCCTTGTCGAAGGGCGTGGTGATGCGCAGGACCTCCTGCGTGCTGCCAATCTGCTGGGTGTAGGCCAGGCTGAGGTCCGTGATGCCGGCGGCCGTGGCGACCGTGCGGATTTCGCCGAGATCCAGCTTGGAGGTAAACGCGAGCGAGACCTGGTCACCGCCGGTGAAGTCCAGACCGTAGATCTCCTTGCCCTTGTAAATCACCGCGCCAACGCCGACCGCGACGATCAGCCAGGAGGTGATGAACGCCGGCTTGGCATACTTGAGGAAGTCGTAGTTCGTGTTGTTCAGGATGGAGAACATCCGGATCTTCTGGACGCCAACACCGTTGATCATCCAGTCGAGGAGGAAGCGGCTGATGACCAGCGCGGCGAACATCGTGGAGAAGATACCGATCGCGAGCGTGACGCCAAAGCCCTTCACCGGGCCGGTGCCGAGGGCGATCATGATGCCCGCGGTGATCAGGGTCGTGAGATTGCCGTCAAGAATGGCGGAGAACGCCTTGTCAAAGCCGGCCTCGAGCGCGGTCGGGAGCGACTTGCCCAGCTTGAGCTCCTCGCGCATGCGCTCGAAGATCAGGATGTTCGAATCCACCGACATGCCGATCGTCAGGACAATGCCGGCGATACCCGGCATGGAAAGGGTCGCTCCGATGCTGGCCATGACTCCCAGGATCACGAGGACGTTGGCGGCCATGGCGATGACGGCCAGCAGGCCGCCGGTCGTGTAGAACAGAACGATGAAGACCGCCGTCAGCGCGGTGCCGATCAGGAAGGCGAGGCGACCGCTGGCGACGGAGTCAGCCGCGAGGGACGGACCGACTTCATACTGTTCCTGAATGCGAAGCGGGAGGTCGAGCGGGTTGTTCAGCACGTTGGCGAGTTCGAAGGCCTCGCGCTGCGAGAAGGAACCGCTGATCTCGGCGGAGTCGCTGTTGATCTCCTGCTGGACGGTCGGGGCGGACTAGAGTTTGCCGTCGAGGACGATGGCCAGTTGGCCAACGCGCTGGTTCCGGCGGTTTTCCTCGGCGATGGTCCGGGTGACCTCAGCGAAACGGGCGGAGCCCTCGCTGGTGAACTGGAGGATGATCTTGAAGCGTCCGTACTCATCCATCACCGGGTACGAATCGGAGATGGCCTCGCCGGTCATTTCCGGGATGCGCTTGACGAAGAGCTCCTGCGAGAAGACCTCGCCGCTGCGGTTCTCGCTCTCGAGGAGGAGGGTCTCGTAGCCGGGCGGGATCTGGCCGGGACCGACGTTGGCGGGCGAGAGCATCGGGTGGACCAGACGGAAGTCGAGGCGCGCCGGCTTCTTGACGCTGTCCACCACCTCGGGGTTGTCGCGGGTGTTGACGCCGGGGAGCTGGACCTCGATGCGGTTGTCACCGATCGGGCGGATGAGGGGCTCGGCCACGCCCAGCCCGTTGATGCGGGTGCCGATGATTTCAACGGCCTTGGCCAGTTTTTCCTGGCGCGACTCGACCGTCTCGCCGGCCATCGCCTGCTCGTCCACCTCGAGGGTGAAGGCGACGCCGCCCTTGAGATCGAGGCCCAGCTGCAGACGGCCCTTGGACTGCTTCAGCAGGTGATCGAGCAGGATCGCGTTGCGGCGCTCGATATTGCGGAGCGAGCTCTCGAGCTGGATCTCCGGGAAATACTGGGCGAGGTCGATCTTGCGCTCCTGACCGATTTGCTTGAGCGCCATGAAGACGCTGGGGGCACGGCCGGAGGAGGCGCGATCGCTGGCTTCCTTCATCAATTCGGCGAACTCGGCCGGCTTGGCGCCGACCTCGGATTTCACGTAATCGGCGAAGGGGCGGTCTTGCAGGGGGAGGAGTGACGCGAGAGCCCAGACCACGATGGCCAGGCTCAGGGTCAGCTTCCAGAGGTTGCGTTTAAGCATGTTGACTTGGGTTAAAGGAACAGGGCGCCGGAGCGCGGGGCCGGCCGCGGTTCATGCAGAACACGCGGAAGCGGCGGGGTAAATGGTCGCAGAGAGGAACTACTTTTTCTCGCCGTCGGCCTTCTTCGTCACCGTCGAGACGAAGGACCGGCCGAGCTCGATACGGGTGTTTTCCGCGATCCGGACCACCAGGCGATCCTCCTTCACGCTGACCACCTGGCCGAAAACGCCGCCCGCCGTCACAATTTCGTCACCTGCCGCGATCGCTTTCAGCATCTTTTCATGCTCCTTCTGCTTCTTGCGCTGAGGCGCAATCATCAGGAAGTACATGGCGGCGAACATAAGTCCCAGAAACAGCACCTGCGTCATGCCGGCACCCGGAGGCGGGGCCGACTGCTGGGCGATGAGGGACTGAACGACGGCAAGGTGAGCCATTTTCGTAATTGCGTGTTGAGGTTTTTGAAAAAGAAACTCCCATCAACCCAATCCGCCACTTAAAAAGCAAGCCATAACCCCGCCGCTTCCCCACCCGCTTTGAAAAGCAAATCCGCCTCCTCCTGGTCAGCCGCAAAGTCCGAAGAACTCTATGGGTTCAAGCGCTGGGGCGCGGGTCACTTCGGGGTCGACTCCGACGGCCTCGTCAACGTCCAGCCACTGGCCGATGGCCGGTCCATCCGCATCATGGACGTCGTGGACGAGGCCTTGGGCATGGGGCTCAAGGCCCCCCTCGTCATCCGTTTCCAGGACCTCCTTCGTCATCGGGTCACCCAGCTCAACGAGGTTTTCCGCCAGGCGATCAAGGACGAGGGCTACAAGGGCTCCTACCGCGGCGTCTTCCCGATCAAGGTCAACCAGTTGCGCGAGGTCGTCGACGAGATTGTGACCGCGGGCAAGGACTTCACCTACGGCCTCGAGGCCGGTTCCAAGCCGGAGCTGATGATCGCCCTCGCCATGCACGAGGGTGCCAACCGGCTCATCATCTGCAACGGCTACAAGGACCACGACTACATCCGGCTCGCCCTGCTCGGCCGGAAGATCGGAAAGAAGATCATCCTTGTCGTGGAGCAGCTCGCCGAGGTCGATGACATCATCAAGGTCGCCAGTGAAACCGGCGTGAAGCCGATGATCGGCTTCCGCGCCAAGCTGCTGACCCGGGGCGAGGGCAAGTGGGCGATGTCCACCGGCGACAACGCCAAGTTCGGCCTCAACACGGCGGAGATCCTGTTCGCCTGCGAGAAATTGCGGGCGGCCAAGCTGAGCTCCTGCCTGCGCCTGGTCCACTTTCACATCGGCTCGCAGGTTCCCAACATCATCACGATCAAGAACGCGGTGATCGAGGCGACGCGCTTCTACTGCCAGCTCGCCAAGATGGGCTTCCCCATGGGCTACCTGGATGTCGGCGGCGGCCTCGGCATCGACTACGACGGCTCCCGGACGAATTTCGAGAGCTCGATGAACTACACGATGGCGGAGTACGCCCGCGATGTCGTCGCGAACATCCGCGACATCTGCAAGGCCTCCAACGTCGCCGTACCCGATATCGTCAGCGAATCCGGCCGTGCCGTCGTCGCCCCCCACTCCATGCTGGTGGTGGAGGTGTTCGAGCGCATCAACAAGCGCGAGACCCTCGGCGTGCAGCACCAGCCCAAGGTAAAGCACCAGGTCGTCACCGATCTCGAGCAGATGCTCAAGAACAAGGCCAAGCTCGGCCGCCTCGAGCGGTTCCATGATGCCATGCAGAAGAAGGAGGAGTCCTTCTCCCTCTTCAATCTGGGCTACCTCGACCTCGAGAATCGGGCCGCCGCCGAGTCGATCTTCTGGCAGATCTGCGAACAGCTCGCCCAGGAGTGCCGCGATGCGGGCTACGTGCCCGAGGAGCTCCATGACCTAAACCGGCTCCTCGCCGACCAGTACGTCTGCAATTTCTCCGTCTTCCAGTCGTTGCTCGATCACTGGGCGCTCAAGCAGCTGTTCCCCATCACGCCGCTGCATCGCCTCAAGGAGCGCCCGACCGTCAATGCCATCCTCGCCGACATCACGTGTGACTCCGATGGCAAGGTCAGCAGCTTCGTCGATCTCCAGGACACCAAGGACTACCTCGCCGTCCATCCGCTCAATTCCAAGCCGTACTACCTCGGCATCTACCTGACCGGGGCCTACCAGGACATCATGGGCGACCTGCACAATCTCTTCGGGCGCGTGAACGAGGTCCACGTCTTCCTCGAGCCCGATGAGCCCAATGGGTTCTACATCGAGGAGGCCCTGAGCGGCAGCCGCATTTCCGATGTGATCGAGGGCGTCCAGTACCAGTGGGAGGAACTCTGCCGCCGCATGAAGGCCCAGATCGATGCTGCGACCCGCAAGGATCTGGTGAAGCCGCGCGAGGGTGTCCGACTGGTGGAGTTTTACGAGAGCCAGATGCTTTCCAAGACCTACCTGAACATCGAGCCCAAGACCGCCCGCAAGGGTCGGAAGTAGGCCGGCACACCGCCCGAACCGGGTTCCAACGTGGGGCTCGCTCGTGCTCCGGGTCGTTACGACCACGGCGACGGCTCAGGCTGATTTGGCACCGGCGCAGAACCCGCTTGCCTCCCCCTCCGGCCTCAAATAGTCACTTTCTATCGAAACCGTCCGGTTTCTTTCGCCGTCTCTACCCCTGTCCCCGGTCGCTTTCTCCCCAAGGACGCGACCTAACCCGAGGCCTCGCTGCGCACCCGCTCGGCGAATCCCCGCTAGCCAACCCAAACCGCATCATCCGCGTTCGTTTCATGAAGTCCTCCCGTCCCCTGTCGCGTCTTGTACCCCTCCTGGCCGCCGCCGGCCTCCTTGTTTCCTCGCTGACCCTGTCAGCCCAGCAGCCCCCCGCTCCCGGCGCCGGCGGCCCACCGGCCCAAGGCGGTCCGGGTGGTCCCGGCGGCCCCGGCGGACGTGGTGGTGGTCGCGGCATGGCCATGACCCCACCCGCTCCGGACGATCTCGCGGGCTTTACCTCGATTTTTGATGGCAAGACCCTGACCAATTGGGATGGCGACCCGCGCTTCTGGCGCGTGGAGAATGGCACCATCGTCGGCCAGAGCACCCCGGAAAAGGTGGTCAACCCGAACAGCTTCCTCATCTGGCGCGGTGGCATCCTCAAGAATTTCGAGCTCAAGATCGACTACCGCTTCACGAGCGGCGAGGCCGGCAACAGCGGCGTGCAGTACCGCAGCAAGGAAATGCCTGAAGTCGCGAAGTGGGTTCTGGCCGGCTATCAAGCCGACATGGATCCCATCCACCGCAACACTGGCCTCCTGTATGAGGAGCGCGGCCGCGGCTTCGCCTCCCGTCCGGGCTCCATCACGCGTCGCATCGAGGGCGGTGCGGCCAAGCTGATCGGCACCACCGGCGAACTCGACGCGATCAAGGCCGCGGCGATGAAGCCGTCCGGCGAGTGGCACACCTACCACATCATCGCCAAGGAAAACGTCATCACGCAGGTCCTCAATGGCCGCATCATCAACATGCTGATCGATGACGAACCCGAGAAGCGCGCAATGGAAGGCCTGCTCGGCCTCCAGATCCACCAGGGTCCCCCGATGCAGATCGAGTTCCGCAACATCTACCTGAAGACGCTGCCCTAAGCGCAGCGTTCGCTGATCACCTTCCGAGGCCCCGCTGGATTTGTTCCGCGGGGCCTTTTTCGTTCTATCGCAGCGTCCGTTCGGAAGCTCACCTTTGCCGTCAGCTGTCCCGACCAACCACGCCCCCCTCCCGAAACTCCCGGCCCGGTCCCGCGCGCTTGCACTTCGGCCCGTGAAGCCCTGACATCCCTCACCCCTCGGTTGCTGTTCGCCGTTACGTCCCACCCCACCCCATGATCAAGCCGTTTCCTTCGCTCCTGCTCACGTTCCTCGCTTCGCTCGGACTCTCCGCCACGCTGGGCGCCGCGCCCCGCCCCGCCGACATCCCGTTTCGTACCCACATGATCGATCCGGGCACGAACGAGACGGCCGCCGTGGCCGACCTCAACAATGACGGCCGGCCCGACCTCATCTCCGGTGACAGCTGGTACGAGGCGCCTTCGTGGAAAAAGCACCCGCTGCGGCCGCTCAACTACAGCCGGGGCTATGTCGACAATTTCAGCGACCACCCGATGGACGTGGATGGCGACGGCTACATTGACCTTCTGCAGTTCAGCTACTTCGCGCGCAACATCGTCTGGCTGAAGAATCCCGGCAAGGGCGGCGGCGCGTGGACCGTGAACCCCATCGATAACAGCGGCCCCACCGAGTTTTCGTTCCTGGTTGATCTCAACAATGACGGCAAGGCCGCCGAACTCCTCCCCCAGTTTGACCGCCCCGAGGTCCCGCTCGCCTGGTTCGAGCTGATCGAGGGCAAGTGGGTCAAGCATGTCGTCAGTCCCAAGAGCTATGGCCATGGTATCGGCGCGGGCGACCTCAACGGCGACGGCCGCAACGACATCATCACCCCCGCCGGCTGGCTCGAGGCTCCGGCCGATGTGCGCGCCGCCGGAGAGTGGGTCTTTCACGCCACCGACTGGAACCAGCACCGGATTCCGCCAAGCGGCTCCGCCCCCGTGGTCCCGGCGCCCGGCGCACCGCCGGCCCGGCCCGCCCAGTTTGGCTACCTCTACGTCGTCGACATCAATGGAGACGGTCGCCGCGACATCCTCACCACCATGGGACATGACTACGGCGTCTGCTGGTACGAGAACATGGCCGACGGTTCCTGGACGCAGCGGGTGATCGACAGCTCCTGGTCCCAGGCTCACGCCTCCGTCTTCGTGGATCTCAACGGCGACGGCCAACGCGACCTCATCACCGGGAAGCGCTACATGGCGCACAATGGCAGCGATCCGGGGGAGCGTGAGCCCATCGGCCTCTACTGGTACGAGTACCGGAAGGACGAGGCGGGCGCGGTCGAATGGATCCGACACATTGTCGACTATGGCCAGCGCATGGGCGGCGGCATGCAGATCCAGGTCGCCGACCTCGATGGCGATGGCGACCTCGACCTGGTCAGCGGCGGAAAGTCCGGCCTGCACCTCGCGGAAAATCTGACCGTTTCTGGTCGCCCGACCCGTTGACCGACCAAGGCGGGGCGCCGTTCCGCGGGCGCCGTTCACCAAGCGCGCAGGTATTGGATCGGGCTACTTGAAGCCTTGCCGGCGAGATGGGCCTGCGCCCGCAGCGGCCATTGCGGGTCCCGCAGCAACTCGCGGCCGAGCAGGACAAGGTCGGCCCGCCCCTCCTGGACGATCGCGTTGGCCTGCGCCGGATCCGTGATCAGCCCGACCGCGGCGGTGGGAATTCCCGCTTCACGCCGGATCTCGTCCGCCAGGGGCACCTGATAGCCCGGGATGAGCGGGATGGAAGCCGCTCCGCCGTTGCCCCCGGAACTGCAGTCAATCAGGTCGACGCCCACCGCCTTGAGCCGGCGCGCCAGCACCACCGAATCCGCGAGTGCCCAACCGCGTTCCACCCAGTCGGTCGCCGAAAGCCGCACCGTCAACGGAAGGTGCTCCGGCCAGGCCTCGCGCATCGCCGCCGCCGCCTCCAGTACAAAGCGAATGCGGTTGTCGAAGCTGCCGCCGTACTCGTCCGTGCGATGGTTGCTCAGCGGCGAATAGAAACTGTGCCCAAGATAGCCGTGGGCCGCGTGCAACTCCACCCACTCGAACCCGGCCGCGAGCGCGCGCCGGGTCGCCGCCACAAACGCGGCCTGGATCTCCTTGATTTCAACCCGGCTCAGCGGCGCCGGCACCCGATTCAAGCTGCCCCCGAACGCCTCCGCACTCGGTCCGACGGGCGTCCAGCCCCCCTGGGCCTCCGTCAGATGCGCCCCACCCTTCCACGGCAACGCGGCGGAAGCCTTGCGTCCCGCATGGGCCAGCTGGATGCCGGGGACCGCCCCCTGTGACTTGATGAACGCCGTGATGCGGGCGAGCGGCTCAATCTGCGCGTCGTCCCACAGCCCCAGATCGCCCGGCGTGATTCGCCCGCGCGCCTCGACCGCCGTTGCCTCGACGATCACCAGCCCGGCCCCGCCCGCCGCCCGGGCCCCGAGGTGGACGAGGTGCCAGTCATTGGCCCGGCCATCGGTCGCGCTGTACTGGCACATCGGGGAGACCCCGATGCGATTGCGCAGGGTGACCGACCGGAGGGAAAAGGCGTCGAAAAGGTGGGACATGCGAGAACGGAAAATCGCACACGCGGGTCCCGAAATCAAACCGGCGCGCTCCTCCGCTGACTCAATCTTGGACCGACTCCGCGCGCGCCCACCGGCCGGCGAGATAACCGCAGACGAGCAACTGCAGCAGGTGATAAACCATGATCGGCAGCAGAATCAGTCCCAGTCCAGGATGCGCTCCGAAAATGACCTTCGCGAGCGGCACCCCTGAGGCCAGGGTTTTCTGGGGCGCGCAGAACGACGCGGCGATTCGATCGGCCCGGTTGAGTCGGAACACCCGGGACAGGACCTCGACCAGACCTGTCGCGAGCACGAAGATCACGACCACACCGGCCAGCGTCATCAGCATCACATCGGGGCCATACTGGGACCACACGCGCGACACGACCGAGTTGCAGAAGGCCGCGAAGACGATGAACAGAATCAGGGCGCTGTTGAGATTCCCCAGCCGCTTCTTGTTCGCATCAGCCCAGGTCCGTAAAACCACGCGGAACCCCTGACCAATCGCCAAGGGCACGAGGAGCAGGATGACAATCTCCCGCACGACCGGACCAAGCGGCTGCGCCTGCCCAGCCGCCTGCATGAGCCACGTCACCCACAGCGGAGTGATGAACACGCCCACGACATTCGACAGCACCGCGTTGAAGATGGCCCCGGCGGTGTTCCCTCCAGCGATGGACGTCAGCACCACGGACGTCGAGATCGTCGACGGCAGCACGCAAAGGTACAGGAAACCCAGCCGCAGATCCGGCGCCAGTTGCGCTCCGAGCCACGCGTCAAGCGCCAGACCAATCGCGGGGAATAGCCCAAAGGTGAAGCCTTGCACGAGCACGTGCAGCCTCCACTGCAGGGCCCCCTGACGAAGGGCCGCCGCGGGCAGCGTCAGGCCCTGACTGAAGAAAATGGCCGCCACCGCCAGCTTCGTGGTGACTTCGGATTTCAGCCAACCACCGCTCGCGCCGGCCTGCGGAATGAGCCACGCCAGGCCGACGGACAAAGGCAGGGCGACAATGAACCAGTTCTTCTCGACGAAGGCCTTCATCGCGCCGGCCTCAGCCGCTGGCGAACCCGCTCGATCAGGGCCTTGAGATCATCACGCCCCTCAATCTTCAGGGCCCACAGAAGTCCGCCATAGACCGCGATCCCCAGCGGAATGAGCACCACCAGGGCGACCGCGTCCGTCAGCGGACCGCCTCCCAGGGCCGCTTGCAGCCCGCGCCAGGCGCCCGCCACGCCCGCGCCCATGACGGCCGCGGCGACGAGGATCCGAACCAGCGTGGGCCCAAGATGCCCAAACGCCAGATTGCCGCGCTTCGCCGTCAGGCGCGCCTGCAGAAACCAGGCCTGGGCGGCGATCGCGACATTGCCCGCGATGGCCAGACCCATCGTGGACAGCGGCCCCATCAACACGAGGCTGAGGCCGACATTGACCGCGAAACTGAGGATCGCGGCGTGCACCGGGGTTCGGGTATCCCGCTCGGCGTAAAACACGCGCAGGACCAGACTCACGAACGAAAAGAGCGGCAGGCCCAGCGCATACACCGCCAGCACCGGAACCATCAGCGCGGTGTCCTCGGCGCGAAAGGCGCCCCGCTGGAAAAGCAGCCGGATTACGGGCTCCGCCAGCACTACCAGCCCGACCGCCGCCGGGATGTTGATCACCAGGATCAGGCGCATGCCCTTCCGGTAGTCGTTGGCCAGACTCGCCCAATCGCCCTGGGCGGCGTGCCGGGTGATCAGGGGAAAAACCACGGTCGATACCGCCACCGCAAACACGCCGATCGGCAGCTCCATCAGCCGGGTCGCCAGATTGAGGACCGAGGCCGCGGCGTCATTCAGCGACAGCCCGATGACGCGGGAGACCGCCATGTTGATGAGGTAAATCGCAGAACCGAGGACGGTCGGGCCCATCAGGGCCGCAATGGCCCGGACCTGCGGACTGAGCCGGAGAGCGAAGGCCGGCCTCCAGCCGAGGCGCATCAGCGCCACGGCCGGTACCGCCATCTGAAAAAAGCCACCCACCAGCACGCCGACGCACAGCCAGCGCATGCGTCCATCATCGCTGTCCGCCCAGCCGAGGTAGGCGCCGCCCACCAGAAAGCCGATCATCGCCAGATTCAGCCAGATCGGCGACAGGGCCGGCTCCAGGAAACGATCAAGGGTCTGCAGCGCCGCGCTGAACGCAGCCGCTAGGCAGACAAAAATCATGTACGGGAAGAGCAGCACCCCGAGTTCAGCACCCGTCAGCCAGCGAGCGGCTGTGCCCGGCGCGACGCCCCAGGCGACCGCACGCTCAGCCCAGAACTCCGCGTGGACCAAGCCCCACATTGAGATTCCGACGAGGCCAAGCGTCACGACCAGCAGCCAACTCGCCACCTGGCTGACCAGAACGAAGGCGCCGGCGAGCTGGCGCTGGCTCAGTTCCTCGTTGAGCGTGGGCACAAAGGCCGCCGTCAGCGCCCCCTCCCCCAGTAGCCGCCGAAACAGGTTCGGGAGGGTGAAGGCGGTGACAAACGACGACGCGAGCGCGGAGGTGCCGAAGACCGCGCTGACCAGAATGTCGCGCCCCAGCCCGAGCACGCGCGAAACCATGGTCGCGCCGGCCACAACGCTGATGTTCTTGAGACTCCTCGACACGCTGTTTGTTTTCTCCGGGCACCCAGCGGCTTACAAGATATTAACCCGGCATGGCATTGACGTTGCTGCAGCAGGTTTCCACCGTTTTTGTCCTCCCATGCCGCTCGTCCCGAAGCTGACCGAAAAGCTCCAGCGCCACCCCAAGCGCGTGGTCTTTCCCGAAGGCGCGGATCCCCGCATTCTTCAGGCCGCCCGCCAGTGGGTCACGCGTCGCATGGGTGCCCCGATCCTGCTGGGCGACCGGGCCGAGATCAAGGCAGCCGCCCTCCGGCTCGACATCAATCTGCAGGGTATGCGGCTGATCGATCCGGCTCGCAGTGAGGATCTCGAACGCTTTGCGCATCGTCTGGTGGAGATCCGGCGCGACAAGGGCCTCGCGCTGGAAGACGCCCGCATCGCCGTGCGGGAGGCCAACACCTTCGCGACCCTCATGCTCGAGGCCGCCCAAGCCGATGCGCTGGTCGCCGGAGCCACGGTCAATGCGTCCAGCGCCCTGCGCCCGCTGTTTCAGATCATCCCGCGGCTCGAGCAGGTCCAAACCGTATCCTCGCTGATGATCCTCGATTTCGACGAGAAGAAGGTCGGCAGTGCCGGGTCCATTTTCCTGGCCGATTGCGGCGTCATTCCGGAACCGACCGCCGAGCAGCTGTGCGACATCGCTCTTTCCACCGCGATGATCGCGCGGCATCTCACCAACGAGATTCCCCGCGTCGCCATGCTGAGCTACGCCACCCACAGCCAGTCCAATCAGCCCACGCTGGTGAAGGTCCGGCAGGCCACCGCGCTCGCCCGCGCCAAGGCGGCGGCGGCCGAGCTTGAAATGGAAATCGACGGCGAGATCCAGGTCGACGCGGCGCTCGACGCCCTGACCGCCGAGACCAAGAAGGTCTCCGGACCGGTGGCCGGACGCGCCAACGTGCTCGTCTTTCCCGATCTCAATAGCGGAAACATCGCCTTCAAGCTGGTCCAACTGCTGGCCGGCGCGAACGCCTTCGGGCAGATTCTCACGGGGCTGAGCAAGCCGGCGGCGGAGATCAGCCGCGGCTCCAGCGCCCACGACGTCTTCGGCGCCGCCGCGGTCGTCGGCTGCCAGGCCATTGATCGCCGCTTGCTCTACGGAACACCGTGAACAAACCCGAATGACGAAATCCGAATGACGAACAAGAAACGGCTGGCGGGCTCGATTTCGTCCTTCGCGCTTCGTCCTTCGGATTTCGTCAGCCGCCATAAGGCATTCTCCCTTGCCATCTAGTCCCTCCCGCATGGACCCCACACCCGCTCTGCCCACGTTCAACGTCTCGGCCAATCCTTTCGAGCTTCCGGCGCTTCCGCTGCTCAAGACGCCGACCAATACGGCGACCAAGCGGCTGTTCGTCGCGGCCACGCGGATGAACGACGGCAAGACGACGACCTGCCTCGGCTTGTACGCCGCGCTGATGGGGATGTATCCCCGCATCGGCTTCATCAAGCCGGTGGGCCAGCGCTTCGTCGAGGTGCAGGGGCACCACGTGGATGAGGACTCCTACCTGCTCGACACCATCTACCACGTGCACGTGCCGATCGAGAGCATGAGCCCGGTGACCGTCGACTCGACCTTCACGCGTCGATTTCTGAAGAACCCCGGGCCCATGCTGGCGATGCTTGAGGACAAGATCTGCCGCGCCTTCGATCGCGTTTCCTGGGAAAAGGACTTCACCCTGATCGAGGGCACGGGGCACGCCGGCGTCGGCTCCGTGTTCGATCTGTCGAATGCCTCCGTGGCCAAGCTCCTCAAGGCCAAGGTCGTGATCGTCTGCCCCGGCGGCATCGGCCGTCCAATCGACGAGATCGCGCTCAACAAGGCCCTCTTCGACCAGGCCGGCGTCGAGGTTGTCGGGGCGATCCTCAACAAGGTGGATGCCGACAAGATTCCGCTCATCGCCGAGTACGCCGGGATCGGCCTCGCCCGTCTGGGCGTCCCGCTGCTCGGCGTCCTCCCCGTGCAGAAAATGCTGTCCGCACCCAATCTGTCGCAGATTGCCGAGGAGATCAGCGGCCGCTGGCTCAATGCGCAGGTCCGCGGGACCAAGCAGCGTGTCCATCGGGTGGTCGTCGGCGCCATGACCGCCAAGGGCATCGTCGACTATCTCCAGCCCGGCACACTCATCATCACGCCCGGTGACCGTGACGACATCATCCTCGCGGCCATTTCCAGCTCACGCCTCCCCGGCGATACCATTGCCGGCCTCGTCCTGACCAATGACATCCAGCCGCACGCCAAGCTCCTCGAGTTGCTGGCCCAGACGGAGATTCCGGTCATCGCCGCCAGCGACGAGAGCTACACCATCGCCTCGAAGATCCACAGCATGACGGTCAAGACCCAGCCGCAGGACACGGACAAGTTCCCGGTCATCAAGCGGCTGATCACCGAGCACGTGGACATGTCCGCCCTGCTGAAGGCGATCTGACGCCATCGGAGGAAACAGCGGACGCCTCCCGCGGGCGCAACCGACTCAGGGCAGCGTCAATTGCAGGGTATCGCCCGTGACCGCCACGGCCGAAACCTTGCCCCAGGCTTCCACCAGCTCCGGCGCGACTGCCTTGGCGGCCACCAAGCGAGAGGTCACCAGGCCCCGCAGGAAGGGCAGGCGGTTGGCCGCGAGCGATCCGATGTAGAAATCGTCCGGAACAAAAACAAAGCGATCATCGTCACGCTCGAAGCCGCCCCGGGCCTGAAAAACGACCGGGATCCGGTAGCCGAGAAAATTCACGGTGGAGGGAAGCGCGACCTGAAACACACCACCGCGGATCCGGAAATTGATGGCCGACGGCTCGATCAGGGCGGTCCCGGCAATGGCGCCTCCCTCCGCGGGCTTGGGCGCGTCATTCAGGCCGGCGTTGAGTTCGTCCTCGGTCAAGGCGACCTCCGACGACTGGCCCTCCATCAGCAGCTGGCGCTTACGCAGCCACGTGCGGCCCTTGGTCGAGTCCTTCGACCCTTCGATGAAATAGACCTGATCCCGGACCCGGTCCTCCTCCTTGGGCAACTCCCGGACCGTCGCCACGGGTTTGGCCACCAGGTAGGCCGCGGCCAGGACGACGCCCAGCGCGAGGCTCAGCGCCGCCCCGAGGGTGATCTCCACAAGGCTGGGACCGTACTTTTCCCGCTCGATCTTGGCTGCGCTCTTCATGGGGTCAGGACTTCGCGGCCGCGGACGACGCGGATTCCTTGGCCGGCTTCTTGTCGGCTCCGCCCGACGACTTGTTCTTGTAATCCGTGATATAAAAACCCGTGCCCTTGAAAATCAGGCCGGAGCCCCCACCGATCTGCCGCTTGACCCCACCCTTCTTGCCACACTTGGGGCAGGTGGTCAGCGGAGCGTCCTTCATGGACTGGAACGCTTCAAAATCGTCTCCACAACGGGAACAGTGGTAATCGTAGGTCGGCATAGGCTGAAACAGGGACCCACCACCGCTACACCGCGGCGCCCGATTTGCGAGACTGTTCCACGAAGCGGAAGTAGGCGGCGTAGTAGGTCCAACTGGCGGCAAATGCGACAAACACGGTGAAGGTCATCAGCGGGTAGCCCACCACCACAAACCCGATCAGGGCAAAGGTGGGCAGCCAGAAGCGAGCCCGACTGGAACGCAGCATGGCCGCGAGGATACCGAGGCGGAACGCATCCCGGTACTCCTCGCGCTTCTGGTACTGGTAGATGCCTGCGGCCGTCAGCGGACCCGCTATCAGAATGGCCGGGACGACCGGCAGGTAGACAAAGGCGCCATAGGCCAGCAGCCGGAGCGGCCAGGTCAGCAGCCACGCGAGCAACACCGGCGCAACGCCGAGGACCATGAAGATGATGAAGGCCGGCACGCCGTTGACGAAGAGACGACGCCAGTCGTCCCAGTCCGGCAGCTCAACCCCCTCGCCCCGCCGGGCCCGGGCGATCAGCTCGTAGAGATAGCCAAAGGCAAAGAAATGCGCAACCGGCACCACCAGGAGCAGGGCGCCCACCACGCTCTTCACAAACCAGGCGGACCCGGCGAAAAGGCGTTTGCAAACAAGTTCGAGGGTAGGCATTTCGACTGGGAATGTTTACCGGGACACCGTCGTCCTGACAATGGACTTCTCAACTAAATTCAGCGCGGCCATCGCGCGGGTCGAGGCCGGAATTGACCGGCATCTCCCAGCGGCGGACACCCGGCCCGCCCGCATCCACACCGCGATGCGCTACAGCCTGCAGGCCGGCGGCAAGCGCCTGCGCCCCGTCCTGGTCCTCGCCGCCGCCGACCTTTTCGCCGACGCCGCCGATCCCCTCCCCGCCGCCGTCGCGGTGGAGTGCATCCATACGTATTCGCTGATCCACGACGACTTGCCGTGCATGGACAACGACGACCTGCGCCGGGGCCGGCCCACGGCCCACAAGGCCTTCGACGAGGCGACGGCCCTCCTGGCCGGCGACGCGCTCCTGACCCACGCCTTCGCCCTGCTGGCGACGGCGTACGCACCCCGCCCGGCCATCGCCCAGGCGCTGATCCGCGAACTCGCCGACGCCGCCGGCAGCCGCCGGCTGATCGGCGGGCAGATGGAGGACCTGATGGCTGAAAAGCGGGCCAACGCCACGGCCGACGAGCTCGAGTTCATCCACCTGCACAAGACAGCCGCCATGATCGAGGTCTCCCTGGTCCTGGGCGGACTTGTCGGCGGTGCGGGCCCGGTCGAGGTTGACGCCCTGCGCCAATCCGGACGCCATCTGGGCCTGGCTTTCCAGATCATCGATGACCTGCTCGATGCCACCGCGGACACCGCCACCCTCGGCAAGACCGCCGGCAAGGACGCCAAGGCGGACAAGACAACCTCGGTCAAGCTGCACGGGCTCGAGGCCTCGCGTCAGCTCGCGGCAACGCATTCCGCCCAAGCCGTCGCCGCCCTCCGCACGCTGCCCGGCGACACCCGCTTCCTCATCGCCCTCGCCGAGATGATGCTCGCGCGCACCCACTGAGGGGGCCGTTGTCGGTTGGTGGTGATCGGTTGTTGATTCGACGCCGGCGCTTTCCGCGCAATCGGGGCGAATTCATTCCGAGGCGCAGAGCGCCTGAATTCGAACCAGCAACGAACAACCAGTAACCACTGACGCCGCGCGCGGCGCGCCGATCACTTGGCCGCCGCGGCCGCCTTGACGAGATCGACGAAGCTGCGGGACTCGAGACTCGCGCCGCCAATGAGGCCGCCATCGATGTCTTTCTGCGCGAGC
This sequence comes from uncultured Opitutus sp., assembly GCA_964476965.1. Taxonomy (GTDB): domain Bacteria; phylum Verrucomicrobiota; class Verrucomicrobiia; order Opitutales; family Opitutaceae; genus CAMAXB01. Next base: position 5,954 of record CAYZCV010000039.1, on the reverse strand, counting down.
AATTCGGCCGCGTTGGCCGGCTTCATCGAGCCGCCATAGAGAATGCGCATCTTCCCGGCGGTCGCCGCCCCGAAAAGCTTGGTCAGCAGGCCGCGGATGAAGGCGTGCACCTCCTGTGCCTGCTCGGTCGTGGCCACCTTGCCCGTGCCGATGGCCCAGACCGGCTCGTAGGCCAGCACGACGCTGGTCGCGAGGTCCTTGCTGACGCCCTCGAGGGCGCCCTCGAGCTGGGTCTGCACGACCTTGAGCGTCGAGCCCGATTCCCGCTCACCCAGCGTCTCACCCACGCAGAGAATCGGCTTCAACTGGGCCTTGAGCGCAGACAGGACCTTCTGGTTGATGAAGGCGTCGGTCTCCGCGAAGTAGGTGCGGCGCTCGCTGTGACCAACGATAACATAGCTCGCGAAGAGCGCGCGCAGCATCGCCGCGGAAATCTCACCCGTGTAGGCGCCGCTCGGCTCCGGGTGCAGGTTTTGCGCCCCCAGTTTCACGGTCGATCCGTCGATCGTCTTGAACACGGACTCGAGCGAGGTGAAGGGCGGACACACCACGACGTCCACATCCGTGTTCCGGCCCACGGCGGCGACGATTTCGCCAACGAGACTGACGGCATCGGCCGACGTCTTGTTCATCTTCCAGTTTCCGGCGATGAGCTTCTTGCGAATCATGGGAAAAGTAGTGGGGAGCGAGGTGCGGGGAGCGAGGAGAAATTGGGTCGCGAAACCGGATACCCGGTCCTTGCGTTACGATTCGAGGAAGACGACGCCGGGCAGGGCCTTGCCCTCGAGGAACTCGAGACTGGCACCGCCGCCCGTCGAACAGTGCGTGACCTTGCCGGCCACCTTGAACTTCTTGGCGGCCGTGGCGGTGTCGCCGCCGCCGACGATCGTGGTCGCCCCGCGGTCCGTGGCCTCGGCAATCGCTTCCGCCATCGCCTTGGTGGCGCCAGCGAACTTGTCGAATTCGAAGACCCCGGCCGGTCCGTTCCAGATGATCGTCTTGGACGAGAGGATGGCCTCGCGGTAAAGCGCGATCGACTTGGGGCCGGCATCGAGACCGCCCCAGCCGTCAGGAATGCCCGTGGCGAGATCCGCGGCGCAGGTGTTCGCGTCGGGCGCGAACTTATCGGAACAGACGAAGTCGACCGGGAAGATCAGCTCGACATTGCGCTGGGCGGCCTTCTCGACGAGTTCCTCGACGATCTTGGCGCCCTCCGGGTCATACAGGCTGGTCCCGATCGGCGTGCCGCGCAGCACCTTGTGGAAGGTGTAGGCCATGCCGCCGCCGATGATGATCTTGTCCGCCTTCTCCAACAGATTCTTGATCAGCGGAATCTTGTCCGCGATCTTGGCGCCGCCCAGGATCGCCAGCAGAGGCCGGTCCGGGTGATCGAGCACCTTGGCAAAGGCCTTGAGCTCGGCTTCCATCAGGAAGCCCGCGGCCTTCAGCGGGAGATTCACGCCGACCATGGAGGAATGCGCGCGGTGGGCCGTCCCGAAAGCATCGTTGACGAAAACATCGCCCAGCTTGCTCAGGCTGGCGCGAAAAGCGGCCACTGCGGCGGGGTCTGCCTTCTTGGAAGTGCCATCCTCGAGCTTCACCTTACCCTCCTCCTCAATGTGGAACCGGAGATTCTCCAGCAGCAGCACCTGCCCGGGCTGCAGAGCGGCCGATGCCTGTTCTGCAACCGGGCCCACGCAGTCCGCCGCAAAGGCGACCGGTTGCGCCAGCAACTTGGCCAGCTCATCCGCAACCGGCCGAAGCGAGTACTTCGCGATCACCTGACCATCCGGACGACCGAGGTGGCTCATCAGCACCACGGAGGCACCCTGCTCGAGGGCGTACTTGATCGTGGGTAGCGCGGCGGTGATCCGCTGCGTGTTGGTGATGGCGCCCGTCTGCTTATCCTGGGGAACATTGAAATCGACGCGCATCAACACGCGCTTTCCCTTCAGATCGAGGTCACGGATGGTCTTGAACGTGGGCATGGCTTGGAAGGAGTCAGAAGTGAGAATTCAGGATTCAGCAGTGAAAATGCGCCACCCGGAAGGACGACCTTGGGCCGCCCCTCCGGGTTTGACTCAGGGTACCGGATCCTGACTCCCGTATCCTGAATTCCTCGCAGAACGCGCTCAGAGCTTGGCGGCGACCTTCGTGGTCAGCTCGACCACGCGATTGCTGTAGCCCCACTCGTTGTCGTACCAGCTGACGAGCTTGAAGAAACGGCTGTTGAGCTCGATCGAGGAGCCGGCGTCGTAGATCGACGACTGCTTGTCGTGGATGAAGTCGGAGGAGACGACCTCGTCGGAGGTGTAGCCGAGGATGCCCTTGAGGTAGGTCTCGGACGCCTTCTTGATGGCGGCGTTGATCTCGGCCAGGGAGGTGTCCTTGGTGCTGCGGAACGTGAGGTCCACGACGGAGACCGTCGGGGTCGGCACGCGGAAGGACATGCCGGTGAGCTTGCCCTTGGTCTCCGGGAGCACGAGGGCGGTCGCCTTGGCGGCACCGGTGCTCGACGGGATGATGTTGATCGCGGCGGAACGACCACCCTTCCAGTCCTTCTTCGACGGACCATCGACGGTCTTCTGCGTCGCGGTGTAGGAGTGGATCGTGGTCATGAGGCCTTCCTCCAGACCGAAGCCTTCCTTGAGCAGCACGTGCACCAGCGGCGCGAGGCAGTTCGTGGTGCAGGAGGCATTCGAAATGATCGTGTGCTTCGAGAGGTCGAGCTTGTCGTCGTTCACACCGATGACGACCGTGATGTCCTCACCCTTCGCCGGAGCGGAGATGATGACCTTCTTGGCGCCCGCGGTGATGTGCCCCTTGGCCTTTTCCGCCTCGGTGAAGAGGCCGGTCGACTCGATCACAAGTTCGACGCCGAGCTTGCCCCAGGGCAGTTCAGCGGGGGACTTGGCCGACACCACGAGGATGTCCTTGCCATTGACCACCAGCACGTCGTCCTCCGCCTTGTCGGGCGAGGATTTCTTCGACGACACGGTGCCCTGGAAGCGGCCCTGGGTGGAGTCGTACTTGAGGAGGTAGGCCAGATTGTCGGCCGGGACGATGTCGCCCACGGCGACCACGTCGAGAGTGGTCCCGAGCAGACCCTGCTCGATGAGAGCCCGGAAAACCAGGCGACCGATACGACCGAAACCATTGATAGCGACTTTAACAGCCATGGAGCATTCCCGTTTCTAGAGGTTGATTACTGATGCAGGTTAAACGCGCCACCAGCGCGCGAAGAAGAGGAAGGGAAGAGCGCGGGAACCGTGAAAGCAAGGGGCTTTTGATTGACCCGCTTTCCCCCTAGGGGGTCGCCCAGAGGCCACAGCCGAGGGCCGGCATAAACAATTCAGCCTCAACCGGTCGCGAAAACGAACGATGGGCGTCGACGAGGAATTCCTCCTGATCGGCGACCTGACGCCAATGCTGACCAACCACGGCGGAATCCAGCGGCACCACCACATCAACCAAGGTGGGATTCACCACCAGGAGCAGCTGCCGCGGCCCCTGGGATCGGTCAGCGTTATAGACCACGGCGGCCGCCGTGGAACCCGGGACAAAGATGAAGCGGAAGAAACCCTCGCTCGGCCGCGAAAACTGCCGCAACAGCGCCCCCGCTTCCGAGCGGCGAAACGCGATCCAGTCCGCGAAATACGCGTGGGTGGAGGGAAACCGGTAGATGCGACGATAATCGAGGGCGTTGAGATCCCCGCGCAGGTAGGTGTTGTTCACCCCCTGCTTCGACCGGATGAAATCCTGGCCCGCCGACACCATCGGAATGCCGATCGACGAAAACAAGATCGCCGCCATCAGGTGGGTGCGCCGCCGGTCATTTGCCGTCGGGTGGTAGCCATTGCCATCCCGGTTCTCCGTGATCACGTCGATCCAGGTGCGGTCGTCATGGGACTCGGCGTAGTTGACCGTCTGCGCCGGCCAGCGCGCAAAGTACCACGGCGAGCCCTTGAGGTGGTACTCAAAGGCCTCCCGCGTTGATCCGCCATGCACGTACTCGCGCATGAAGTTCCGGTAACCGTCGTTCCACGACGCCCACCCGGTTTCCGCGAGCGCGCCGGCAATGTGCCCGCGGAAACTCCAGGGTTCCGCGATCAGGATGACGTCCGGCTTGGTGCGCTTAAGGGCAAACTCAACCTCGCGCAGCACATCGGCCCCGATCAGCTCGGCCAGGTCAAAGCGGAAGCCGTCCACCCCGTAGGTCTCAATCAGATGGATACAGCTGTCGATGATGAGGCGTCGCGCCATGGCGGACCGCGCCCGCAGATCGTTGCCGCAGCCGCTCCAGTTCTCCAGCTTGCCGGCCCCGTCCACCTCAAAATAGTAGAGCTTGTCGATGAACATGAGGTGCGCCGGCACCCCCACGTGGTTGAACACCACATCGAGAATGACGGCGATCCCGCGGCGATGGAATGCCGCCACCAGCTCCTGCAGCTCGCCCACGCCCGAGGCCCGCGCCGGGTCCAGCGCATACGCGCTCTCCGGGGCGAGGAAGGCATTCGTCATGTAACCCCAGTGGTACTCGTCGGTGGTCACATTATCGAATTCCTGCACCGGCTGCAGCTCGACGCAGTTCACGCCCAGGCGGGAGAGATAGAAGTCCGGACTCTCGACCCACGCCTTTAGGCCGGAGAAACCACGGCGCTGCTCCCCGGAAAGCGGGATCGGAGCATGGACCACGAGGTCGCGCACATGCGCTTCGGCGATGATCAGGTCCTGCCACGCCGGCGTAGCAAAGCTCCGGTCGGGTTTTGGCAGCTGGGCGCGGTCGAGCACGATCCCCGGTCCGTCCCGTCCGAGCGTGGACAGAGCGTAGGGATCGAGCACGCGGTGCCCGGGATCGAAATGGCCATAAGCGTCGACGGGACCATCGACCGAGAACCAGTAGAGCCAGCCGTGGAGGTTGTGGTCGAGGACCACCTCCCAGACACAGGCCTCCCCGGCATCCGCCAGCGAGGGGCTCGGGGCCGGCCGGCGCGCGAGCGTATAACGGTGCGGCCGAGCCATTTCCTCCTCCGAGGGAGCGACCCAAAGCTCCACCCGACTGGCGCGCGGGGCAAACAGGCGGAACGTCGTGGTCCGGCCGTGCGGGATCGCCCCAAGCGGCAACGGCGTGCTCAACTCGTAGAAATAGGGGCCGGGCCGGAGCGCGACGGTCGCCGGAGTGTCACCGTCCGCCCACTCCACCCACCAGGGCCGGCTCAGATCGAGCGGCGCCGCCAGCGTGAACTCAAACAGGTGCTGTCCGGTGCGGTCCGGATCAATCGTGTGATTGATGTTCCCCGCCTCGTCCCGCACCGCGTTGGGGGCATCCGCCGGCACGTCGATCCAGCGATGCTCCTGCGTCACAAACTTAAAACGCATGTGCGGATTGCCGTGAAAGCGGTCGGCCTGACCCGACCAAAGCAGCACCGGGTCACCATCCAGCGTCGCCGGGAGCAGGGCCCAGTCCGGCTGGCCGGCTCCCGCCCAGCCATTGAAGTCACCCGCGAGGTAGACCGCATCCTTCGCCGGATCGAGCTGGTGGTGCCGATCCAGACGCAGAAAGAAGAAGATCTCGCTCTTCCGATTGACGAAGTAGCCGCTGGCGCAGCCAAACAGGTAGTCCGGCACCCGGTGTAGAGAGGCAAATCCCACCGCCCCACCCCCCAGCGCCAGCGGCGGAGGGTACTTCGCCCGCCAGTCGCGCGAAAGCTCGATCACCCCCTTGGTGGGTGTCTCCAGCCAGGCCTGAACAATCTTCTTCGCGCGTTGCGACGACATGCGTTCCCCAAAGCATCCTCCGCGCCGAACCCCATACAAGCCGGAACTGCCCCTCCCTTCCTTCCGGCCCCCAAGCCTTGTGTCACCTATTACGTGACACTTCCTCCTGGCCGCCCACGTCAGTGTCACGCACTACGTGACACTCCCGCTGGGTCCCACCCGGGGCACGATCATGC
>CAYZCV010000038.1:2566-26570 GCA_964476965.1 uncultured Opitutus sp. | reverse complement strand
CCAGCGCAGCAGCGTCCACGGGGTCGCATCAAGGCGGGACCCCGCGTTGTACTCGGACTTGAGGCGGTACTGCACGACCTCGAACTGCAGGACGCCGACCGCGGCGAGCAGGGTGGCCCCGGGCGGGGCATTGCGCGGCTGGAACGACTGGACCACGCCCTCCTGCAGCAGCTGCTCGAGACCCGCCCGGTACTTCTTGGAATCGCCGGAGTTGGGATTGGAAATGTAGGTGAAGACCTCCGACGGGAAGCGTGGGATTTCGTCGTAAATGATGCTGCGATCCTCCGTGAGCGTATCGCCGATGCCGAAGGCGTCGTGTCCGACTAGGCCGATCACATCCCCGGGCCAGGCCTCGTCCACGGTCTCACGTTCCTGCCCGAAAAGCCGGTGGGAGGAGGACAGCCGCACCGTACGGCCCGTGCGCTGGTGAACGACGTTCATGTCGCGGGTGAATTTCCCCGAGCAGACCCGCACGAAGGCGATGCGATCGCGGTGCTTCGGATCCATGTTGGCCTGAATCTTGAAAACAAAGGCGGAGAACTTCTCGTGGGTGACGGGGATCTCGCGGGCCTGGGTGGGGGCCGGTGCGCCCGGCACGCTCAGGCTGACCGAGCGGCGCGTGGTGGGCGGGATGGAATTTCGCAGAAAGCCCTCGAGCAGTAGCTGGACGCCGAAGTTGTTGACGGCCGAACCAAAGAACACCGGCGTCTGCTTGCCCGCCTGGACCTCGGCCAGGTTGAAGGGCGCGCTGGCGCCATCGAGGATCTCGATTTGCTCGGACACCTGGTCAAAGGTGTAGTCATCGAGTTTGTCGCGGACGATCGGATCCTTGAGACCGGTGACGTTGACCGGGGCGCGATAGGCACCGTGGGGCGTGCGTTCGAACAGGTGGACCTCGGCCGAACGCCGGTCGTAGACCCCGCGGAAGCCCGGGCCGTTGCCCAGCGGCCAGGTCACCGCGCAGGGCGCGAGACCCAGGACGCGCTCCAACTCATCGAGGAGGTCGATGGGGTTGAGCGTGGGGCGGTCGCACTTGTTCATGAACGTGAAGACCGGCACGCCGCGGCGCTTGCAGACCTCGAAAAGCTTGCGCGTCTGCGGCTCGATGCCCTTGGCCGCATCGATCACCATCAGGGCCGCGTCAACGGCGGTCAGCACGCGGTAGGTGTCTTCCGAGAAGTCCTTGTGCCCCGGCGTGTCGAGCAGGTTGACGGCAAAGCCCTGGTAGTCGAATTGCAGGACGGTCGAGCTGATGGAGATGCCGCGCTGCTTCTCCAGCTCCATCCAGTCCGACGTGGTTGCACGCTGGCTCTTGCGAGCCGTGACCGTGCCGGCCAGATGGATGGCGTTCCCGTAAAGAAGGAACTTCTCGGTCAGCGTGGTCTTGCCCGCATCGGGATGCGAGATGATCGCGAAGGTGCGGCGGCGGGCGATTTCCTGGGCGGGCGACATGGCGTAAGTGCTGAGGGAACAGACCCCGGGCGGGGAGGGGAAGTTTAATTTGACCCCCTGCGCAGGCCCAAAGACACCCCGCGGGTTAACCGCTGGTAGCGGGGGGGGAGTTTGCGCGGGCGGTGGTTTTAGGCTTCTCCGGCGGCGGCGGGGCGCGATGATGGGGGGATGTCGTCTGTTCCGATGCTCAAGTTGAAAGCCAACGCCAAGGCCCGGGTCCTCGCCGGACATCCGTGGGTCTTTGCCAATGAGGTGGAGGCCCTGCTGCCCGCGGACAACGACGGTGGCGTGGTCGAGTGCCGCGATCGCTCGGGGCGTCCCCTCGGTACGGGCATCTACAACAGCCGCTCCCAGATCATCTGGCGGCGGATCAACCGGGATCGGGCGACGCTCGACGAGGCCTTCCTGCGGGGAGCGCTGCAACGGGCCATCGCCAAGCGTCCGGCGGGCGACCGTCATCGCCGTCTGGTGTGGTCGGAGTCGGATGATCTCCCGGGTGTCGTCGTCGACCAGTTTGGCGATACGCTGGTGCTGCAGATCCAGACTCTCGCCATGGAGCAACGCACCGCGCTGATCGTCGGGCTGCTGGGCGAGCTGCTCAGCCCCGCCGAGATCATCCTGCGCAACGACGCCACCATCCGGCGCCTGGAAGGTCTCCCGTTGGGGGTGAGCACGCGGTCCGGTCAGGCGTGGGCGCCGCGCTGGGAAAAGATCGATGGCTTTGATTACTGGCTGGATCTGCAGAGCGGCCAGAAGACGGGTTTCTACCTCGACCAGCGCGAGCAGCACCGCGTGGTCGCGAAGTACGCGGCGGGGAAACGTGTGCTGGATGCCTTCTGCAACCAGGGCTCGTTCGCGTTGCACGCGGCCCGCGCGGGGGCCTCCGAGGTCCTGGGCTTGGACAGCGCCGAGGATGCGATCGGCCAGGCCCGCCGCAACGCCGAGCGGAATGCCGTGAAGGCGTCGTTCACGGTCGCCAACGTCTTCGACTGGTTGAACGATCCGGCCCGTCCCGATGAACCGAAGTGGGACGTGATTGTCCTGGATCCGCCTCCGTTTGCGAAATCGAAGAGTGCCCTCGAGGGCGCCTTGCGTGGCTACAAGGACATCAATCTTCGCGCGATGCAGCGCTTGGCTCCGGGGGGCATTCTGGCGACCTACACCTGCTCGCACCACATGCAGGACGCCGAGTTGCGGGGCGTGCTCGCGCAGGCCGCGGCTGATGCCAAGCGCAAGGTCCAGGTGGTGGAGTTCTGCCACCAGCCGCCCGATCACCCGGTGCTCGTGACGATGCCGGAGAGCGAGTATCTCCGCGGTTACATCCTGCGCGTGGAGTGAGGCCGGCCTTGCGCCGGGCTCGCCTGGGCCGGTTCGTTTGCGACCCTTGGGTCCGCCTTCCTGAGTCCAGCTGGCCGTTCGGCCCCAACAAAAAGGCCGCCCCGCGTACAGCGGGACGGCCTGGAGATGAGCGCGACGAGCGCGGGGACTTAGAGACGACCGGCGTAAATCGCGGTCGAGCCAAGCTCTTCCTCAATGCGGAGGAGCTGGTTGTACTTCGCGACGCGGTCCGATCGGCTGGCGGAGCCCGTCTTGATCTGGCCGGCGTTGGTCGCGACGGCGATGTCGGCGATCGTGACATCCTCGGTCTCGCCCGAGCGGTGGGAGATGACCGTGGTGTAGCGGTTGTTCTTCGCGAGCTCGATGGCGTCGAGGGTCTCGGTCAGGGAACCGATCTGGTTCACCTTGACGAGGATCGAGTTGGCGGTGCCGGTCTCGATGCCCTTCTTGAGGAACTCGACGTTGGTGACGAAGAGATCGTCGCCGACCAGCTGGACCTTGTCGCCGAGCGTGTCGGTGAGCTTCTTCCAGGTGACCCAATCGCCCTCGGCGCAGCCGTCCTCGATCGAATCGATCGGGTACTTCGCGCAGAGGTCCTTGTAGAAAGCCACGAGCTCATCGCCGGAGAACTGGCGGCCGTCGGACTTCTTGAAGATGTATTTGCCCGACTTCTTGTCGTAGAACTCGGAGGCGGCGACATCGAGCGCGAGCATGATGTCCTTGCCGAGCTTGTAGCCTGCGGCCTTGACGGCGTCGGCGATGGCGTCGAGCGCGTCCGTGGTGGAGGCGAGATTCGGCGCGAAGCCACCCTCGTCGCCGACGGCGGTCGAGAGGCCCTTGGCCTTCAGCACCTTCTTGAGGGCGTGGAAGACCTCGGCGCCGGCGCGCAGCGCCTCGGCGAAGGAATTGAAGTTCACGGGCCGGATCATGAACTCCTGGAAGTCGATGGGGGCGTCAGAATGGGCGCCGCCGTTCATGATGTTCATCATCGGCACGGGCAGAACCTTGGCGTTCGGTCCGCCGAGGTACTTGTAGAGGGGCTGACCGAGGGAGGTCGCGGCGGCGTGGGCCGTGGCGAGCGAGACACCGAGGATGGCATTGGCCCCGAGGTTTGATTTGGTCTTGGTGCCGTCGAGCTTGAGCATGGCCTGGTCGATTCCGACCTGGTCGGTCGCGTCGGCGCCGATCAGGGCCGGGGCGATGATGCCCTTGACGTTGCCAACCGCCGCAAGGACGCCCTTGCCAAGGTAGCGCTTCTTGCCGTCGATGCCCTTGGGCAGCGCCTTGCTCGGGAGCGTGCCGTCGCGCAATTCGAGGGCCTCGTGCTCGCCGGTGGAGGCGCCGGAGGGAACGGCGGCGCGTCCGAGCGTGCCGTCGGAGAGGCGGACGTCGACCTCGACGGTCGGATTGCCGCGCGAATCAATGATTTCGCGGGCCGTGATGGCGGTGATCGTGGTGTTCATGCGTAAGGAAGGGGATGGTACCAGCTTCGAGTGAAGCAGGCCGCGTGCGCGAGGAAAGCCCAATTCAAGGCCGAAAGGGAGCGAATCTGCGACTTTTCGCACCAGCGTGCGAACGCCGGTCACGCGTTAGAACGGCGGACGCGAGAGCCCGAGCCGGTTGAGCGCCCGCTTGATCGGACCCTCCGGCTTGGGGCGCAGGTGCTCGGGCAGCTGCTCGATGAAACCCCGACGCACGGCGGTGCGGAGCGGCGTGACGCCGTCGTAATTGCGCACCTGAAGCAGTTCGTCCGTCAGAATGGCTCGGGGAATCTGGTTGAGATGCCCCTCGTAGGCGGCCGCGTGAAGCGGGGTGTCGCCATGGTCGTTGCGCGTCAGGAGGAGATCGGCGGTGAGGATCGCGGCCGGGATCTTGCCCAGTTGCCCGGTCTCAGCCGCGGCATGAATCGGCGTGTAGCCCGTTTTGCTGGCGAGGACCAAATTCCGGTGGGTCAGGACCGCGGCGGGAACCTGTTGCAGATGTCCGGCAATGGCCGCGGCATGAAGCACCGTATCGCCCGCGTTCGTCTTCAGGAGAAGATTCTCGTCCGTGAGCAGCGCCGGAGCGAGCTGGTCAAGGTGACCATTCAGGGCGGCCACGTGGAGAACCGACTCCCCGCTGGCGTTGGTGAGGGTCAGATTGGCCCTGACCAGAAAGCGGCCCGGAAAACGATCGAGCGTACCATTCTCCGCCGCCTCGTGCAGGAGGGTATTGCCCAGGTCGGTCCGCGTCTGGACGACGTCGTCACCCACGAGTTCCGCGGGCAGCTGGTCGAGGTGGCCGTTGGCGGCCGCCACGTGGTACACGGTGTAGCCAGAGTTGCTCCGGGCCGACAGGGTGGCGGCGGTGAGGAGCGCAGCAGGAACCTGGCGCAAGTGGCCGCCCAAGGCCGCATGGTGCAGGGGAGTGTAGCCCGAATCGTTCTTCAGGAGCAGGCTATCGACCGTGAGAAGCTCCGTCGGCAGGAGGTCCAGTCGCCCGTACTTCGCAGCCGTGTGCAGCGGGGTGTTTCCGGCCGCATTTCGCTCGGTCAGCTGTCCGCTGCTCACGGCGCTGAGCGCGGCGGGCTCGAGCGTGCCGTCACGCAGGGCTCCATGTAAGGTGCTGGTATCCATTCCTAGAGGCGAAGTGACGGAACGCGGGGTGGCCGAACGACGCAAAACAAAAACACCTTGCCCGCCAAAATTCACCCCGGTTTCGATTTGCCAAACCACTCGCAGACAACACACTCCACCGCATTGATGAAACCTGCGGAGTCCAAAACGCCGACCGCCGTCGCCGCTCTCTCGGCCAAGGATCCCATTCTGATTGTCGATGACGAGCAGCCCTTGCTCGAGGTTTTTGTCGGCGCGCTCTCCGGCTTGTTCGACTGCACGACGGCAACCTCGGCCCGCGAAGCCGAGTTCCTGCTCCGCAAGCGCAGCTTCAAGGTCGTTTTGTCCGACCACCTCATGCCCGGTGGCAACGGCATGAGTTTTCTGGTGCGGGCGCGCGAGGAGTATCCTCACATGCAGCGCATTCTGGTGACGGGTTACATGAAACCCGAAATGTTGCTGCGCAGCGTGAATGAGGCCGCCCTCTTTCGCTATCTGCTCAAGCCCGTGTCGATGGGTGAGCTGATCAAGGTCGTCCAAGACGCCGTCAAACAGCACAACCAGTCGGTCAAGGGCGAGTAAGGCGGAGCGACGCGCGGCGTTGCCGCCGCAGGTCCCGACGCGACGTGGCCTCGGGACCGCGGTTCATGCGGTCGGGGCAGCTTGTTTGATGTTCCGCTTCGCGGCCAGTTTCGTCCGCAGATAGGGCGCCGTTGGGCTCCCCTTGGTGGTGAGCAGACCGGCCAGGGGGCCTTGGTAGAGGAGATGTCCGCCGTCCGGCCCGCCGCCCGGTCCAAGTTCGATCACGTAGTCAGCCTCGGCCAGAAGATCGAGATGGTGCTCGATCACCACCACCGTGTGGCCTTGCTCGACGAGCGAATGGAGGACGTGGATGAGGCGTTCGCAGTCACTGAGATGAAGCCCGATCGTCGGCTCCTCCAGCAGGTAAAGGTTGCGCGGCCGTTCGCCGCGCGAGCGCTCCGTGTAGCTGGCAAGCCCGCGGGTCAGTTCGGTGACCAACTTGAGCCGCTGGGCTTCGCCGCCCGACAGCGTGGGCGAACTCTGCCCGAGCGTGAGGTAGCCCAGCCCGCAGTCCACCATCAGGGCGCAGACCTGCGAAAGCTGGGAGTGAAAGTCGAAGAAGGTCGCCGCTTCCTCGAAGGTCAGCTGCAGCACCTCGCCGATTGACTTGCCCTTCCAGGTGACATCGTCGAGCTCGGGCCCATAACGGCGCCCCCGGCAATCGTCGCACGGGAGGTAGGTGTCCGGCATGAAGGCCATCTCCAGCCGGATCCGCCCCGCGCCTTCGCAGGTCGGGCACCGGCCGCCGGCCGTGTTAAAGGAGAAACGACCGGCGGCAAAGCCGCGCATCTTTGCTTCCGGGAGGGAGGCGAAGAACTGCCGGATGAGGTCGAAAATGCCGAGGTAAGTTGCCGGAGTGGAGCGAGGCGTTTTCCCGATGGGGGCCTGGTCCACTTCGATGACGGAGCGAAAGCCGGACGCACCGCGCAGTTCGGTGAACGGCGGAACCCCGGCGGGAGCCGCGGGGAACCCGGTTCCCTTGAGGAAGTCCTTGCCGGTCAGGCGCTCCTTGCGCTGCTTGATCGCATAACTGACGGCCGGGTGCAGGACGTCGCGAAAGAGCGTTGATTTCCCGGCGCCGCTCGGCCCGGCGACCATGATCAGGCGGCCGGGCGGCAGTCGTAGGTCAAAATCCTGCAGGTTGCGGAAGGCCACGCCCCTGAGCTCGAGCCAGTCGGGAGGCGTCTTGGAGCCGCCCTTGGGCCCGGTCTTGAGGGGAGTGATTTCGCGGTAGGCGCCCCGCAGCGGGTGGGCGATGCCTCGTTGCAGGAAGAGGCCGGTGAGCGATCGGTCGCTTCGCTTGATCTCGGCCGGCGTGCCATTGGCGAGGAGTTCGCCCCCGTGAATACCGGCCGCAGGGCCCAGATCAATGATCCGGTCGGCCCGCTCCATCAGTTCGTCGTCGTGCTCCACCACGAGAACGGAGTTTCCCTTGTCGCGGAGGGATACGAGGGTGTCGATCAGGCGGTCGTTGTCGCGGGCGTGCAGCCCGATGCTGGGCTCGTCCAGCACGTAGAGCACACCGGCCAGATTGGTGCCCAGTTGTGCGGCGAGCCGGATGCGCTGCGCCTCGCCGCCGGAAAGCGTGTCGGTGGGACGGTCGAGCGACAAATAGCCAAGCCCCACGTGATCGAGGAATTTCAGACGCTCTTCGATTTGTGGAACGATGTCCTGCGTGATGCGCTTGCCACGTTCGTCGAGGTCGAGCGTGCGCAGCTGGGCCAGAAGTTCCGCCGGGGTGAGGGCGAGCAGCGAGGGCAGGGAGAGCGGGACCTGCTTCGTGCGGAAATGCAGCTTCACCGATCGTGCAATCCGGTTCAATCGCTGGCCATGGCAGTCCGGGCAGGGCTGGCCCTCGTCCGCAACCTCCGACGCCGAGTCGAGGCCGAGCAGCCGCAGCCTGGCCTCGGTTTCATCGCCCTCCTCCTCGTCGTCGGGCGTGAGCATCCACGGAAAAATCCGGCCATGCCCGCGGCAAGATGGACACCATCCGCGGGGTGAGTTGTGCGAGAAGTGCTTCGGATCCAGCTCGGGAAAGGATTCGCCGGTCTCCACATCGGTGCGGGTGGTTGAGAACCAGGAGAGCACCTCGCCCTGGGGCGTGATCAGAAAGCACGCGCCCTTTCCGAGGCGGAGCGCGACGTCGAGGGCGGCACCGGGTTTGGCCTCGGTCCGAAGATCCGCCACCACCACCTCGATGTCGTGCTCCTTGTAGCGATCGAGCTTCTGAAAGGCATCGACGGCAATGAGACGTCCATCGGCGCGCATGAGCGCGTAGCCCTGATTCTCGATCCAGGTCGCGATCGGCTGGTGGTGACCCTTGCGTCCGCGAATCAGGGGCGCGCACAGGTAGAGATGCTTAGCCTTCCGGGCCTTGGGCGAGGTCGCCATCACTTTGGCGAGCAGCTTGCGCAGGGCTCCGGCCGACAACGGGGTCACGGGGCGATCCGTGTCCGGATGATGCTGCACCCCGAGCCGGGCATAGAGCAGTCGCAGGTACTGGGCGACCTCGGTGATGGTGGCTACCGTCGACTTGCGTGAACCCCGCGTGATGCGCTGCTCGATCGCCACGGTCGGGGGGATGCCGGTGATGCGATCCACTGCGGGGCGGGGCAGTTGTTCCACGAACTGGCGCGCGTAGGGCGACATGGACTCCATGAAGCGGCGCTGGCCTTCGGCGAACACAATGTCGAACGCGAGCGTGGACTTTCCTGAACCCGAGACCCCGGTGACCACCGCGAGTTCGTGGTGGGGCAGGGTGATCGAGAGATTCTTCAGGTTGTTCTCGCGTGCGCCCAAAATCACGAGGCCCGGTGAAACGGCGGCGGGAGCGACCTCGGCGGCGAGGGCGGTCGCGGGGTCGAAGACCGTGCGCCGCAGGGCCTCCCGGAGGAAGGGCCCGGTGGCGGTGCGCGCGCGAGCCGCCTGCTCGGGCGAACCCTCGGCGACAATCCTTCCGCCCGCTGCGCCGGCCTCCGGACCGACCTCGATGATCCAGTCGGCGGCGGCGAGGACATCGAGGTTGTGCTCGATCACGACCACGCTGTGTCCGCGGTCGACGAGGGCCTGAAGCACGGCGAGGAGTCGCTTGACGTCATGCCGGTGCAGGCCAGTCGTCGGCTCGTCGAGCAGAAGCAGGGCACCGGGCACGGGCGGCGCTCCGCGGGTCGCTGTGCCCCGGGGCGAGTTCGGCGAATCCTGCTTCGCCGACTCGCCGGTGAAGCCGGACAGATAGCGGACCAGCTTCAGCCGCTGGGACTCTCCTCCGCTGAGGGTGTTGAGCGGCTGTCCCAGCGTGAGGTAACCCAGGCCCACCGCCTCGAGCGGCGCCAGACGGGAGCGGATCGCGAGATGATCGGCGAACAGCCCAAGGGCGTCGCTGATGCTGGTGGCGAGGACATCGGCCACGGAGCGGCCATTCCAAACGATCGCGAGCACGTCGGGCTTGAAACGACGCCCTTCGCAGACCGGGCAGGGAACGAAGACGTCGGAGAGGAATTGCATCTCCACCCGTTCGTAGCCGAGCCCTTGGCAGTGATCGCAGCGACCGTCGCCGCTGTTGAACGAGAAGCTGGAGGAGCTGAAGCCCGCCGACTGCGCCGCGGGTTCACGGGCGTAGAGTTCGCGGATGAAGTCCCAGGCCTCGCAATAGAGGGCGGGATTGGAGCGGGGCGTGCGCGACAGCGGCGACTGGTCGACGAGCAGGATCTCGGCAAAATCCCGGTCACCATCGATCGCACCGATGATGGCCGGATCCTCGGTCAGCAGATGCCGCCGTCCGAGCAGGCCCTGGTGAATGACGTGATCCAGCAGGGTGGACTTGCCGGAACCGGACACGCCGCTGAGGCACACCAGCCGCTCGAGCGGCAGGGCGACGGTGACGTTCTGCAGGTTGTGCTTCGACGCCGACCGGAAAACCAGGCGAGGGGTGGCGTCCGTGACCGGACGTCGGCGCGGCGGCGGCTCAATGGTCTGCCGTCCGGAGAAATAGGCTCCCGTGATGCTGTGGGGATCGCGGAGCAAGGCGTCGACCGAGCCCTGGAAGACAATGTGTCCGCCCCGGGCACCGGGCTCGGGGCCGACTTCGATCACGTGGTCTGCGGCGCGAATCATGGCCTCGTCATGCTCGACGACGACCACGGTGTTGCCCGCAGCGGTGAGGGAACGGATGATCGCAATCAGGCGATCGATATCGCGCGGGTGGAGGCCGACGCTCGGCTCGTCGAGGACGAAGAGAGTGTCCACGAGCGATGTCCCGAGGCAGGACGTGAGGTTGACGCGTTGGACCTCGCCGCCGGAAAGGGTCTTCGAAGGCCGGTCAAGCGTGAGGTAGCCCAGACCGACCTCCTGCAGGTAGCGCAGGCGGGTGAGCATCGACTCGTGCGCCAACTCGGCCTGGCGGTCACTGCTGGCGGGGCGGGCCTCTCCGATCCGGGCGAGGAGGTCACTGACCGGAAGCTGATAGAGTTCGGGCAAGGAAAGCCCCCGCCATTTCCAGCAGAGCGCTTCGGGCTGCAGGCGGGTACCCCCGCAGACCGGACAGGGATTGTACGCGCGATACCGCGACAGGAAGACGCGGACATGCATCTTGTACGTGCTCTTTTCGAGCCAGCGGAAGAAGCCCTTCACGCCGTACCAGTACTGCGGCCAAGTCTTGCCGTTCTCTTCGCCATACCCGGGCTCGCCGTCGACGATGAAGGCCTGTTGCTCCGGGCTGAGGGAGGCGAACGGCACGTTCGTCGGAATCTTCCGCTTCCGGGCGAAGACCATGAGATCGTCCTTGGAGGCGCTGTAGACCTCGCCTTCCCAGCACTTGAGTGCTCCGTCATCGATCGACTTGGACTGGTCGGGGATGGCGAGGCGGTAATCGATTTCGATGATGCGACCAAAACCGCGGCACTGGGGGCAGGCTCCGAGGGGAGAGTTGAAGGAGAACAGGGCGGGGGTCGCCGGCCGGAACGTGCGGCCTGTCTTCGGAGAATGCAGTCCCCGGGAGTAGTGGCCCAGTTCGTGGAGCGAGTCGCCGGCGAAGACATGGACTTCTCCCCGGCCGAAATGGAGGGCGGCCTCGATCGCCTCGAGGGCGCGACTCTGCTGTGCCTCCTCGACCGTGATGCGATCCTGCGCCACGAAGAGGTGGTTCGATCCGTCCAGGCCCGCGGGCTGCGTCAGCAGATCGTCGACCCGCTGAACCGTCGGAGGGAGGGTGGGCTCCGCCGCGGGAACCAGCACGCGGACGTAGGACTGGGACTTCAGTCCACCCAGAATGTCGTTCCAGCCCAGATTGTCCGGCCGGACAACGCGGAACGCGATGATGACGGCGCGTCCGGCGTGGGCGGAGTGCACCTTGCGCCAGATACTCTGCGGGTGATCGTCCTCGACGGGTTCTCCTGTGGCGGGATCGAAGCACGTGGCAACATGGCTGAACCAGACCTTAAAGAAATCGGTCAGCTCGGTCATCGTGCCGACCGTCGAGCGGGAGGTCTTGACCGTATTGGTCTGCTCAATGGCGATCGACGGCCGGATGTTCTCGATCGAGTCCACCCGGGGCTTGTCGAGCAGGTCGAGAAACTGACGGGTGTAGGCGCTGAACGTCTCCACGTAGCGGCGCTGGCCCTCCGCGTGGAGGGTGTCGAAGACGAGGGAGGACTTTCCGGCGCCGCTCAGCCCCGTGACGGCGATGTAGCGCCCGAGGGGAAGATCGAGATCAAACCCCTTCAGATTGTTCTGGCGGACGCCGTGAAGGCGAATGCAGGCGGGACGGGCGGGAGCGGAAGGCGAACGGGACACGCCCAGACGAAGACGAGCTCCGCTCAAACTTCAACCGTAGAGCCTACTTCTGCGGCGTTGGCACCAGGGTCAGCCCCGCGCCAGCGGTGCGAATGGCCTGCGCTACCGCGGTGGGCGGCACCCGATCCGTGACGATGGTGTGGCGGGGGCTGAAACCGGTGGTGAGACCGATGGCCTTCCGTCCGAACTTCGAGTGATCGAGCGCAAAGAGCGTGCGTTCGGCGGCCGCGATCATACGGCGCTGAGCGGCGACGATCAGGGCGTTGTGGTTCCACACGCCCGACTCCGTGATGCCGGCGCCGCCGAGCACGGCGAGATCGGCGTGGACCTGCTCGAGCGACTGTTCGCAGAGCGGACCGACCAGCACCCCGAGCCGGTTGTAGATGCTGCCACCGGTCACGATCGTCTCCAGGGAGCCAATCTCGGTGTAGAGCGCGGCGATGGGGAGCGAGTTGGTGATCACCTGCAGGCGCTTGCTGACCAGCAGTCGGGCCACGGCATAGGTCGAGGTGCCGCCGTCCAGGATGACGGTCATGCCCGGCTGGATCTGGTCGGCGATCAGGCGCGCAATGGCGAACTTGTCTTCGGCGTTGCGCTGGTCGCGGAAGATGAAGTCGAACTCCTTTTCAAACTCGTCGGTCTCGACGAGCGAAGCTCCGCCGTGGTGGCGGCGCAGGACCCCTTTTTCCTCGAGGCTGTCGAGTGCGCGCCGAACCGTGGACAGGGACGTCTTGAAGCGCGCCGCCAGTGTATGCAGGTCCGCATACTTGTGCTCACGGATGTACTTTTCGATCAGGTCAAGGCGTTGCTTGTTGGTCATGATGTGGGGCGGGTCCTGAGGCTCGTGAACAAACGGAGATACGAGCGGGTCTGCTGCGCGGGGTCAAACCGCTCCCGCGCAAATTTTCGCGCCTGTTCGGACCGTGCGAATCGTTCGGCCGGGGTGGCAGACGCGAAACGGGTCACGGCCTCGACGAACGAGGCCGTGTCACCCCGTGGAATGACGCAGCCGGTGAGGTCCGGGACAAAACACTCCCGGATGCCCTGGGCGTTGTACGCGACGGCTGGCAGACCACTGGCCTGGGCCTCGATGAGGAAATTGGATAGGGCTTCACTGCTGGACGCATGGACGGCGATGTCGGCCGCGGCGTAAAGGGAAGCCGGCGACGCTTGCCAGCCGAGAAACCGTACGCGCTCGGTGAGGCCGAGGCTCGCGGCGAGCCGCCGACAGGCCTCCAGCGCAGGACCGTCTCCGGCCAGCCAAAGTTGCCAATCGAGCGTCCGGGGCAGCTGGGCAACGGTGGTGAGCAGTTCGGCCTGACCTTTCTCTGGTCGGAACATGGCCACGGAGAGCAGCACACACGTGGTGTCCGTGGCCCCATGCCGGACGCGCTCGGCGGCGCGGTCCGGCGAGGCGCCCGGGCTGCCGGCCGCGAAGACAAGGCCGTTGTAGATCACCGCGATCCGGTCCGGAGCGACGCCGTGGTCGCGGACCAGCGTGGCCTTGGCCTCTTCACTGTTGGCCACCACCTGTGCGACCTCGGTGAGCGAGCGGCGGAAAAGCCAGGGGAGGGCCTTGCCGGTTCGCATGGTGGCCACCACGGCGGAGTCCGGATTGCGGCGCTGGATCCGGCCGGCATAGCAATTGGCCATCCGGCCCATGCAGAGAACGAGGTCCGGGGCGAAGCGGGCGACGGCCCGATCCAGATCCGGCGCGAACCAGTCGAGCTGCGTGTCGAAGGGCTGGAGGCTGATCCGGGGAACTGACCCGAGGGAGGGCTCGAGCGCCCCGCCCGGTCGGAACGTGAGCAGCCGGACCGACTGGCCTTCGGCGAGGAAGGAGCGGGCGAGCAGGATGGACTGGCGCTCGGTGCCTCCGCTGCGGAGATGGTCCTGGACGATGAGGATTTTCATTGCCCGAACCCCGGCTCGACGGAGAGTGAGAGACCGAAATGCATCACCCGTTGGTCCAACTCATCGTGCGCTGGTCGATCCTGGCCCTCGGGGTCACGATCGCCACCCGCGTCGTGCCGGGCATCCAGTGCGACGACGCGAGCACGTTGCTGGTTGTGGTGGTGTTGCTCAGCCTGTTTAACGCGGTGCTCAAGCCGCTGCTGGTGCTGTTCACGCTGCCGTTCATTCTGGTGACGTTGGGGCTGGGAATGCTCCTGATCAATGCCTTCCTTTTCCTGCTGGTCAGCCGCCTGGTCGACGGCTTTCACGTCGCCAGCTTCTGGGCTGCGCTGGGCGGGTCGCTCATTGTCAGTGTGACCAATCTCCTGCTCGCAGGGCTGTTTCGTCGCGGTCCGCCGCGGGGGCCGGGGCGCGCCGCTCCTCGCCGGGATGCCGGCCGGGGTGGCGAGGTCATTGATATCTGACGCGGCGCCTTGCGGGCCGAACCTGTTTTCAATTTGACCGGGCATCCCTGTCGGGTGACCTTGTCCCTCATTTTTATCACATGGCTGACTCTACAGACTACGACCTGATCGTCATTGGCGGCGGACCCGCGGGCTACGCTGGCGCGATTCGCGCCGGACAGCTGGGCAAGAAGGTGGCCTGCATCGAACTCGAGCGGGCCGGCGGCACCTGTCTGAACTGGGGCTGCATCCCCACCAAGGCCCTGCTGAAGAGCGCCGAGCTCTACCAGAAGTTCAAGAAGGCGGAGACCTTTGGTCTCAGCGCCAAGGACGTCACCTTCGATTTCGCCAAGGTCATGGAGCGCTCGCGCGGCGTCTCGGGCCAGATGGCCAAGGGCGTCGAGTTCCTCTTCAAGAAAAACAAAGTCGAGTACTTTGTCGGCAAGGCCCAGGTCAGCGCGCCCGGCATGGTCTCGATCACGGAAGGCGAGCACAAGGGGAAGTTCTTCAAGGCCAAGTCCATTCTCCTCGCGACGGGCTGCAAGATGCGTCGGATCCCCGGCCTCGAGTACGACGGTGTGCGGGTGATGACCTCCCGCGAGGCCCTTGCGAACACCACCCTGCCGAAGTCCGTCATCATTGTCGGTGCCGGCGCCATCGGCGTTGAGTTTGCCTATTTCTACAACGCCTTCGGTTCCAAGGTGACCCTGGTCGAGATGCTGCCCCAGGTTCTCCCCGTGGAGGACGAGGAGGTGGCCAAGCTCCTGCATCGTTCGTTTGAGAAGCAGGGTATCACGGTTCTGACCGGGACGAAGTGTGAGAACTTCCGGATCGGCAAATCGAGCGTCAAGGTCGACCTGATCACGGGCGAGGCCAAGCAGGAGGTCGAGGCCGAGGTCGTGTTGTCGGCGATCGGCGTCGTGCCGAATCTCGACGGGGCCCTCGCCGCCAACGTGAAGCCCGAGCTTGAACGTGGTTACCTCAAGGTCGGCGACGACTACCAGACGACCGTCAAGGGGCTTTACGCCGCCGGTGACATCATTGGGCCGCCGTGGCTGGCGCACGTCGCCACCTTTGAGGCGGTGAGCGCGGTCAATGGGATCTTTGGCCACGGCAAGCCGCACCGGGTGACCAAGTTCCCGGGCTGCACCTATTGCCAACCGCAGGTGGCGAGCACGGGTCTGACCGAGCAGGCCGCCCGCGAGAAGAAACTCAATTACAAGGTCGGCAAATTTCCCTTCGCCGCGTCAGGCAAGGCCGTGGCTTCCGCGGAGTCCGACGGTTTCGTCAAGGTCATCACCGACGCCAAGACGGGCGAGATCTACGGCGCGCACATCATCGGCGCCGAGGCGACCGAGCTGATTGCCGAGTACGGCCTGGCAATGGAGCTCGAGGCCACGGTCGAGGAAATCCACCACACCATTCACGCGCACCCGACGCTGAGCGAGGCCGTGATGGAGGCTGCGGCGGCCGCCACGGGCGAGGCGATTCACATCTGAGTGCGCGCCGCGGGCCGAATCGGCTGCGGTCCGCTTCAATAAAAAAGGCCGGCTCGCAAGAGCCGGCCTTTTTGTGGCGATCGAGGTCTTTCCGCTTAGGCCGGCATGCCGGCCTGGGCCATGATGGACCGCAGACGCGTCAGCTCGCGCTTGAGGATGACGGCTCCCTCCGCGCTAAGCTCGGCCTTGCTCATCGATTTCTCGTCCCGGGTGAACATTGGAAATTCGACATGCATCGAGACCGGGCCCGAAAGCCCCGCGGCGAGGTAGCGCTTGTAGAACAGATCGAAGTCGACCATGCCTTCGCCGAGTGGCACGTGCTTGGCGGTCCATTTTCCGCGGGCGTTTTTCTCCCAGAGGAAGTCCTTGGCGACGGTGCAGCGGACCCAGGGCTTGACCACGTCAAAGTCATTGACCCAGGAATTGCCGCCTTCGACGGTCGCGTGCCGCGGATCGAATTGGACGCCCATCCAGCGCGGGTCGAGGTCCTTGACGGCGTACCAAATTTCCCAGATCGACGCGCCCGGGCGGACACCGTCGTGGTTCTGCCAGGCGCCGTGGATGCCGAGCTTCTCATTGAGCTTGGCCAGCTTTTCGACGCGGGCGCGGATCTTGTCGAGCGACCGGATCACGCCCAAAGCCGGATCGAAATCATAGTAGGCGAGACGGTAGTGCTTGATTCCGCTGTCGGCCGCGGCACGCAGCACCGTTTCCGTTTGTTCGTCCGCGTCCGTGATGCCGGAAACCATGTTGGGGACCGACAAGCCAGCGCTGGTGATCGCCTTGACCGCGGCCGGCAGACGGCGGGCCGCTTCGGCCGGGAGAACATGGCCGCCGGGACGGACGGAGAGCTCCACCCCATCAAAACCGATGTCGCGGAGGTAGGGCCCGAGTTCCTCGGGCGTCAGCCACTGGGCATGCTTGCTGAAGAGGATGACCGGATTTTTGAGGGCGGAAGCGGACGCAGTTTGTCCGCGCAGGGTGGGGAAGGAGGCGGCCAGACCAGCCGCACCGACCGTTTTTAGGAATTCCCGACGATTGAGGGGTAACATGGTGGGTTTGGGTGGGGGTAATAAGTATAAATCAGACTTTGGCGCCGCCGGTGCAAGTCTGAATCGACCTAGGGCGAAGGGGCTGCCGGCGGCGGAAGCGGAAATGACCAATGCGCGTTCGGGACGTGTGACTCGTCCATCAGCTGAGCGAGCGCGGCCACGCGCTCGGGCTGGCTTGCGGCGAGGTTCAGGGTTTCCCCGAGGTCCTTGTGCAGGTCGTAAACCTCCATCGTCCTGTTGTCGCGGAGGCTGCGAATGCCCTTCCAACGTCCCTCAAGAAGCACGGCTTGCTTGAAGGTGTTCTCGTAGAACTCCCAGTAGAGATGGCGGTGACTGGCTTGCCGGTCGGGTTGACCCTGCAGGACCGGGAGTAGGCTGATGCCGTCGTGGGAATGATTGATCGTGGTCTGAGCAAGCTCAGCGAAGGTGGCGAGCAGGTCCCCGAAATAGCCCACGTGGGGACTGACCGTTCCGGCGGGGATGCGGTTCGGCCAGCGCACGATGAACGGTACCCGGATTCCCCCCTCGGTGAGATCGCGCTTGATGCCGCGGAGGGGACCCGCGGCCTTGAAGAACTCGGGAGAGTAATTGGGGCCGCCTTCTCGGTGAGGTCCGTTGTCGCTCGAGAACATGACCACGGTATTGTCGCTCAGTCCAAGGGCCCGGAGTCGTTCCATCAGCCGGCCAATGCCGGTGTCCATCCGGGTGACCATGGCTGCCTGACCCTTGGTGGCATCCGGCCACGGCGTGTCGGCATAGGTGCCGTAGCTAGGGACTTCCATCCCGTCGCCGAGCATTCGGGACCGCTCGTTGTTGGCGTGGGGCACGGTCAGGGAAAGAAACAAGAAGAACGGTCCGTCGCGGTTTCGTTCGATGAAGGACTCGGCCTCCGCGAAGAAAAGGTCGCCGGCGTACTCCACGCGCTGGGTGGCATAGCCGACCCCGGGGATGGTGCCGACCGGGACCAGATCGTTCTTCAGCGGAACGCGGTTGTCGCTCAGCGGGGAGCGGGCGTCGTAGCGCCAAAGATGATCCGGGTAGTGATTGTGCGCATGGCTCTGATTGAGGAACCCGTAGAAATAGTCGAAGCCGTGCAGCCAGGGGGCGCCGGTGCTTTCACGTTCGCCCAGGCCCCATTTGCCCACCAGTCCGGTCGCATAGCCGGCCTGCTTCAGGATGGTGGCAAAGGTCACATCCGAGGCGGCGAGCGTCTGGACCGTCAAGCCGCGGTTGCCGGCATTGCCGCGCACGGTGGTGTGGCCCATGTGCTTGCCGGTCAGCAGCACGCTGCGTGACGGGGCGCAGACGGTGCTGCCCGCGTAGAATTGCGTGAAGCGGACCCCTTCGGTGGCCAGGCGATCGAGTTGGGGGGTGGCGATCATCTGCTGGCCGTAGCTGCCGAGATCCCCGTAGCCCAGATCGTCGGCGAGAACGAAGATGATGTTAGGTCGCGCCGCCTCCGCCGCGCGGAGACAGGAGGCTCCCGCGACGCCGACCGAGGTGACGAGTCCAATCAGCAGAAGGCGACGAAGCATGGCATGATCGCTGACAAGGGGGCCGTGGGGCGAATCCGGGGAAGGCAGGCCAGCCCGAGGGGACGGGTGGTGCGGTCGCTGGGAATCGAACCCAGATCACCGGCTTCGGAGACCAGTGCACTATCCATTGTGCTACGACCGCGAAAGGAAGAGAGGGATGTTGGAATCCCGTCGCCCGGTGTCGAGTGGAAATCAGGTCCGAGGCCTTACGCCGTCTTGTCGGACGGAGCGGCGATGCGGGCCAGGAGGAGCACCACAGCCGCACCGGCAATCAGCAAACCAACCGAAAGCGGAATCTGCGACGAGTCGGCAGGCATGACGTTCATCTGCTGCACCGGAACTTCCAGGCCCTCGCTGTTGATGCGCGTTGAAACGACGACCTTCCAGGGCCACACGGTGCGGAGGGCGCCGGCCATGATTCCTGTCAGGGCGACGAGCGTAACATGGCGGTAGGTTCGCAGCAGCCAGCTGACGATGCGGACAAATGACAGCACGCCAGCGCCAATTCCTGCGATAAAGACGGACAGCGTGACGAAATCACGGGTGCTGACGGCTTCCAGAATCTGTTGATATTTCCCCATGATGACCAGCAGGTAGGAACCGGAGATCCCGGGAAGGATCATCGCACAAATCGCGATCGCGCCAGAGAGGAAGATGAAGGGGAGCGTGGGCGGAGTCTGGGTCGCGGGAAGCCCGACGAGCCAGTAGGTCGCCACCGTCGCGACGATGAAGGCCACCCAGTCCGCCGGCCGCCACACCCACGTGTCGTGTGCCAGCAGGAGAATGGAGCCGAGGACGAGCCCAAAGAAAAACGACCACAGCTGAATGGGATGCGTGACAAATAGCTGGGAAAGCAGATGGGACAGGCTGAAGACAGCGGTCAGCAATCCCGTGCCGAGGGCGGCGAAAAATGCAATCGGCAGCTTTGCGTTGAGCCCGCGCCAGTCCAGGCGCAGTGCCATGCGCAGCGCCTCGACATCGAACGCCTTGATCCCATTGATGAAGCGATCGTAGATGCCGCAAATGAATGCGATCGTTCCTCCGGAGACGCCGGGAACAAGGTCCGCGGCGCCCATGACGAAGCCGACCAGCATGAGACGAAGATAACGGAGAATCTGCATGGAGAAGGAGTACGGTGTGCGCGGTGCCGAGCCACACTCTGGGCCGATGGCGGTGGCTGGGGTGCAAAAAAGGGCAGGCCGATAAAGATCGAACCTGCCCCAATAAATGAGACTGAAGTCGGCTTAGACGTCGGGCTTGGTCTTGCGCAGACCCTGCACGCGCTCGCCTTCCTTCCACTGGCCGCGGCGCTTGAGAATCTCAATGCGCTCAAAGCGCTTCAAGACGTTGCGCTTGATGACGATACCGCTGCTGCCTTGGAGGCTCTTATGCTGGGACATGGCTTTAAAAAAGGTGAATGGACGGGTTAAAGGGGAACTGAAGTAGAGTTCGCCCGCGCCCATGACAAGTATTTTTCCGCAACCGACTCCGCTTGGACGACCACCCATTCCGGGGTCTGGTAGGGGTGTCGGCCGGTCATCCAGGCTTCGACCTCCAACTGGCGCTCCGGAAGGAACTTGATTGTCAGCCGGTATTCGCGAGCCCGGTGGACCTGTCCCTCCCAGCGAAAGTGGGAGGTGACGGGCCCCTCGACCTGGACGCACGCGGCGAGACGGGCCCCGATCAGCCCGGCGGCCAGGGCCTCGGCCTGTGATTCCGTTTCCACGGTGGTCCATGCGATGAGCATGGGGGGAGCTAAGGGGTTTGCCGGAACGGATCAAGCCGGGGACAAGATTGCCCTTGACGGGGAAGGCGGCGCGCTTTGGCCTAAACGGTTTACCAGTAGGCTCCTTCCTTTCATGCGAGACGATTACATCAAAGAAGCGCTCCGGACCGTTCCCGATCCGAATATCCTGATCAACGTGGTGTCCCGCCGCGTCAAGCAGCTCAAGCGTGGCAGCCGCCCGCTGGTCGAGTCGCTTGAGAAGCTGGCGCCCGAGGATGTCGCCCTGCGCGAGATCATCGAGGGCAAGATCAGCTTCGAGACCGCGACGGCCTGACGCCTGCCGCAATTCCTTTTTCCGACGGGCGGCTCCGCGTTGGCGGCGCCGCCCTTTTTTTCAGCTCAAACCAATGGCTGCCGCCAAAAAAACCGACGGGGCTCCCCGCATCACCGAGATCCGCAACGCCAAGGCGCTGCGCGACTTTGCCGTGGAGGAGAAGTTCGAGGCGGGCCTCGCGCTGCGCGGCACCGAGGTGAAGTCGATCCGGGCCGGCCGGGCCAACATCAATGATGCTTTCGGCAAGGTGCACAAGGGCGAGCTCTGGCTCATGAATGCCCATATCGATGAGTACGCCTTCGGCTCGATCTACAATCACGAGTCGCGGCGGATCCGGAAATTGCTCCTGCACAAGCACCAGATTCGAAAGATCATCCAGGCGCTTGAAGTCGCGGGCCTCGCCCTGGTGCCGTTGCGCCTCTACTTCAAGGGGGCGCTGGTGAAGGCCGAGATCGCCATCGCGTCGGGCAAAAAACTTTACGACAAGCGCGATGACCTCAAGAAGAAGGTCGTCATGCGCGAAGTCGACCGAGCCCTCAAGCAACGCCGTTGATGTCCACCGGTTCCTCGATCACCGTCCGGGTTCCGGGCAGCACTTCCAACTGCGGCGCCGGGTTCGACACCCTCGGGCTGGCTCTCTCGGTCTACAACCGCGTGACGATCACCCTGGTCGACGGACCGGCGATCCGCGGCCACGCCGTCTCGGACGAGGCGGCGCGGGACATGGTCAGCGCGGCGGCCGCGCGCTTCCATGCGGCCACCGCCACGCCCGCCCGGGGCTTTGTGTATTCGATCACTGGTGACGTTCCGCCCGCCCGGGGCCTCGGTTCGAGTGTCACGGTCCTCGCGGGGATTGTCGCCGGTCTCAACGCTCTCCACGGCTCGCCGCTCTCCCGCCAGGCCATCACGGCGATCGTGACCGCGCTTGAGGGGCACCCGGACAATGCGGCCGCGGGCGTGCTGGGCGGCTTCTGTGTGGCCCGCTGCGATCCGGCCACCGGAGCCTACCTGGATACCGTGCGCATCCCGATCCCGGCGCGCGTCGCCTTTGTCGTGGTCTCACCGGCGGTCGAGGTGCTGACCAAGCAGTCGCGCGGCGTGCTGCCGGCGACGCTCCCGTACTTTGATGCCGTTCGCAGCATCAACAGCGCCACCTTCCTGACGGCGGCCATGGCCACCGGGGATTTCGCCAAGCTGCGCCACGCGGTGGGGGACTTTATGCACGAGCCCTACCGTCTGCCGGGGATTCCCGGCGGACGCGAAGCCATCACCGCCGGGATCGCCGCGGGGGCTTACACGGGCTGGCTCAGCGGGAGCGGGTCGAGTGTGCTCTGCGTAGCGGACGAGGCGACCGCGCCGACGGTGGCGGACGCCATGAGCCGAGCCTTTCAGCAGGCGGGATTGCGGGCCGAGGCGCGAACCTTGCGCGCCGACAATGACGGCCTGGCCGTCGAGTGACGCGCGGGCCGGCGGACGGGTCGGGTGATCCCGGTCGCCCAGATTGAATCAGTCCACGCGACCGAGGGCCGGCGCGGTGATCTTGGCCTCGGGCCAGTGCCGGACGATTTCATCCGCGAGAACCCGCCAGCTCAGGGGCTTGGCGAGCACCACCTTCAGGCTCGTGAGATCGGAGTAGTCGGTCTGTTCAAGCTCCATGCGATGCCCGGTGATGATGATGACCGGGACGTCGGGGGCCACCTGCTGGGCCCGGCGGATGAGCTCGATCCCGTTGATCTGGGGCATGCAGTAGTCGGTGACGATCAGTCCGACCTGCAGACCGGGCAAGGCCTCCAGCGCCGCAAGCGGTCGGTTGAAGGTCTGGATGGGACACGAGAGATAGTCGGCCAGAAGCTGACCCAGAAGATCCGTGTAGGACTTTTCGTCATCGACGATCACCAGGGTTTTTGCGGGCGGTGAACTCATCCTGTGGTGAGCAGCCTGTGCTGTAACCGATTGGCGGTAAAGCGGGAAACAGTAGGCTCGCCGTTTTTCTGCGGGCGGGCGTGGATGACCGCGTGCTGCACCTCGTGCTCTTCAATCCCGAGATTCCCCAGAACACCGGCAATGTCGGCCGGATGTGTGCCTTGACGCGCTCGCGCCTTCACCTGATTCACCCGCTGGGCTTCGAGATCAGCGACCGGCACCTGCGTCGGGCGGGCATGGACTACTGGCGCTCGCTGGACGTCCATGAGCATGCCGATTGGGCGGCGTTCCGGGCCAGTCCGCTGGGTCCGAAGCGGCTGTGGCTCTTCACGACCAAGACCCAGCGTTCGTTCTGGGAGGTCAGTTATGCCGATGGGGACGGCCTGCTCTTTGGCAACGAGGGGCACGGAGCGCCCGAATGGCTGCATCAGGAAATCGGCGAGGATTGGCGTCTCACGATCCCGCACGCGAATCCGGATCTGCGCTCGCTCAATCTCAGCACGGCCGCCGGCATCGCCTGCTACGAGGCGCTTCGCCAGATTGGTCTGCCGGCGGGCCGGTGAGGGCCCTTGCCGCCGCTGCTCAAATCTCCCCAAGCCGAACGCAGGCGACGTCGCGCGTGCCGCTCGGTGTCAATGGCGGGAAAGCGACCTTGCACTTCTCCTGAGCGTGCGGGCAGCGCGGGTGGAAGCTGCAGCCGGCGGGCGGATTGATCGGCGACGGCGGATCGCCCGGGAGGACAATTCGCTGCCGCGAGCGCTCGGCATCGGGATTGGCGGTCGGGATGGCACTGACCAGCGCCCGGGTGTAGGGGTGCTGGGGATGGTCGATCACGTCCGCGGCAGGCCCGAGTTCGACGATCTTGCCGAGGTACATCACGGCCACGCGGTCTGAGATGTGGCGCACCACGGACAGGTCGTGGGCAATGAAGACGAGGCTCAGGCCCATCTTCTTCACGAGCTGCGAGAGCAGATTCAGGATCTGCGCCTGGATCGAGACATCCAAGGCGGAGACCGGCTCATCGGCGATGATCACCTTGGGCCGCAGGGCGAGCGCTCGCGCGATGGCGATGCGCTGTCGCTGGCCGCCGGAAAACTCGTGGGGGTACTTCTGCATGAAGCGGGGCGCGAGGCCCACGGTCTTCATCAACTCCGTCACGCGATCGACGACCTCGTCCGACTTGCACACGCCGTGGACCAGCAGCGGTTCCGCCAGAGTGGCGAACACCGTCATGCGTGGATTCAGCGAGGCGTAGGGATCCTGAAAAACCATCTGCAGATTGCGGCGGACCACCGTCATCTCATCGACCGAGCAGGCCGTGAGATTGCGTCCCTCCAGCACGACGGTGCCGCCGGTCGTCGGGACCAGCTGCATGATCGTGCGGGCGAGGGTCGACTTGCCGCAACCGGACTCGCCCACGAGCCCTAGCACCTCGCCGCGCCGCAGCGAGAGGCTCACGCCGTCGACGGCCTTGACCGTGCCCACTTGCCGCCGAAAGAGGAAACCCTGCTGGATGGGGAAGTGCGTGCGGACGTCGTTGAGCTGGAGGATGGCGTCGTCCATGGTCAGGTGAGTTCGCCCGCCTGCACGCGCAGGCAGGCTTGGCGGTGGCCCGCGGCCAGTTCGGTAAGCGCGGGATCCCGTTGGCGGCAGCTGTCCAGCGCGTGCTGGCAGCGCGGCGCGAAGGCGCATCCGGCAATCGGCTTGGACACATCCGGCGGCAGTCCGGGAATGGTGAAGAGATCGCTGCCCTTGGGCTGCAGGCCCGGAATGGAGCGCTGCAGTGCCCGGGTGTAGGGGTGGCGGGGGTGGTAGAACAGGG